>JAHIRQ010000063.1 GCA_018818645.1 Bacillota bacterium
AAAAAGCAATTAACATTTGTAGAGCTGATACAAATAAGATCCCAATCATGATGAAATCTATTTTCATACCTAGTCTTCGATTTAACAAGAAATCAAATAAGACAATGACACACAGTAAAATATATGCTAGGAAAAAATATAGGTTTTGATATTCGACACCTATACTTGCAAGTAATAGAATATTTAAATAGATTATACAATACGAAAACATAATCCACTTCATATAATGAATCAACTTTAAATTCACGAAAAATCCCCCCAAAGCTTATTTTTTATAGTTTGATTTGATATAACCAGCAAAATGTAGTGATCCAAAGATCAATAAGATCGTATTTTTACCCATCTCTTCTTTTAATAATTGAAGTGCAGGAAGTGCATTTTCCATATACTCAGTATCACCAGTTGCATACTCCTTTAAATCATTAAATCTAGAATCTGGAAATGATGTAATCACCAAGCGTTTCGCAAACTTTTTCACACGCTCTATCATTCCAGTAACATCCTTATCGCCTAGTGCAGAAAATAAGACCCAAATCTCGTAATCCTTAAAGGTATGCAATGCAGTTTCCTTAAGGGAATCGATTGCATGCGTATTATGCGCACCATCTAAATAAATATTTTCCTCTATTTTTTCCAATCGACCTGCCCATGTTGTTTTTTTAAGTCCTTTTTTAATCACAGACTCTTTGATATCAGGAAATAAATAGTGTATACCTTGGATTGCTAATAAAGCGTTTAAAAATTGATACTCTCCGATTAAGGATAGTTTATATGTATGTTTAAAGGCCTTAAAGGTTAATGGAATATCACTGATTCTTTCTAGGTCATCCATTGTGTAGTATTCAGCAGTTGCTTTTACATTTTTAACATATTTCTTAAAATAGCCATGAAGTTTGGGATCTACAGTTGTGATTAAATGACTACCCTCTTCTAAAATTCCAAGCTTATTATATGCAATCAATTCCAATGTATTTCCAAGTTGTTTCATATGATCAAAGCCAATCGAAGTAATTAAAGATAAATCATAGCTCAATACGTTTGTCGCGTCGAGCAAGCCTCCAAGTCCTACTTCCATCACCATAACATCTACTTTTTTCATATCAAAATAGATAAAGCTGATTAATGTTAATAGCTCAAAGAAAGTTAAGGTTTCCTTGTATCTTTCTTCGTAAACTAGATTTAAATCATAAACCCTTAGAATCAACTCAAAAAGGATATCATCTTCGATTTCATTCATTTGGTAACGAATGCGTTCATTGAAGCGTACCAAATAAGGTGAGGTATAGGTACCCACCTTATAGCCAGCTTCTATCAATATATGTGTTAAATAACTACAGACTGAACCTTTACCATTGGTACCAGCAACATGTATCTTCTTAATTGCTTTTAAATCTATATCAAGAATCTCATATGCTCTTTTCATACGCTCTAAATCTGTTTTTGGTCTAAATTTAATTCTAGTTTCAATCCATTCAATCGCTTGGTTCAAATTATTTAGCATAGTCTTTTAATTTTTCTAATACGATTTCATATTGTTTTTTATAGTTCTCGTACTTTTCCTTTTCTGCATTTAACTTCACTTCAGGTGCTTTTGCAGTAAATGAAGGATTATTCAGAAGTGTTTCACTACGTAAAATCTCATTTTCTAAAGAAGTTTTACTCTTTAATAAGCCTTCCATTTCCTTTTCAGGATCAATAATACCTGATTTATAAACATAAGTAACAACCTTTTTACCAACGAGTAATATCGTTTCATCTACTCCACTAAAACTCTTTTCAATGACAAGCTTTTCAGCATTCAAGAACTTCTTGAAATATACTTCTTGTCGAATGAGTTTTTCAAAGTATTCAGTATCCTCGATAACTAGATGGATGTCTAGTACTTTACTAGGGGCAACATTGTTTTCACTTCTTAAATTTCTGACCTTCGTAATTGAATCCATTACTTCATTGAAATAACGAATTGCAGGTTCGCATACCATTTCAGCCTTCGGCCAATCAGAAATCATGATGGATTCCTCATTAGATATCTCTAAATAGAGCTTTTCAGTCACGAAAGGTATAAATGGGTGCATCATCTTTAAAACGGCTCTTAAGACATATAAGAGGGTTGCTTGTGTGTTTGTTCTCCACTCTTTATTTTGTAAGCTGATTTTCGCAAATTCAACATACCAGGATGCAAACTCATCCCATATAAAATTATATAAGCTTCGAGATGCTTCTCCAAATTCAAACTTATCATAATTATAATCCGCTTCCTTAATCACCTCTGATAATCTAGACATAATCCATTTCTCAGGCATTCTTAAGGTTTCAGGATTGATCTTAACATCTAAATCATCAATATTCATGGTAATAAATCTTGTAATATTCCATAGCTTATTGATAAAGTTCCAAGAAGATTCAACCTTTTCTTCTTCATAACGAAGATCTGAACCTGGAGCAGAGTTAGTTGATAGGAAATAACGCAATGCGTCGACACCATATTTAGCAATCACATCCATTGGATCAACTCCATTACCAGAAGACTTACTCATCTTACGTCCTTCATTATCACGGATTAACCCGTGAATTAAAACTTGCTTGAAGGGATCCTTACCTGTAAAGTTTAAACCTTGGAAAATCATTCTGGCAACCCAAAAGAAAATAATGTCATATCCTGTAACTAAAACATCTGTTGGATAATATCTTTCTAGATCCTTTGTGCTTGCTGGCCAGCCAAGGGTTGAAAAAGGCCATAATGCAGATGAAAACCAAGTATCTAGAACATCTTCATCTTGAACCCAATCTTCTCCTGGAGAGTCTACTTGTACCTTAACGATATCATCTTTATACCATGCTGGTATCCGGTGACCCCACCAAAGCTGACGAGAAATACACCAATCTTGAATATCGGTCATCCAGTTTACAAATGTCTTCTTAAATCTAGAAGGTACAAACTCAGTCGTTGACTTTTCCAAAGAATCTTTAGCGATTTCATCCATTTTAACAAACCATTGTAGTGAAAGTCTTGGTTCAACAACAACACCAGTTCTTTCTGATAATCCTATGTTATTGACATAATCTTCTATTTTTTCAACCAAATTCAAAGCCTTTAAATCCTGAATAAGTGCAGCTCTGCAGGCAAATCTTTCCATACCTTCATATTGGAAAGCCATGGCATTCATCAAACCATCTTCTTCCATACATAAAGGTTGAGCTAGATTGTGACGCTTCCCGACTTCAAAGTCATTTGCATCATGTGCTGGAGTGACCTTAACACAGCCTGTACCAAAAGTCATATCAACATATTCATCTGTGATGACAGGAATTTCAACTTCAGTTCCAGGAATAAATACTTTTTTACCAACCACTAAGTTATATCTTTGATCTAAGGGGTGAACCATCAGTGCTTGATCGGCAAACATCGTTTCAGGACGTGTGGTTGCAATCACTAGATAGCCACTTCCATCTATGAATGGATATCTAAAATAGTAAAGCTTACCAGCTTGTTCAACGTGTTCAACTTCAATATTGGATAAAGCAGTCTTCGCTTCAACATCCCAGTTAATAATTCGATTTCCTCGATAAATGAGTCCCTTTTCAAACATGGTAACAAATACATGATTAACTGCAACATTCAAATCATGATCTAGGGTAAACTTTTCTTTGGAATAATCTAGAGAATTTCCTAACGCAGCCCATTGTTTACGGATATGGAGTGAATATTCATCCTTCCAATCCCAAGCCGTTTTTAAAAAGCCCTCACGACCAAGATCGTAACGTGAAACGCCTTGTTTTTTAAGTCTTTCATCGACTTTAGCTTGTGTAGCGATACCTGCATGGTCCATACCAGGCAAATAGAGGGCATCAAAGCCTTGCATTCTCTTTCTTCTGATAATGATATCTTGAAGGGTGTTATCCCAAGCGTGACCTAAATGTAGCTTACCTGTTACATTTGGTGGTGGGATCACAATCGTAAAAGGTTCCTTTTTCAAGTCACCTGTTTTAAAATAATTTTTTTGTAGCCAGATTTCATATCTGCCTGCTTCGACTTCTTTAAAGTCGTATTTCGGTTTTAGATTTGTCATGTTTTCCTCCTAGATAGTTATCTTTGGTAAGTTCATACATCATGATTTCAATTTGAGTACCATCAAAATGATCTCTGAACTCGTTATGTGTATAGATAAAGTTTGATTTTTCTACAACGCGTTTAGATTGAATATTATGAATACTATGTCCGCATAGCACCTTATCCAGCTCTAAATCGATAAATGCATATCTTAAGACTGCTTCAACAGCTTCTACCATCAGTCCTTTTCCCCAATGGGTGTCATCTAAGACATAGCCTATCTCTTTTTGGTTAGAGATTGCATTGTCAAAGTTTCTAACATGAAGACCTATGGTACCAATCACTTGATCAACTTCCTTCAAAGTGATTGCCCAAACTTCGTTTTCTGAAATCATCATCCTAATAATCTTCATCGACTCATCAATCGATTGGTGTGGTTTCCAGCCTGCTGAAGGACCAATATTAGGTTTTTTAGCATAGTTATAAAAGTCCTCAACATCTGAGTATCTTAGATCTCTTAAGATTAAGCGTTTCGTGACCAATGTTTTCATATCATCAACCCACCTTCTGAAAAAATAAAAAAATCCTTAGAAAAATCTAAGGACGTAAGTTTACGCGGTACCACCTTAGTTCTGAGAATATTCCCAGCACTCAAAAGTCTTTATCGCAGACATACGGATAGAGCTACTCTGAGTTCACTCGATCAGCTCCAAGGCTACCTTCATCATCATTGGTCAGATTTCGCACCAAACAATCTGTCTCTTCAACTCAAATCAATGATTACTCTTCCTCTTCATCGCTTACATGAATAATTTTAGCACAATCAAATTCAATTTACAACTAAATTAACGAACTAGAGCATGATTACAGAAATCACGACATAAATCAAGTAAATCAAAATCGCAGAAGCTATCATAAGACTGATTCCATGAAATGCAGTGACACGCCATTTCGCGTTATTTTCGTCATTTAACCAATAGACTCGGTCAACATATTTTGAGGTAAAACGTAGAAAATCATCTAGTTTATCGTTCCCATTGATACCATAACGAAAAAACATCAACATGAGACTGTAG
>JAHIRQ010000064.1 GCA_018818645.1 Bacillota bacterium
AAAAGAAACAAAGCTCATGGAAGATGAAATAGTTCATGATGACCACGAGTTAAAAAAAGAAAAGAAGAATAAACATAAGGAACAAGTTGAAAAACTAGAAAAAGAAGTTTATGAGTTAAAGGATAAATTGTTAAGAAATGCTGCAGAGCTTGAAAACTTTAAAAAAAGAGTTCACGCTGAGCGCATTCAAGAAAGAAAATATGCATCTAAAAATCTAATAGGAGATATTTTGAATCCGTTAGATCAAATGAATAAGGTTGTTAATATGCCAACTGAAGATCCGATGCTAAAGAATTTCTTAATCGGATTTAAGATGATTAATGACTCGCTTTATAATGTATTAATTGGTGATGGATTAAAAGAAATTGATGCACTCAATCAACCATTCAATCCAAATTATCATTACGCGATTGAAAAGATAAGTGACAAAGAAAAACCAAATGGTATTAACCTAGAAGTTATTCAAAAAGGATATACATATAAAGATCAACTACTTAGACCAGCAATGGTAAAAATTAACGAATGGAGTGAAGAAGAAAATGGCAAAGACGAATAAAATTATTGGTATCGACTTAGGAACTACCAACTCATGCGTTTCCGTAATGGAAGGTGGAGAAGTCAAAGTAATCTCAAATGCTGAAGGTGGAAGAACAACACCATCAGTCGTATCATTTAAGGGTGAGGAAATTAGTGTAGGTGACGTTGCTAAACGTCAGGTAATCACCAATCCAAACACAGTAAGTTCAATCAAGCGTCATATGGGTGATGCAAATTACCGTGTAGATATTAATGGAAAGAAATATACCCCACAAGAAATTTCAGCAATGATTCTTCAAAACTTGAAGAAAACAGCTGAAGACTACTTAGGTGCTACCGTAACTCAAGCAGTTATTACCGTACCAGCGTATTTTAATGATGCTCAACGTCAAGCAACTAAGGATGCAGGTAAGATTGCAGGCTTAGATGTTAAGCGTATCATCAATGAACCAACTGCAGCAGCTCTTGCTTATGGTATTGATAAGACAGATAAGGAACAAACTGTTCTCGTCTTCGACCTTGGTGGAGGAACATTTGACGTATCGATTTTAAGACTCGCAGATGGTACATTTGAAGTTATTTCAACATCAGGCGATAACAAGCTTGGTGGAGATGATTTTGATGATTTAATCATTAAATATTTAGTAGAAGAATTTAAAAAGGAAAACAAAGTTGACTTATCCTTAGATAAGATGGCTCTTCAGAGATTAAAAGATGCTGCTGAAAAAGCGAAGAAGGAATTATCAGGAGTGACTTCATCTCAGATATCTCTTCCATTTATTTCAATGGGTGTTGCAGGTCCATTACATTTAGAAATGACCTTAACACGTGCGAAATTTAATGAATTAACAGCAGGTCTAGTTGAACGTTGCGTTGGACCAGTTAGAAGAGCTTTATCAGATGCTAAAATGACACATAAGGATATTGACCAGGTTCTATTGGTTGGAGGATCAACACGTACTCCAGCTGTACAAGACATGGTGAAGAGAGAATTAAATAAAGAGCCTAATAAGAGTGTAAACCCTGATGAAGTCGTAGCAATGGGTGCTGCAATTCAAGGTGGAGTATTAGCAGGTGATGTGAAAGACGTATTATTACTAGACGTTACACCATTATCTCTAGGTATTGAAACATTAGGTGGTGTATTTACTAAACTAATCGAAAGAAATACAACCATTCCTACATCGAAGTCACAAGTCTTTTCGACTGCAGCTGATAATCAACCAGCAGTAGATATTCATGTACTTCAAGGTGAAAGAAGTATGGCTGCTGACAATAAGACTTTAGGTCGTTTCCAATTAGGAAGCATTCCACCAGCACCACGTGGTGTACCACAAATTGAAGTATCATTTGATATTGATGCCAATGGTATCGTATCGGTCAAAGCGAAGGATTTAGGTACAAATAAAGAACAAAAGATTACCATTAGTGGAACTGGTTCATTATCGAAAGCTGATATTGAGCGTATGGTTAAGGAAGCTGAAGAACAAGCAGAAGCAGATAAGCAAAAACGTGAAGAAGCAGATACTAGAAATGAAGCTTCAAACTTAATTTTCCAAACCAATAAAGCAATGGATGATTTAAAGGATGAAGTTGATCCATCGACAAAGACTAAACTCCAAGGTTTAATTAAAGATCTTGAAGACGCATTAAATGGTACTGATGTTGACTTAATCAAATCAAGAAAAGAAGCTCTTGAAAAAGATGCTCAGGATGTTGCTGTCAAGGCATATCAAAAGGCTCAAGAAAAGCACCAAGCTGAACAAGGTACTGAAGAAGGTCAAAATCATAAAGACAGTGACAACACTGTTGATGCAGAATTCGAAGAAAAATAAAAAAATAGAGTAGGACTTTTGTCCTACTTTAAACTATGGAGTTGATGTTATGGCAGATAAAAGAGATTACTATGACGTTCTTGGTATTCAAAAGAGTGCGTCAGATGATGATATAAAAAAAGCTTATCGCGGATTGGCAAAGAAATATCACCCTGATGTTTCAAAAGAACATGATGCAGAAGCGAAATTTAAAGAAGTTCAAGAAGCTTATGATACATTAAGTGATCCACAAAAGAGAGCTGGATATGACCAATATGGTCATCAAGGTAATCCATTTGGTGGAGCTGGTGGTCAAGGCTTTGGTGGCTTTGGTGATATGGGAGGATTTTCTGATATCTTTAGCCAATTTTTTGGTGGTGGTGGCAGATCTCGTACGCAACAAAACTATAATGGACCACAACGCGGTGAAGACCTAGAACGCACCATGACCATTGATTTTATGGATGCTGTTTTAGGTACGAAAAAAACAATTCAAGTTGAAGTGGATGAAGAATGTCATGTTTGTCATGGCTCAGGCGCAGAATCCAGTAAGGATATTGAAGCTTGTGACCGTTGTCATGGTGATGGATTCATCAATGTAGAGCAACGCACGATGTTTGGTGCGATGCGTACACAACAGGTTTGTCCAAAATGCGGTGGTGCAGGTAAAATCATTAAAAAACGTTGTACTACATGTAATGGTAAGGGTAGAGTTAAGAATCAAAAAACTGTGGATGTCAATATCCCAGCAGGTGTTGATAACAACATGTCACTTAAAGTTGCTGGCTATGGAGCTGGTGGAACTAAAGGTGGAGAAAAGGGTGATTTATTCCTAAACTTCAGAGTTAGACCACACAAGGTTTTCCAAAGACAGGGCGACGATATAATACTTGAAGTCCCTATTACCTTTACTCAAGCAGTACTTGGTTCAAGTATCGAAATACCGACCATTTATGGTGATGTTGATTTAAAGATTCCAGCAGGAATTGAACACGGAACTATTCTTAGAATGCGTGAAAAAGGTGTGGCCAATGTTAGATCTAAGCGTAAAGGTGATCAACAAGTGATCATACAGGTGAAAACACCTAAGAATATTTCAAATGCTGAAAGAAAACTTTATGAAGATTTAGAAAAGCTTGAAAAAAAGGATAAAGAATCCAATTGGGCTAAGTTTAAAAATATGTTTAAAAACTAAACCATCGATTGAAATAAAAAAACCAGAATATTTTCTGGTTTTTTGTTTATTTGATTATTTGATTTACTTTTTAGGTGGTAATGGAAAGAAGATAGAAGTCTTTTTCGCATAGGCTTGAAAAGCTGCATTTTCTTTATACTTCTTTTCTAATAAAGGTACTCCTGATACATAAAGTAAAAGGTAAGTGATAAAAATTGGTCCAACAATGCCAAATAGATTTGTTAAGGATAGAGAAGCCATGGAAACAATCCATACACTCCACCACATCAATGCTTCACCAAAATAGTTTGGATGTCTTGTATATTTCCACAATCCAGTACTTAGGATTTTTCCTTTATTTTCAGGATTCTTCTTAAAGTTCTTGAGTTGTTGATCTCCAACCGCTTCAAAATAAAATCCTACTAACCATAGGAATACACCGACACCAACAATGATATAACCAATCATAGTTAGCTCGAATTCAACAAGATTGACGAGTTGAATTGGAAGTGAAATGATATATAGGAAAGTCATTTGGAGCATAAAGACGATGAAGTAAGCTTTGAGCTTAACATTGGTCTTCCATTTCTTTCTCATTTCAACATATCTAAAATCTTCAGGTTTAGACCAGTTTCTAAGTCCTATATAAAAGAATAGACGAAGACCCCATAATAAAACTAAAGCTGTTACAGCAAGTGCTTGAATCGAATAATCTCCTTGATAGAGAAGTGAAGTGATTGCTACCACAACAAATCCAAGTCCCCAAGCCATATCTGCAATTCCATTATTCTTTTTGATTTGTGCAATGATAAAGAATATATTGAAAAATACGAACAATGCGAGTGCATTGACTAAAAATAACATTATTTTTTATCTCCATTTCTGATGTATGCAATTGCAACTGTACCAATACCAGCTGACATTGCTACAACGGTTGAAATATCCATCACATAAGCTGGTTTTTTACCAATTAAGGATGTATATAGCTCTTCATACTCATTTGCTCGATCTAAAGCATTCGCGTGGACGATTGCATAGGTCTCAATACCATAAGTATCTTGAATCTCTTTCACATGCTTATAAATTTTCTTATTGCTAGACTTAAGACTTAAGCCCTTATCAAAAATGATACCTTTTCCATCACTGTCAATTGAAATAACAGGTTTTAAGTTCATGATTTTACCTGCAATTCCTGTGACTTTAGATACTCTACCTGAACGAACCATGTACTTCAAGGTTTTCACACTGACTAGAATCTTGGTTTGTTCCTTTATTTTTTCGACTTCAGCAATAACTTCTTCATAGGATTTTCCAGATTTTATTAGTTCTGCTGTTTTTAGTACAAGTAATCCTTCAGCACCTGAATTTTGTTTGGTGTTGATGACATGAATCTTAGCATCACTAAACTTAGATGCTGCTTCACTGAATGCTTGATACGTTCCGCTCATTTCTTTAGAAACTGTTAACACAATAATTTCTTGGTAATAGGTTGTTAAAAATGAGAAGAAGTTCTCTAAACTTTTAGCATTTGGCTGACTAGACGTTGGATAGACCTTTAATGAATCCATCATGGCATAAAACCGTTCACTTCGAATCGTTACCTTATCATAATAGGTTGTATCATTAATGATTAAACTAATTGGAAATTGATGAATTTGATAATCGTCAACGAATTGATCAGGTAGATCAGCAATTGAATCGGTAACGACTGCAATTGGATATTTTTTATGGTTAGCTGCTTCAAATTGACGTTTCATATCATCAACTTTTTGTTCGCTTATTCTAGATACACTCGCAAGATATGCAAAGACTTCATCTGGATGATCGGTATGAATATGAACTCTTGCAGTTCTTTCACTTCCTGCAACAACCAGTGAGTCACCATGTTTTTGAAGCTCGTTTTTCATTTGATCAAGATTTAAGTCGGTTCCTCTTAACAGTGCCTCTGTGCAATATCTGTGAAGTGAATCCTCTAAATGTTCAACATGAAGTTCATTGATTTTCTCGACTTCAGCATGAATTTCAACATCCTCACCTTTTAGAGCTTTACCAAAGCCTTCAATAAAATGAACAAAGCCTTTTGCTCCAGCGTCAACAACTTTATTTTCCTTGAGCACAGCAAGCTTTTCAGGAGTTTTTGCTAACTCATCTTTAGCAGATTCAAATGCGCGATTCAATAGATCTAAGAAATTAGTTGTAGCATGCTTAAACTCGCGAAGTGCATTCGCCCATGTACGCATGACAGTAATCATAGTGCCCTCAACAGGTTTTGATATCGATTGATATGCATAATCAGCAGCATTTTTCGCATTTTCTACAAATGTTTCAGTATCTAAGACATCATCTTTAATACCTTTAGAAAATCCATGAATATATTGTGCAAAGATAATCCCAGAGTTTCCTCTAGCTCCAACAATCGCTGCATCAGCAATAGATTGAATTGTCTCTTAACTGGTTTCGCCTAATTTAGATCTTTCAATAATACTTGTCATCATCGATGCAAGATTGCTACCTGTATCTCCATCAGGTACAGGAAACACATTAATGGCATTCAAACTGTTTTTCTCTTGAATCACATTTTTTGCGCCGATTATAAATGATTTATATATTAATTCATTGGTTAAAACAGATGTAGTCATCATTCACCTCTAAAAAATTAATTTGTAAACTAAATAAGACAATGTGCTCGTTGAAGCACCAAGGAATGTACCCCAAATTAAATCAATAATTGTGATTTGAATTGGCCAACCCTTTAAAGTAGCTAGGTTTGTTAAATCATAGGTCGCATAGGTTATGAAACCAAAGAGTGCTCCTAGAAGAAGTGCTTTGAGTAAGGATCCAGCATCCACTGCAGGCATTAAGACAAAGATTACTAACCCACCAATAAATAATAGATAGAAGACAATTGCTGCGACCCAATTGACATCGGGTTTTAATAAATCCCCAATATATTTTTGATAGATGTTTTTTGCAACAACACCTAACCAAAATAAATCAATTGCAAAAAAGATAACAAAAGCAACCACATAGAGTTTCAAAAATAGTAGCATAATAATCCTCCTAATATATATATGTAGTCCTCAGATATATATTAGATCTCCTTCTTTTTAGATTTTTATAGACGGACTATTTTATAATTGAATTATAGATCACATCACAGACTAGTTTATTTCCTCCTTACAGCGTTTGACTGGTTTCG
>JAHIRQ010000065.1 GCA_018818645.1 Bacillota bacterium
AATCTTCAAGTAATACTTAAACAAAATAATTTTAACGACGAGTGATACGAATGAAATGATAACAGTCAAGATATGTGGGGCAGCTACATCAGGATTATTGATATAGCTCACTATGGATGATATCGCTGTTACTCCAATATAGATTGCTGTAATAAAAAATATAATTCCTAAGAGAAAATAGAGTAAACCTTCATACTTCTCATGACCATATGGATGATCATGATCTGGTTTTTTAGTAGCTAGTTTTAAAACAGCTAAAATCATGATGCTAATAAAAACATCAGAAAGTGAGTTCATCCCATCACTGACTAGTGCCTGTGCATTTCCCCAAAAACCAAACGAAAGTTTTAATGCAGCAAGAAAAATATTGACCATTAAGCCAAAAGTGATTGCATTTAATATTTCTTTTCTACTTTCTTTGGTCATGTCAGCCTCTTAGTTGCGATACTTTTTATATGGATCATCTAAATTGATAATCTCAAATTCAGTTTCAAAACCATCTAGTAGATGATATTCACTGATATGCTCGACAGCATCTGTATTTCCTTTAGTTATTTTATCATAGGTTGTACCGATGTGAAGAATCATTTCCAATAATTTCCTCATATCGTAAACATTTTTTATTCTGATTTCTGTATACTCTAAAGTCTCGTAATCGTTATAGAAGTATAAGTCCACGTAGACTTCATTGAGAATAGAGTCCTTATAAATCAAGACATCATAGGAGAGCGTGCTTAAAAACATACGCTCAATGAGCGCTTCTGTTTGTGTTAACTCTTTTTCCTCCATTGCTTGATAAATGTTGTAGCTAACATTATCGAGTAACTCAGATAATAGAATCGGATCCGATTTCGTTTTAAAAAGTGTCTTCATGACTCGAATTTGACCACCAAATAATCTTTGATACTCCATATCAAGCTCAAGTTTCTCTTCTTTTGTCCAATCATCAAATCTCATATAAACTCCTTAAGTGTTGTTTGCAAGAAATGTAACAATTCTTTCAATTGTTAATGCTTGCTGCAGTTCTCTTGTGATAGACGCTTCTCCATCACCCTTTTGTTCTCCGTAATTCCCAAAGTATGCGTGATTACCACCAATAATAACATGGTATTCAGTATTACTTGGTAATAATGGTTTTGTAATATCAAGTTTACTTACATCTAAGACTAGATCTTGATCACCGTAAATCGATAGAACACTATATCCTGAACTCGATAAATCACTTGAATCTGCAGGATATGCAGCAAGTAAGATAAGCCCATCTATCCAATCTGGATTTTGATTTAAAAATATGGATGCGCTTGCTCCTCCTAATGAATGACCTATGATGTACCAAGGTAGTTCAGAAGGATATGTTTGATGAATTTTTTTAGCTGCATCACTATTTGTTATAGCGAGTTTAAAAGGCATTGATACTAAAAATACACGAATTCCTTCATTTCTTAACCCATCTAGTAAAACAGCATATGCTCTTTCATCTACAAATCCTCCCGGATAGAAAATAAAATTCGCAATGGCTTCTTCAGGTTCAAATATATAGAGATTGTTTGTTTTATCGATTTCACTAATGATTAGTTTCGCGTCATCAGATGGCATATAGGTACTGACTTGGATATAGCCAAAAATACCAAAAACAACGATAGCAATGACGATGAGTAGGATGAGTAATATTTTCTTAGTTCTCTTCATTTTTTTCTCAATCAGTTAATTTTTCTGACTTCCTCAATTACATTTGATTTTTTATCCTTATAAACATTGGTCTTAATTCTAAAGATTTGGACTTCGTTGTTTAAAAGTGATTCGTATTTTAAATAAACGTCTGTAAATAGTGTTGCTTCAAGTTCAGATGAACCATCATCAAGTAATGCGAATGCCATTTGTTTTCCTTGCTTGGTTTTAATGACTTTTAAGTTTTTAATATAAGCGAGTGTTAGAATTTCATCTTGATGACTTAGATTCGAGAGTGGCTTTAAATTCAACTTTGAGATTAACTCTTGATGTGCATTAATTGGATTATACATCAAATTAAACCCAAGTGCTTCTTTTTCGTACTGAGCTTTTTCAAAGAAAGAGTAATCCTCAGTCGTTTTTAATTTAAAATCAGTGATGTATTGTTCATAACCAGCATCTAGTATTTGCTTATGATAATTCATTGTCTGATGATTCAATCCAAATGTGTCAAGTGCTCCACTATGGATTAGCATTTCTAAATTTTTATCATTAATATCTTTTTTCATGCGCAATTTAAAATCTTGATAATCCTTAAATATACCATTCGTATTTCTTTCTTCTATCATTTTTTGGACTGTTAATCTTCCGATACTCTTGATTGCTAGAAGAGGCATATAAATTGAATTGTTAGTGAATAAGTATTGATCAGTACTCAAATTGATATCGGGTGGAAGAATGGTTACTTGATGTTTTTTGAGTTCATTTAAATAGTCTTGAGTTAACCCTTCATTTCCGGTAACTGATGATAAAAGAATAGTCATAAAGACTTCAAAATAATTCGCTTTCAAATAGGCCATTTGATAAGCAACTAGTGCATAGGCAACGCTATGGCTTCGATTAAAACCGTAATCTGCAAATTTCACGATATAATCATAAATTTCTTCAGCGGTTTCCTTCGTATAATTCTTATCCTTACATTTTAAAATGAACCGTTTACGCTCTTCTTCTAATATGTTTTTATCTTTTTTCGAGATACCACGTCTGAGTAAATCTGCTTCCGCTAGAGAGTATCCAGCGAACTCATTGGCTATACGCATAATTTGTTCTTGATAAACAATGATCCCATAAGTCTTCTTTAAAATAGACTCTAAATTGGGATGTAGATAGGCATAATTTTTGCCATTTCTTCTTTCAATATATTCATCAATATTATCCATAGGACCTGGTCGATAAAGTGCTAAAATAGCAACGATATCTTCGAAATCAGCAGGCTTTAATTTTCTTAAAACTGCACGCATACCACCTGATTCAAGCTGAAAGACTCCACTGGTCTCAGCGCGACTTAATAACTCATATGTTTTGATGTCATCAAGAGGTATATCAACAAGTGAAAAAGGCTTTCCTAAGCGATGTATCATTTTGATAGCATCATCGATGACTGCAAGATTTCGAATCCCTAAAAAATCTACTTTAAGTAGTCCTAAAGATTCCAAATCAGATGCTTCTAGCTGACTTTGATAGAAGTCATAAAGACCCTTTTGTAGTGGTATATAATTTGTTAGATCTTGCTCAGCTAGTATCATCCCTGCAGCGTGTGTTCCGGTATGTCTTGGGAGACCTTCTATTGTCTTGGCAACTCGAAGTAATCTTGTCATTTCTTCATCACTTTGATCTGCTTTTTCATTGATAACACTTTGAATAATTCCGGTCACTCTACTTGGATCAATCTTCATGACTCTTGCTATATCTCTGATGGAAGAGCGTAATGCAAACGTCCCAAAAGTGACGATACTAATGATATGTTTATTTCCATATTTTTCTTTTACATATTGTAAGACTTCATCTCTTTTATTGTCTGGAAAATCCATATCTATATCTGGCATGGTGACTCTTTCTGGATTCAGAAATCGTTCAAATAATAAGTCATAAGTGATTGGATCTACATCGGTTATTCCTAGGCAATATGCGACTAAGGAACCAGCTGATGAACCACGTCCTGGACCGACTAAAATGTCATGCGTTTTCGCATATTTCACGAAGTCATATACTATCAAAAAGTAGTTATCAAATCCCATTTTATGAATCACAGATAACTCGTATGTTAACCTTTTTTGATAGAGTTTCACATCTGCATTTACTATCTTTTTCAACCTTTTTTTCAGACCTAAAATAGCGAGTGATTTTAAGTATTCATAAGAGGTCCCATTTTCAACTGGATACTTTGGCATTTCAAAATTTGGTTTCACCCAATCGTATGTAATCTCTTGAACTACATTAGATAGAGAATCAAAAACATAAGGATAATCCATAAACATATCACTCAGTTCTTCTTTATTCAAAAACTGATAATTTGCATCTGGTAATACTTCGTTTTTTTCATCTTCTATTTTTATTAATGCTTCATATACTTCTTTATCCTCTGGCTTTAGATATGATGTTTGATGAATTGGAAGTAATTTTACATTTGTTTTCTCAGATAGATCCAGTAATATTGGTGCAACCTTCATTTCCAATTGAAAGGTATCTAATGATAATCCTAGATAAAAATCATTGAGTACTGATTTAAAAATATCTATATAATGATTTGCTTGACTGATGTCATCATTCATAATGAAATGGTTAACGATAGAATCAGTTCCTGAAGTAACAAATATTAAGCCCTTTTGATAGGTCTCTAAATCATTTACAGTTAATCCTTGATCATTAGAAATAAATGATAACTTCAATAAATTTTGGTATCCCTCTTGATTCTTAACATATACTAAAAATCCAGTATCTAATAAATCTGTAGTTACTTTAATTTTTAAGCCTAAAATAGGTTTAATATTTTCTTTTTTAGCAAGGTTTATTAAGGATAACATACCGTGTAAGTTGTGATCCGAGAGCGCAATAAAATCATATCCCCCCTGTTTTACTTCTTTAATTAAAGAAGGAAGGGGGATTGCGTTATTTAGCATGCTATATGAACTTTGTAAGTATAAGACTCCAAACACATCGATCACCTATTCTTATTATAGCAATTAATAACCTATCTATCTAAAAAAAAATGCTTCAGTCAGCATTTTTTATTGGTTTTTAGAAATTTGCGAAGTTTGAACCAAATTCAACACAAAGTTCTTCTTCTTCACTTGATGGAGTTGAATTGACTTTAAAGCCTTCTTGGAATAATTTTGCACCCGCATTGACTGTACGTTCTTGCCATGCATCCATCCATTCACCTTCACCCCAGCCATAAGATCCAAATAATGCAACCTTCTTACCTGAAAGACTTGGTTCAACTGCTTCAAAGAATGGTTCGAATTCATCTTCTTCTAGTGTTTCAACACCCATTGATGGGCATCCAAATGCTACTTTATCGTAATTTGCTAAATCATCTGGTTCTACTTGGTCAACAGTTTTAAAATCGACAGTTGCTCCAGCACTTTCTAGTCCTTCTTTAATTTTTTCAGCCATTATTTCTGTATTTCCAGTTCCACTCCAGTAAACAACTAATACATTTGCCATATTCGTTACTCTCCTTCGATATTTAATAATCATATCTACCTTCACATTATAATTTATTTAGTGTGCTTTGTCAAAAGATACCGCTTCTATGCTTTCTTATAAATATAGTAAATTGATGCGATACCTAAAAGTGTAACGATCACGAGTGGTAAATATGAAGTTACCTCTAATTTCTCATCATCTGCTAAGACAATTATTTCTCTAATATATGTAGTATAATTTCCCCTTTGATCGACTGCTACATAGGTCACTTTCTTTTTTCCTGGTGTACTTGTATCTAATGACTCTGGAAAAACATAAAGCTCAACATCTCCAAAATTATCTTCTACATAAATCCCCTCATAGGGATTAAATATTTGATTCACAAAAATGGATAGGGGTGTTGATGATATGATGGGCGATGTCTTGTCATCAATTGTAACCAGAAGTTCTTTTTGGATTGTGTTTTTAGATGAATCAGTTAATCTGTAACTGATTTTATTCATTCCTATTTGATTATATGTTACTTCCCCATGGATTTCGACATCACTAGAGGATAATAGATCATAGTTATCACTTGCTTCTTGAATGAATGACCTCAAGTCTAGATTTTCACTATCCACTTGTAGAAATATGGTATGCTGCTTCAATTCAAGAACAGGTTCAATGATATCTATAATCATCACTTCAGAGTTCAATATCGTTTGATTGAAGGATAAATCGGTTGCGGTGATGATGATTGGATAGCTTCCTATTTCACTATAATTTACCAATTGATCATCAATAGATATTAATATCTTATGACTTAAATCATAGTTATCCTCCAGAAGGAAGTAAAGAGAGTAAGATCTTTTCGTGAAATCCGTTATGATAATATCATTTATTTGTGTAAGCTGAGGTGGAACCAAATCTACTATTTGGATATAGGACTGAAGCACCCCTTTATTTCCTGAAGTATCAGTTGCTTCAACAGTGATTGGATATTTCCCAATTACATTCATCTTGAATGAGGTTGTAATCTTAAACACTACTTTACTTTTCAAATCATAATTATCTTCATATTCAACATAAGAATTGATAAATGGGGTTTCATCAAAAACATGAAATACAAGTGGCTCAGTAAACCAAATTGAGGGCGGAATTAAGTCCTTGACCTTCACCTTAATTTGGGTTTCTAGAGTGTTTTTGGATTCATCAGAGAGCTCATAATAGATCGTATACTCCCCTAAAACATCCCATTCAATGTCATGAGTAACTAATACATCTTCTATCGTTAAAAAATCATAATTATCACTCACATTTAAGATAAAGCTTTTCAAGAGTGATTCACTCTCTTGTGAAAATACTGGAATGACTGGTGGTTGGCTTTTCATCATCATTCTTGGTTTTTCGAGATCAACAATAGTTAATGTTTGACTCACCTCACTAAATAGTCCACTTTGATCAGTCGCTCTTATCAGGATTGGATAGCTCCCAAGCTTTAAATAATCGACATATCTATCTTCGATAACAATCTCTAAAATGGTGTCATAATTATCAGTTATAGTTAAGTAGTTCGCCCAAATAAATGGAGTTCCGTGTGGTAGAACAAATTCCTTTTTTATACCGATTATGGGTGGTAGATGATCATATATTTCTATACTACTTTTTTGAGTTACTTTATTGTTTGATAAATCTGTAAGTTGATAGATAATCTCGTAAACTCCTACTCGATTTAAAAGAACCTTTGATGTATTAATTTGAACTGAAATATCCAACAATTGATCATAATTATCTTTAAAAACTAAGCCTTCTTGTAAATCGGGAAGTTTTTGTCCTAGAGGTATGCTGAATTCTGGAACAAAAATGAATTCTGGAGGTATCAAATCGACGATATTAAAAGTTATTGTCCTCACTTGAGAAATATTATAGGTCGGATAATTAACTCTATATTTAATATAATAGGCTTTCACAACTTTTGTGTTTACAGTCGATATAAAGGTCCACTCAACACCATTTCTCTCATAAAACATTCTAGGGTCT
>JAHIRQ010000066.1 GCA_018818645.1 Bacillota bacterium
TATATCAAAAAGAAATAGCACGGGTAAGAATAGAAGAGAACTTCAATGTTTACATGGGTGTTGAAATAGGATATCAACCACATTTGAATGAAAGAATGACGAACTTTTTAAAATCGTATCCTTTTGACTTCGTGATATGTTCAATACATCTTGGTGATGGTCTTGATTTTTATAATGGGGATTTCTTTAAAGGAAAAACTCAAGCAGAAGCCTATAGAAGATATTATGAAATTGTACTGCATGCAGTTAAATCCTATGATGATTATGATGTCTTCGGTCATCTAGACTATATTATCAGGTATGGTGGTTACGAAAATAGAACATATCAACTCAAGGATTATGCAGAAATTCTAGATGAAATCCTAATGACGATTATCAAAAAAGGTAAAGGGTTAGAAATCAACACATCTGGTATTCGATATGGCTTAGGAGTTTTACATCCAGGAATTGATTTACTTAAAAGATATAAAGAACTTGGAGGTAAGATTATTACCTTTGGTTCAGATACACATAAGATTAAGGATTATTATGACGGCTTTGAAGAAGCTAAAAAAATGCTTCTTGAAGCAGGCTTTGAATATGTCACTGTTTTTAAAAATAGAAAACCAGAATTTGTTAAAATTTAGGGAAATGATACCGGGAACAAAATCCCGGTTTTTCTTTTTTAACAAATAGTGTACAATAGGTTTAGACAACACTTTAAAGAGGAATTAAAAATGAAAATTAAAGATTTCTTATGGGGATTTATATTACTATGTATAACGCTTTTTGTAGCAATCCCTGTGACAAGAACATATTTTGATTATGCAACATCAAATTATCCTTATCTCATGGGATTTATAAAAACTGCAATTCTAGCTTCTATGGGAGAACTTCTTATCCAAAGAATAAAAAGTGGTAGTTATTTTTCAGGAACAGGTCATTTCTATAAATTTCTTGTTTGGGGATTCTTAGGGATGATCTTCGTTTTGATATTTAAACTTTTCGCATCTGGTGTAGTTGCTGCTCAAGGAGTTAATCTCCTACCTTCGATATCAAATCCAGGATTTCTATCAAATCTACTCACAGCATTGATGATTAGCTTACTCATGAATATCTTTTTCGCACCAACCTTTATGATTTTACATAGAATCACGGATGGATATATAGAATTGGGTCAAGGAAGATTTAAAGAAATTCGAAAAATTAAGTTAAATCAAGTCATAGATCGAATCAATTGGAATTATTTCTTCAGTTTCGTTGTATTAAAAACAATTCCAATATTTTGGATACCAGCACATACAATTACTTTTTTATTACCAGAAAACTATCGAGTGTTAATGGCAGCTTATCTATCCATTGCACTAGGAATGATTCTAACATTTGCAAAAACAATTAAAACAAAGCATTAAAAAAAGGGGAGATTTCGTTTGGGAATCTCCCCTTTGTCTATTCTCTAAATCCTTTACTTTGCAAAAGATTTCTAACAACACCAACAAAATTTTCTTCAGCACCCCAAGAAAACCTAAAAATTAGACCCTGACCACCACCAGCAGATATCGCATCTACATAGATCGTTTCATCATTTTCGGTTACCATTACAGTTAAACTTGCCCGACTCGATGTCCGATAGTACCACTTTTCGAAAACCAATAAATAGGTCTTACTACCATTGGTATCTCTAGTCACAGAATGAACCAATTCACAAGAAATTCCTGAGTTTTGAATTCCTTCTTTTAAATACTTAATAATGTCTTCGATATCTCCTCGTCCTTTAAAAGTAGATATTGCCATATTGACCCCTCCATTTTGATTCATTATATTTGATTATATCATACCAATTCTTATTTTTGAGGAGTATAATGATGATTAATGACAAAAAAGAATGGATGGATGAAGATGAATCAAGAAAGACATGAAAACTATATCCAGGCGACAAAGTTCTTATTATTCTCAATATCAGCTGGAGTTATTCAAGCATTAACATTTACTTTTTTCTATGAAATTATGAAATTGGAATATTGGCCAGCTTATTTAATCTCTTTAACGCTATCTGTATTATGGAATTTCACATTAAATAGAAAGTTTACCTTCAAGTCAGCAGCAAATATTCCACTAGCGATGAGTAAGGTAGCATTTTTCTATTTGATATTTACTCCACTATCCACATGGTGGGGAGACGCACTTACCAATCTAGAATGGAATGCCTATCTCGTTTTAGGATTAACGATGATTACAAACCTTGTGACAGAGTTTTTGTACACGAAATATTATGTGTACAAAAATAACATCAATACAGCACTAAAATGATACACAAAAATAACAACCTCTTTCCATTCTGATTGGAAGAGGTTTTTCTTTACATATTTCTTACATTTTGAATTATGTAATACAGTGTGTAATGGTTGACTACGAATTCATCATTTGATATAATCAATCATGCCGACCGACCGTTCGGTCGGCTCTTATATATACATCAGGAGGAATTTTATGGGTTCATATAGCGTCAAAAAACCAATTACAGTTTTAATGGGAATTTTAATCATCATTGTGTTAGGGGTATTTTCTGTAACAAGACTCCCTTTAACACTATTTCCAGATATTAGTCTACCCTTTGTAGTAACCATTACACCTTATGAAGGCAGAACACCTGAAGAGGTGGAAGCAGAGGTTGCATTAAAGATTGAGTCAAGTGTAGCAACCATTGGCAATTTTACCGAGGTATCCTCAATGTCTAATGAACATTTTGGAATATCGATTATCACATTTGCTGATGGAGCAAATATGGATAGTGTCGTCATTGAACTCAGAGAGTTGCTCAATAACATCAATTTTGCTGATGGAGTAGGCAATACAAGAATTCTACGCATTAGTCCAGACATGCTTCCAGTGATGACTGTAACATTATTTAGAGATTACGATGAAAGTTTATCGGATGAAGAAGCATTGATTCAAAATACTGAGTGGATCAACCGCGATATTCTTCTAGACTTAACTAGTATTCCTGGGGTTGCTGATGTCAATATCTCAGGTGCTGCAGATATTGTCTTGCAAGTTAAACTCGATCAAGCAATCATAGATACTTATGGTATTACACATCAGGAAGTATTAGAAGTGATAGAAGCTCAAAATGTTGGTGGTTTAATTGGGGTTGCATTAGACTCTGGTGAGATTAGAATGCTTTACTTAGGCAACAAACCAAGCAATTTATCAGATATTTCAACACTACCTATCTTATTTGATGGTGGTAATGTCATTACATTATCAGATTTAATAATCGAAGATGGTATTTCCTATATCAATGCGAATACTGAAGTTTATTCAAAGATTAATGGAACACAAGGTATTCAAGTATCATTTACGAAACAATCAGATTTTGGAATTACTGAAGTTACTGAAAGTATCTCTGCAAGATTAGATCAAATCATGGAAAGAGAAGGAGAAACTGCACATTATTCTATATTGCTGGATCAAGGTGAATATATCAATGCTGCTGTTGGCTCTGTACTTCAAAACATCATTGTGGGTGGTATTTTAGCGATTATTATCTTATTCGTTTTCCTTAGAAATATCAAACCTACACTCATCGTTGGGTTAGCGATTCCAATCTCTGTTATCGCTGCATTTATGCTTATGTATTTTACAAATGTAAGTTTAAACCTTGTTTCTATGGGAGGACTTGCACTCGGTATCGGTATGCTTGTCGATAACTCGATTGTCGTTATTGAAAACATCTACCGAATGATTGGTGAAGGAAAATCAAAGAAAGAAGCGGCTATACAAGGCTCTAAGCAAGTCGCTGGTGCGATTACATCATCAACATTAACTACAGTTGCAGTATTTCTACCAATCGTATTTATTGAAGGGATGATTGCTGATGTCTTTATCTCTATGGCATTGACAATCGCATATTCCTTAGGTGCTAGCTTAATCATTGCCTTAACATTAGTTCCTGCGATGGCATCTAAACTTCTTGATGATACACATGCTCAAAAAGAAGGAAAAGTGATTCTATCATTAAAAAGAGCATATAAATCTTCAGTTTTATTCACATTGAAGCATAAGGCATTAACAGTTCTAACCGTTATTGTATTGTTAGGAGGTTCAATTTGGTTAGTTGTTGCTAAAGGATTTATCATGCTACCAACATCTGATGAAGGTGTCATTGATATCAGTATAACAACAACCACACAAACTCTATTTGAAGAAAAAGCGGAATTTGCTGATTTATTATCAAGTGAGTTAATGGAAATAGAAGATATCGAAATTGTATCCACATCTATTGGTGGTTCAGGAATGTTTGGTGGCTTTGGGATGATGGGTGGTGGAGGATCATCTGATGGTCAAATATCATTAACGATCAATTTAGCTGAGAATCGCCAAGAATCCACACAATATTATGAATCCTACATCTTAGATTTAATCAATGACTTTGATTTTGATGAGATTACAATGACTTCATCACAAGTCTTAGAGGTTGCAGTATCAGCTCAAAATAGCACTGGTGCTTTGGGTGGTGCAGAAGGTGTAAATATTAAGGTCAGCGGGTATGATCTAGAAACATTAGAAATCATTGCCAACGATATTACTCAAATACTTGAAAATATCGATGGTGTTGAGAAAGCAGATAGTGGAATATCTTATGGTGCTGAAAATGTCAAAATTACAGTCGATAGAGTGAATGCAATGACTTATGGATTGACCAATCAAGCAGTTATGGATAACGTCAATTACTTGTTCACCAATTTAGCTGTACTTGGTCAAACTCAATCCTTAACCGTTGAAATTGAAGGTATAGAATATGTACTTGAATTACCAAGTGATGCATTTGCTGGAGGAATCAACTTTGATGTCTTTGGTGATTACAAAAATTTCTTAGGTGGTATTCAGTTATTTGATAGCGCGACAAGAGCGATGATTGATTCTTATATAGAATCCTCTGAACAAGGTATTTATGTCTTAAATGCTATGCTTCCTGGTTATGTAGAAGGTTCACCAATTCAATTTGTTGTCAATCCTTACTTAAAAGTAACTGGTGGTGAGCTGATCATGAACCCTATGAGTATTGATCCTAGCTTAACATCACTTGCTCTAGCTCCATTATTTGATGAAACTGCAAATAGTGTTGCAGTTGTAGATTATAGTCCAGGGTTTGCTACGATTAGAACAGATGGATCGACACGCTTTGTTACAGTGACTGCTCAAATTGAAGAGGGTAAAAATGTTACAATAGTCAGTAGTGATGTAACAAAACAGGTCAATGATTATTTAGATTCTACCGAATTTACTCAACACGGAAATGGCTATAATGTGATTTTCCAAGGTGAAAATGAAGATATCTTAGAAGCAGTTTCTGATTTAACGATTGCAGCTATTGTTGCTATATTACTGGTTTATATGGTCATGGCAATTCAGTTCCAATCCCTAGTCTATCCATTTATTATCCTATTTACAATTCCACTTGCATTTACAGGTGGTATGCTTGCACTACTCATAACAAACCAATTCTTAAGTTTAGTATCCATCATGGGTTTAATTATCTTAATTGGGGTTGTTGTCAACAATGGTATTGTATTGATTGACTACATCAATAAGCTTAGAGAAGATGGAAGAACCGTTAAGGATGCAATTATTGAAGCTGGTCAAACAAGATTAAGACCAATCTTTATGACAGCACTGACGACGATACTTGCCTTATTAACGATGGCTATAGGTATTGGTGAAGGTGCAGAATTATTACAGCCTATGGCAATTACTGCAATCGGAGGTCTCATCTACGCAACAGTGTTAACACTTGTTGTTGTGCCTACAATTTACGCGATGCTCAATAGAAAGCGTATGAAAAAGGAGGCTGAAGACCATGCAATCAACCAAGGATAAAATACTCAAGGTTTTAGTTACTTATATAAAAGAGGGAGTCAATCTAGATAGCATTTCTCTATCAAGGATTGCATCTGAAGCTGAAATAGGTAAAAGTACTGTTTATGAGCATTTCGCAAATAAAGAAGAAATGATTTGTGAAACCTATCGATATCTTTTAAATCAATATGAAGATATTTTAACAAGTGATATAGAATCTATGGATTTTAAAGGAGCGTTCATCGAACAGATTCAAAAAATTTTATTTGTGATGAAGGATGCGAAAACATTAATGGATGCGATTATGAACAATCATCACGATGCTTTTATGAGATTTGATGATAGTATTCCTGTTCATATGAAGAAAATTCAAGAAAAAATGAATGAAAGATTTACTGGTATTATCTATCTAGGTGTGGTTGAGGGAATACTCGAACAAAAAGAACCAAAACCATATATACGTCATGTGATTCAAGCTGTTGTTTCAGGGCTACTCTATCAATATGTAAATAAAGAAATTGATATTAGTGAACCTGATTTATGTGAATTAGTATTTGCACACGTCGTTCAACTCTTAAAGTAAAAGTATAAAAGATATCACTTCCTGTGGTATCTTTTTCTATAATTATTATGATATGATTAAGTTAGAAAACGAGGGTAGAAGAACATGAAGGAAATTAATGAGAACAAAAAAGCTTGGAGTTTATTATCTAAGGATCACTACGAGCACTATAAAAAAAGACTGTCAGACAATCAAATACATATCAATGAAAATATCATCAATGAGCTAGGTGATGTAAAAGAAAAATCATTATTACATCTGCAATGTAACATTGGTGCAGATACGATTGATCTTGCTAGATTAGGACTATCTAAAGCAGTTGGAGTTGATTTATCGGATTCCAATATTTACTATGCAAATCAACTAGCAAAAGATTTTCAAATGAATCATGTTTCATTCATTGAATCTGATGTATTAAAGCTAAATGAAATCCACAAGGAAAAATATGATATTGTCTTCACATCTGAAGGTGTCTTGGGGTGGCTACCTGATTTAAAAAAATGGGCGAAGGTTGTCAGAAGCATGATGAAGGAAGATGGATATTTTTATGTCTATGACTCTCATCCGTTTTTTCATTTATTTGATGAAGATGATTTATCCAATGGGAAAACAAACTTAAAGTATGATTACTTTAATGCTAAAGCGGATGAATCTAATGATATTGGTGGATATGCAAGTGAAGTTAAACACGCAAAAAACTATTGGTGGAATCATTCTATTAGTGATATTATCAATGCATTGATAGAAGCAGGGCTAGAGATTAACTATTTTCATGAGTTTGATACTTTATTTTGGCAAAATGGCAATATGGATGAAGTAAAGCCATATCTATTTAAATACAAGTATTTTGATCGGCAATTACCGTTATCCTATTCTATTAAAGCAACCATTCGAAAATAATGTGAATTAGGATTTTGATACATCTAATATTCATAGGATTTTTAGTACTATATTAAAAAGAATATCATGATCTTCAAGTTGGTGCATGATTAAAATGGTTTACTTGAAATAATTGAATTGAGGTGGAAATTGATGCGAGCTATAAAATTGAGTAAAAGAGTATTGAATATAGTTATGATCTTCTTAATCACTATAGTTCTAGCTGGTTGTCAAGAGACTGCCATCAATGACAATCTTGAAGGTAAAGCGGGTGAACATGTAGGGACACTAGATGGATATGAATTTTACCGAGAAACATACACCTGTTATGCTGTAATTGGAA
>JAHIRQ010000067.1 GCA_018818645.1 Bacillota bacterium
ATCGATACCGCAGCTAGCGATACCACATAAAGCATCTTCTTTAATCTTAAGTAATTTGACATGTCATTTAACCTCCTAAGTTAACAAAAAATCGCCAAATTACTTCGGCGACAAAAGAACGTCAAAAAGACATTATCTTCTTCCATCCAGACTTTACTGTCGGTCCTTGAGTTACACAAGGTCTGCCCTAAGGCTCGCGGACTATA
The DNA here is from genome assembly GCA_018818645.1 of Bacillota bacterium. Classification (GTDB taxonomy): domain Bacteria; phylum Bacillota_I; class Bacilli_A; order Acholeplasmatales; family Acholeplasmataceae; genus Peloplasma. The sequence continues at coordinate 207 of JAHIRQ010000067.1, forward strand.
CCGCCGGTCACGAATTTCACGTTGCCCCGAAGTATTCAATTACACGATTATTTTATCATAATTATTTTAAATTACAATATACGCCCATTGAAAACGTTTTTTTTGCATATGAATTCTTGAGTTTAGTCAAATTAAAGTATAATGAATGTGGAAGAAATCGATAAGGAGTATAACAAACCATGAATAAAAAATTCGCAGCATTAATCATTATGGACGGATATGGTCTAGCACCTGATAGTCCATCCAATTCAGTTTCACTGGCTAAAAAGCCATTTTTAGATTCACTTTTTAAGGAATATCCCAATAACGTTTTACAAGCAAGTGGAGAATACGTAGGTCTTCCTGATGGACAAATGGGTAATTCTGAGGTCGGTCACTTAAATTTAGGTGCTGGTCGTGTTGTCTATCAATCCTTAACTAGAATTAATGTAGCAATTAAGGATGGATCATTTTTTAAGAATCAAGCATTTCTAGATGCCATCAATTATACAAAGAAAAATAATAGTAAATTACATATCTTCGGACTTGTATCTGATGGAGGAGTTCACTCCTATCCAACCCACATTAAAGCACTTCACGACCTAGCAGTCTCGAATGGAATCACACCCTACCTACACGCATTTATGGATGGTAGAGATACTGCACAAATGTCTGGATTAGGATTCTTAAAAGACTTAATCGATCATGGTATGAAAGTAGCTACTGTTTCTGGAAGATACTATGCGATGGATAGAGATAACAACTGGGATCGTATTCAAAAAGCCTTTGATAATATGGTTTTAGGTACTGGAAAGACATATTCAAATGCACTTCTTGGTATGCAAAAATCTTATGATGAGGGTGTTACTGATGAATTTATTATTCCATTTCTAGTGGATAAGAATGGTTTAATTAGCGATAAGGATGCAATCCTATTCGCGAATTTTAGACCAGATAGAGCAATTAGAATTGCTACTGCATTTTCAAATCCAGATGCTACAAACCTTTATGAAACACCAGGCAAAGCTAAATTCGATAAAACAAATGCACCTAAAGATATCTTCTTAGTTTCAATGATGCATTATAACGAATCCGTTAAAGGTCCACTTGCATACGAACTACAAACTTTAGATAATTTATATGGTGATGTTATATCAAGTGCAAATCTAAAACAATTAAGAATTGCGGAAACAGAAAAATATCCTCACGTAACCTTCTTCTTTGATGGTGGTACTGATAAAGAATTAAAAGGCAGTACAAGAATACTTGTTCAATCACCAAAGGTTCCTACCTATGATTTAAAACCTGAAATGAGTGCTTTTGAAGTTAAAGATAAAGCAGTTGAAGCGATTTTATCAAAAGAATATGACACAATGATTCTTAATTTTGCAAATCCTGACATGGTTGGACATACTGGTTCAATAGAAGCTACAACAAAAGCAGTTGAAACAGTTGACCAATGTACAAAAGAAGTTGTAGAAGCTATTTTATCAATTGGTGGGGTTGCTATCGTATTGGCAGATCACGGAAATGCTGAAAAAATGAGAGATGATTTAGGAAATCCTCATACTGCACATACAACCAATTTAGTCCCTGTTGTAATTACTAAGAAAGATGTTAAAGTAAACACTGGCTCTTTATGTGATGTAGCACCGACACTACTTGATTTACTAGGTTTACCAAAACCAAAAGAAATGACTGGAAAGAGTTTGATTATTAAATAATACATAAGACGAAATCATAACCGATTTCGTCTTTTTTAAATCATTTCACCTATTTTGTTAAGCTGAAAAGCATATATTTGATTGTATATAAATCAATAAAATGTTATATTTATATTATAAATATAGTTTTTCAGAAAGAGGTATGTTTATGTCGTTAATATCTTATAATAAGCAGCTAATACTTGACGGAATTCCACAAACTTTGATGTTTGCTGAATTTCATTACTACCGCACACCAAAAGAACAATGGGAAGATCGAATCAAACTCATTGTTGAAGCTGGTTTCCATGGAATTGCAGCTTATATTCCTTGGTTAATCCATGAGGAATTCGAAGGTGATTTTGACTTTAATGGTAGAAAACGTGGTGAACACGATTTAATAGGATTTATAGATCTTCTTGAAAAACATAATCTCTATTTTATTCCAAGACCAGGACCTTTTATCATGGCAGAGATGAAAAATGATGGTATTCCTTATTGGGTATATCAAAAATACCCACATATTTCACCAATCACTTGGGACAACAAACCTGGAACAACAGTTACAGTAGATTATCTTGATACTGATTTTTTAAATGTCTCAAAAGCTTATTACCAACAAATCATTCCTATACTTGTCAACAAGCTCTATCCAAAAGGTAATGTCGTTGCGTTACAATTAGATAATGAAATCGGTATGTTGTCATGGGTGAGTAACAATCCAGAGCTCAATAAACCTGTTATCAAATCTTTTATCAGTTTTTTAGAAAGAAATTATGATCAACCTTCAATTCGATATCCATTCTTAAAATTAGATACAGATCAAATCATTGAGTATATCAGAATACCTAAAGCAGATTATATCAATCAATTGCATTTGGATTTAGGTTACTTCTTTAGAGAAAGAATTGATATATATGTTGAATTCTTAAAAAATACAGCTATTGATTTAGGATTTAACCAAAACTTGTTTATCATCAATATCCATGGATGCAGTGCAGGACGCACCATGATGTATCCTATTGGAATCTCACAACTTTATAAATCCTATTATGGTAAGAAAAATGTGATTTCAGGAAGTGATGTCTATATATCTGGATTTGACGTCCCACAATTTCATGATTCCTATATGGCTAATATCTTAACTGATGCTACCAATGATGAAAACCAAGCATTGACAAGTTTAGAATTTAGTGCTGGAACAGGAGATTATGGAAACAACTTTTCTCAACGATATAAAACGAGTCGAATTGATTTCTTAACACGCACTTTTGTAGCATTAGGAAATCGCCTTCTTAATTTCTATTCGTTTGTTGGAGGTACAAACTACCGCTTGGACTATTCACTGAGTGACGGGAATGATCGAATCGCTTCAACTGGTGAAGCACATGGATTTGCCGCTCCTATTAGTCCTGATGGAACGAAGAGTTATGTATTTGATAGAACAAAAAATGTTGTTCAATTGATGAGAAGTCATGGTCTTAGTTTGGCAAAACAAAAACCAATTTATGACAACATCACCTATGGATTTATACCTGATTATTTTATGACAGAATTTCATTATCCAGGTCTTGAACCTAAAATACACCGTTCATTACAGCAATTTAGAACAGGTGGAGCGTGGGATGTAGTCGTTAAAACATTATTATTACTTAACTATAATATGAATGCTACGAATCTCGATATGTTTAATCCAGATCCAAATAAAATTCTTATTCTTCCTTCCGCAGAATATATGAGTCAGCAAGTTCAAAAACGTATCGTTACCTTTTTACAAAAAGGTGGAAAATTATTACTATACGGACAAGTACCAAGATTTGATCTTGAAGGTAAACCTTGTCAATTATTAGCTGATTATTTAGAACTTGAGTTCATTAGAGATTACGAACACAAAGGATACAGATTCCGTACATCGATTGTTGCTATGAATCATGCGAAAGGTAGACCAGAACTTCATAGATCTTATTTCCAAACATGGAAATCAAAAGATGAAAAAGATGTTTTATTCAAAGTTTATCATCTTAATGAAGCGTGTGGATTCTATCTTAAAGATAAAAATTCAATCATTATAACAACAGATTATAGAAGTGACCTAGAACTCTTTGATACATTCATGAATCTACTTAAAGCTAAGAAAAATATAACTCACACAGATATCCCTTATCATGGTGTCTTTATGATTCAAACAGAAGATGAACATCAAACATCTTATCTTCATATCATCAATATGGATGATTTTGATAAATCATTTGATGTGAATGCGAAATACATAAAAGATTTACCAATCTATATTGAAGGTAATTCTGCTTTACTCTTAGCATTTAATCTTCCTATTAATGCCTTTACTAAAGTCATTTCTTCTACCAATGAGATCTTTAAATTCAATGAAGATTCCATTACAGTCAAATTGAATGGACCTCGAATGAAATTAGTTCTTGAAACTACTCAAACCGTTGATATGAATGACAAAACAGTTAAAATAACAAAAGAGAACAATTTAACAATCATTGAAAAAGATTCAAGACTATATTCAGAAAGTGAACTTGTTATTCAACTCAAAAACTAACAAAAAGGGGGCTTTAACGAAATAGATTAGTTTCAGCCTTGATAACAAAAAAGCCACTCTGGAAACCAGGGTGGTTTTTTGGTATAATTGAAGTATGTCAAGTACTCAATTAAATCAAGTCTATTTTAACTCAAAACAATTAAAATTACCACTATCATTTGACATAAAAATACCATTTGATAGTGAAGCACGAACATTTGACGAAGTATTTCGGAGGATTGATTTAAATAAATACATCGTAGCCGAACCAAAAGTTGGTAGAATCGGTTATAATCCAGTCAATATGCTCAAATTGATATTGTTTTGTCAGATGGAAAACATCACAAGCCTAAGAGACATGGCTAAGGCAGCCCAACATGATATTAGAATTATGTGGCTTACAGATGAGCTAAAGCCTTCCCATCAAACGATTAGTGAGTTTATGAAGAATCGTTTGAAAGATAGCATTGAAAAGCTATTCAATGATTTGAATCAATATATCATTGATCAAGAGAAAATCGATACGGATAAGCTCTATATCGATGGCACAAAGATTGAAGCCAACGCAAACAAATACAAGTTCATCTGAAAAGGTTCCATTGAAAAATTTAGAGATAAGCTCTACAAAAAAATAAGTAAGCATATTGAAAAACTTAACGATCAATATCGAGAGATAGGGATCTTCTTTCCGATTTACGAACATTATGAAGTTCGTTATATTGAAAGTATTTTGAAGTTTTTAGAGCGTGAAGTAGAACAATCAGATATTACATTTGTCTATGGAAAAGGTCAAAGGAAGACACCTCTACAAAGGGATTATGAAGAGATATCTGAATACATCATCAAGCTTAGTGAGTATGAAAAATACATCGATATCATCGGTCCAGATAGAAACTCATGTGCGAGAACGGATCATGACGCGACATTTATGCACATGAAAGAAGACTACATGAGAAATGGTCAGTTGAAAGCAGGATACAATGTTCAGATTGGGGTTTCTGATGAATATATCCTACACCTAGATATCTTTCAGGACCGAAGTGACTATCAGACCTTCATCCCCTTCCTTAAAGGGTATCATCAAAGCGTTGGCATTTATCCGAAATATCCAGTCGCAGATGCTGGATATGGTGGTTTGAAGAACTATCGATATCTTAAGGACAATGAGATGAAACTCTATCAAAAGTATACGATGTTCAGCAAAGAGACAAATGATAAGAAGTATGCAAGTGATCCTAAACGACCTGTCAATTTTAGAAAAGATGAAACTGGGAACTTCTACGATGAAACTGGAGAAAAACTAAACTTCTTATGGCATAGTAAGAAGGGACATGATGTCTATGAGGTACCAAGTTCAAAGCGTAGAGTGGATATCAATGAAGAACTCTGGGCACTTCAAAAAGAAGCAAGAGAAAACCTTACGTCAGAACTTGGTATTGAACTCAGAGTACAGCGTTCGATTCAAGTTGAAGGTGCATTTGGCATCATTAAAGAGCAGATGAAATTTAGAAGATTCAAACGTCGTGGTATTCAAAATGTGAAATTTGAGTTTATGCTCATCGCAATTGGCTACAATTTAGCGAAACTTCACAATAAAAAATACAGAATCATTCAATAATTATCCATTGGAAAACTAAGGATTCTCGTAGAATCCCCTTTAAACATGTCCAAAAATAAGTGTTTTTGACAGTTTATCCACATTGGTGGAGATAAATCAAAGAAAAAAGGACTGCTAAGTCCATGAAGAAAATTAAATCTTCATTTCGTTACAGTCCCTTTTGCTATATTGACTTCACATGTTTACGATTTAATTGTGTATCCACTTTCAATTTTTTTAGCAAGTTCCAAAAAACTCTGATCTGCATAAGTAAAGAAATTTTTATAGACTTCACAATGTATATCCTTATGACTAGCATCTCTTCTTCTTTTACATCCTGTTCGACATAACTTAAACCAAGGACATTGATAACACTCATCATTTCTTATTAACGACTCATCAATAAATGATTTAGCTATTTTTGATTGATGAACATTTTCAAATGTCTGTTCGAAAATATTCCCTAGTTTATATGGATCTGTCACATAAAAATCGCATGGATAAATACTACCATCAGATTCGATCACATTTTGAATCGAACAAACCCCTTTTAAGTCACAACTTTCTGGTTCATATCCCAAATAGATTAAAAGCATATTATCAAAATAACGAATAGAAGTAAAATTTCCATGATGAATATCATCTATCCATAAATCAAATGACTTCTTTAGGAATTTTAAGTAATGTTCGTTATCGAGAGATTTATTGCTTAAACTCCGATTAAAATCATCAATTTGAGGTATGAATTGCATATGATTAAGGTTATGATTCTTGAAAAAAGCATATGTTTCTTCTATACGATCTGCAAGATCATTATTCAAAACTGTCAATACGTTCGTTTGAACACCATGATTTAACAATTTTTCAACATTTTTCATGATGTCTTCATGTGTTCCTTTATTAGAATGATAAGGTCGAAAACAATCGTGATGTGATTGTTCACCATCAATTGATACACCTACTAAGAAATGATTTTCTTTCAAGAACTTGATCCATAGATCATCTAAAGTTGTCCCATTGGTCTGGATCGAGTAGGTGATGATTTGGTTTTTCTTTTTTTTATTTACGTAATGAATGAATTCTTCAAAGTAATCTAGGCCAATCAAAGTTGGTTCACCACCTTGAAATGCAAAATGGATCATTCCTTCATCTACGAAAGATAGTGCTTGATTGATCAATTTTTGCATCGTTTCTCTCTTCATAAAGCCATAATCTTTAATCTGCCTATGATTTGAAACATCTTCATAAAAACAATACGAGCAGTTCATATTACATTTACTACTGCTCGGTTTAACTAATATTGAAATCTTTTTCAAAGGTTAACTCCTTCATTAAGTATTACGTTTTATAATTTTGATTCCAGCAACTTTTTGGGTTTCAACAACTTCACCTTTTAAGATAGAAAGCATATCTTTAGCAACTGTGATACCCCATGCTTCATGTTCAATACCTATCGTTGTTAATCCACCGTTAATATATTTAGATACATCGACATCATCAAATCCTATGATATTTAAATCTTGTGGAATTTTTATTCTATATTTTTGAAATGCATTGATCATTCCGATTGCCATTTCATCGTTTGCACAAAAAATACCATCAAACGGTGGAACACCTTCAAGTTTTTCAACGATATCTCTTCCACTTTTTTCTGTAAAATCACCGAAATAAACCATTTGAGGTAAATTGTGTTCTGCTAATACAGTGGTATACCCTAAATATCTTTGTTCATTTTCATGGCTTCCAAGAATTCCAGAAAGATAAGCGATTTTTTTTCTTCCCTGATTCACTAAATACTCTGTAGCTATACTTGCACCATCATAAGAATTCAATACATTGGAATAAACGAACTCTCCACCAGGATTAAGACGGTCCAGTAAAATAGTTGGTATTGCAAGATTTTGTGCAATTTTAATCACTTTATCTTCTACTTTTGGACATAAAATAATTGCTGCATCGATTTGACGCTCAGTAATCATCTTTTTGGCATTCTTTGAAAAAGAGACTATCAAATTGTAATCACTACATTCTAGACCTGTAGCTATGCCATCATAGATTTTATGGTAAACAGGACCACTAAAACCAGAAACAAAGAACCCAATGTTCATTGTATTTTGGTTTTTTAAGTTGCGTGCAGCAGCATTTGGATAGTATTTTAATTTCTTTGCTACTGCCCAGATTTTATCTTTAGTTGCTTGAGGAATATTTCCAGAATCATTTAAAGCATAAGAAACTGTTGAAATACTATATCCAGAAGCTTTAGCAACATCCTTAATCGTTACCATAACATCACTCTCCTTGTATCTTATTTATCATAACTCTTTTAAGCGAAATATTCAAGTATATATTCCTGGTCACCAATCAATTGTTCCAATGGGATATGGATCGCACCTGCACGGTACAAGTCATCTTCTACAGTGAACAATATTGGCTTATTGTTGAGTAAAACTTTCCGTTCAAGACCTTTGAGGTTATATTTCAATGTTATTCTTTTTTGATTGAAAACATAATTGAGTTCAAGACCATTAAAACCATTTGGTATTTGTGGGTCAATGATTAACTCATTACCTTCTTTACGGAATCCCAATACATTAGAAATTATTTGATTGATATAAATTCCAGGACCACTTGAGTATACTCTCCATCCACCTTTAACCCCTATTGAACCGGTAAATAGCTTATCAAAATCCTTCATGGCTTCATAGCGATTTAAGAAATTAGCATCACTGCTCGAAAAATATGCATTGGCTTGACGGTGCATAGCATTAGGCACGACATCTTTTATACAAATAGGATTTATTTTTTGTAATCCTGTCCAAGCTTCTTCTTTAAAACCTAATTTGGCTACTGCTTCAATGAATCTTATATGAGCATGTACATATTGTAATCCTATTTCACGTCCAAAACTAGCGGATGTTTCTGCACGTTTAAAATAAGTGTTTTCTCCACCTTTATATTTAACTGTTGTATTCATTAAACGAACACCATCAGGATGATAAAGATTATCCTTTATAACTTGATATAACTCATGTGCTTGATTCTTATCAAAAAGTTGAGAAATTATACCACGATTCATTGGAAGCAATCGATATTTCATATGCGTTTCTTGATCCGTTGGATGAATGATATGTTTAATTACATTATCTTCTCCAAAGAATAAGAATCCTGCAGGAACATTATCCTTCATGACATATTTCATGTAATCATTTTTGATTAAACCAGCTTGTTCTAAAAGATCAGAAGATAATGTTTTATAATTTGACTTTAATATCTTACTGAGTAACATGAAAGTTTCATAGGTTAGTGCTGTTGTCCAACCACTGACCATACTTTTTCTTAGTGAACTATTTGCAGGTTGCAATGTATCATCCCAATCACCATCACCATAACTACTTAAATGTGTATTTGGAATATAATGATCTTTAATGTGTTGGATTGCTTTTAACATGTGGTCAAGAATCGTGTGTTTCTTATCAGTATATAGAGCGGTATCTAAATCTGTATATGGAACTTCCTTTTTCAATATATCAAAATCATGAGTAGCAGTTAGATACAAAGCCATACTTCGAAGCGGCCAAACAATGATATCACCATGCGCTTCTTTCGCTTGTATTCTAAAGAATTTGTCGAACATAAACCATTGTGGCCAATCCCCATTCTGTTCAAATTGATGCATAAAAACAGTTTCTAGAATTGCTTTCGCTTCATCATATCTATTTAATGACATAAAGAACTCAAATGGACCTTGACAAACATCACGTGTTCCCCATGCAGCACCACCAAATTGTTCTAAACCATGAGGTGAAGCAAAATGGATTAATGCGTTGTGCATATACCAAAACATAGTGGTGTTAAGTTTCATAACTTCATTAATCATTGGATGTTTTTTATCGATGGATACATGAAATTGATTCATCAAGTCTTTATAATAAGTTATATATTTCAATCTTTCATCTTGAAAATTTGAAAGATTTGGAGCACCAAAGTCACTATATAAACTACCTTGGATATTGATTGTTATGTAACTTCCTTTGACTGGTATCTTTAATAATGAACCATCAAATAATTGAGAAAGTTCTTCATCACTTTTTGGTACATCAAAATCACCGTTTACCAAATTAAAACGGTACTTAATATTAGGGTACTGTGTACAAATAAAGGCTTCACTGACTGGATAGATATTGATACCATGCTCATCTATGCTCACATGAAAATCATTACTATACTCATCACTACCCATTACAATGTGAGATGTAATTAATAAGTCATATGTATATCCTTGATGTGAAATAACTTCTAAATTCATTTCAGAACTATCCATTAATGTATATGATTTTACTTCAATGATATCATCACTAACTTTATACAACCATTTTGAATAATTAAATCCCATTTCATACACAGCTGGAAGTCCTAACAATTGATAGGTATCATTCATTTTAATAAATATTCTTTGACCATGAGTTCTTTGAAAATTAAGACCATTTCTAGTATTGCTTACAAGTTTGGAGAATGATGTATTTCCTAAAACAATTTGAGAATTAAATACACCATAGATAAAACTTGTTGAAGCCATCACTTCTTCTCTAATAAAGTGATTTTTTCCACCTAGTATGATATGTCCATGTGCTCTTTCAACATAAGACTCTTTTTCTTGCAAAACAATATGTTCATGATGATCGTTGAAAAAAGATAACAATTTTCCGTTCTCATTTTCTTCAAAATGACGTATTGGATAAAGGTTTTCGATTTCTTCTTGATTCAAAGAAGGGCTCGTATAAACATGATTAAAACGAATAGATTTGTTTAAATTTAGTGAAATCATTTCAATTGGTTTTTGATCGATTTGGTTGTATGTTTCAAATACATGTTCTCTATACTCTAACATTTGAATAGCACTTGGATGATGATTAACAAAATAGCCATAGAAAATAGTTCGATGTTCCTCATTTTCATTCACAATTGATGAAACACTTTGAAGAACAGCAGCAGCAAATTCATACTGATAAATCTGATTAGGCAATCTGTCTTCTTTCATCGCTTTTGGTATGTGATTTCCCTTAAAATCTAAACCAAAAAACTGATAACCATCAGTAGCATAACCTTGAGTTGGTGTTAATGCGCCAATTTGTAAATACTCCTTATTCCCTTGGTTTTGCAAAGAACAAATAACATGCGATTGATCGACTTCAAAGACTTTGTGGTCAATGTATTGTGAATTGTATGCTTCATTGTTTCTAATCGCTCCACCATCTTTAATACCAATATCTTGAAATAGGAAAACATCGACTAAATCATTTTTAGAATTCCCTTTAATCGTCACGTCAGTAAACCACATATCCTCTATTACATCTATTTGAACAACATAATGCAATTCTTCAAACATTCCAAAGTAAGTGATTCTATTTTCAGAATATATACAAGAAGATTCACCAATTACTTTTTTCCATAAAAATGCTTCTTTTCTTTTTATTCTTAAATAGATGTTCGAAAGCATATCATCAGCATCAGTCATTCTGAGTTGATTGATCATTTTTTTCTCATAAGTTATGTTATGGATGAGTGAAGATTTAAGTAAATTTATCTTTAGTTTTCCACTACCAATTGGAATAGATTCTATTCTTGTATGAACTCTCATCGAAGTTACCTCTCATTAATTTGTATTTTTTTAGTGAATATCATTTTTTCAGCATGAAGTCCAATTTTAATATAATATTCTGCAGACTCTGTTGTATTTACCATAGGATATCCATAGTATCTAAAATCATCAAAGTTCAAGTTGAATGACACATGCTCAGTTTCATGAGCCCTAATCCATATTTTCTTAAACTTTTTAAGTTCATTCACTGGTCTTGTTACAGAAAAGTATAATGCTTCAATATATAGTTGAACAACTTCCGCACCATCTTGATCAGATTGATTGGTGATTTCAAATGAAACTTCAAAACCTTGATCTTCTAAAATATCTTGACTAACATTAAAATGATCATATGTAAATTGACTATAACTTAATCCATAACCAAATGGATAAAGTGGTTGATTTTTGATATCGATATACCTGGATGTGTAGTGATTCTTTGGGTGATTGATATCATCTAAAGGCCTTCCAGTTCTCATATGATTATAATAAATAGGAATCTGTCCTTGACTATATGGAAAAGTCATCGCAAGTCTTGCTGAAGGGTTTTCTTTGCCTGAAATAATATCAGCGAGTGCATTACCGGTTTCAGTACCTAAGAACCAAGCATATAATAAAGCATCTACATAAGGAATCAATGGAGTTAAAATCAAAGGTCTACCAGAGAAAATAACAGCTACCATAGGTTTATTGAGTTCATGAAGTTTCTTCACCAACTCAATTTGTGCATCAGAAATACCGATGAAGCTCTTACTGTTTGCTTCACCAGATTCATATTGATCTTCACCAAGAGCTAGTAATATAACATCTGATTTTGATGCTACAATCATCGCTTCATTAATCATATTTTCATCAATTGTTTTTAAAGTTGATCCTTCAGCGTTTAATAAATTTGGATAGAGTTTACTTAAACCATCATAAACACTTATACAATCCTCGTTACGCGCTTTTCCTCCCCATGGTCCAACCAAACGATTGGTTGTGCTAAAAGGACCTATTAAAGCGATATTTTTAGTTTTCTCAATTGGTAATACACCATTATTTTCGAGCATAACAATAGATTCTATAGCCATTTTTTTAGCAACTTCTAAATGATTGGGAAGTAAGAAATATTTTTCGAAATCAGGATGGATATTCGAATAAGGACGATCAAATAATCCTAACTCATATTTTAGAGTTAGTACTCTATAAACTGCTTCATCAATTGACTTTTGAATGGATGGATATTCTTTTGAAAGTTCAGGTAAATATTTACTATACGAAGTTGCTATAAGTTCTATATCCATGGTCGCATCCAAACATTTAAATGCAACATCTTTCTTATCTCTCGCTGTCTTATGATTTAAAAGTTCTTCTGTAGACGTGTAATCTGATACAGTGACTCCTTTAAATCCCATTTCATCTCTAAGTACATTTTTTAATAAGAATTTATTCGATGTAATTGGAATGCCATCATAAACGTTAAATGCTGACATCACCATTTTTGCACCTGATTGAACAGCTTGATGAAATGGTTTTAAATAGATTTGGCGAAGCATACGTTCACTCATATCAACCGTGTTATATTCTCTACCAGCTTCAGCTGCTCCATAAGCAACAAAATGCTTAGCGCAAGAACCTACATGGTTACCATCAGAACAATCACTACCTTGAAATCCTTCAACCCAAGATTTTGCCATAACGCTCGCTAAATATGGATCTTCTCCTGGACTTTCAACGACTCTACCCCATCTTGGATCTCTAACAATATCAAGCATTGGAGCGAAAGTCACATGTGTTCCACTATGACTCGCTTCAAAAGCAATCACTTCAGCAGATTCTTTGACTAACTCTGGATTAAAACTACCAGACATCGCAAGATTCACAGGAAATCCTGTGCGGCATCCATGAATAATGTCGTTACAAAACATTAAAGGAATTCCTAGTCTCGATTGTTCTACCGCTATTTTTTGAAGCTTTTCTGACACTTTATTATCATATGGTCCAACCATAGAACCTAAACGTCCTTCTTTGATTAGAACTGAAAGGTTATTTTTCTCAAAGGCAGGTCCATAATCAAATTCACCCATAATTGCTGTTTGATATAGTTGACCAACTTTTTCTTCAATTGTCATTTTAGAGATTAATAGATTAACTTGATCATGAATCTCTTTTTTTGTTCTCTTGTTATCTTGGCTCATTTGTATTACACACCTTTAATTTATATTTTTAAGCTTCTATTTTAGAAATTCCAATTTCATCCAAACCATTTTGAACATATTCATTTTGCATGAAATAAGTCCAAACTGTCTCATCAAAATAATTTGAGATCATCAATAAGGTAACCCCTTTATTGATACCTATAACATCTTGGGCAACCCAAGCTTGATCATTTTCAAAATTATAAGAGTCTTTAAATCCATAAGTACCTTTTAATCCACCAATCGTATTAAAATAGCGAGCAGCATCTTTAACGATATCTGGAGTAAACACGATACTTCCCAAAGCACCAGATGGTGGAATTGTTCCATCGTTTCTATGTGCATCATCAGTATATCCTGATGGTTTAGATCCATAATATCCACTATATCCATCTGGTCCGTCTGACGCAGTCATTCCCCAAGAATTCGCTCTAAATGTTGAATAATAAGGATTCATGTCAATTGCATATTGTCTGTTCGCTATTGTTGCGTGAATACTATTTTCAAACCAATTGACACCTTGTTCATCTTCTGTATCTCTAAAATCTATGAATGCATGAGAGTATTGGTATGTGAATAAACTACCAAACCAACTCGAAATGAAAGGTGTTCCTCCGCCATAACTTGCAGTACGTCGCGTAAATGAATTGTATACCGTTTTAGATGTGCGATAATCTTCATTTGGTGCACCTGATCCCAATACATAAAGTAAGAGCTGTTCACCATAAAAATCCCAATGTCCTCCAAAACCACTTTCAGGACGATATCCCATGAAAAACTGGTTGTTAGAATCTAAATACCAAGTCCAATCGATTTGAGCATAAAGTTCCATCGCTTTTTCTTTGACATCCCCACCAAAATATTCACCAGCTGTTATAGCACCAGCAATAAATAAAGCAGTATCAATAATACTGACTTCACTTAAACCAGCTCTTAATCCAGTTTGTTTATTTAAGAAATGGTAGAAAAACCCATGGTAATTTGTTAAATTCAGAAATGTGTCTAGTGTTTTATCTGCTCTTTCATATCCATCATCAAATGTAATCCATTCATTTTCAACACCAATAGGCAATCCTGCAAGACCAAAACCAACACTTGCTATACTCGCTAGAGTCGCATTAGAATCATATCGGTCATTAATTAATCCATAACCACCGCTTGTTTCATCTGTATTTGCAAGTTCATAAAAGAATAGAAAACTTTTTTCCATTTCCTCTAACAAAATAAGTTCTGCATCATCATATACACGTGTTGGTTCAGATTCTTCTGCTCTTTCACAACCAACAAGTGTTATTAACAATAAGATGATTATTAATATTTTTTTCATCATAATTATTCTCCTGTTATTCCTGATCTGTCCACACTTTCAACAAACCATTTTTGTAATCCAAAATACATCAATAGCAATGGTGCAATACTAATCAAAGTACCTGCCATATAAATCGCTTCATTAATTCTATCGACAAAGTCTTCAGCATTTGGATCAACATTTCCAAATTGCTCCCTAAATGAAG
This sequence comes from Bacillota bacterium, assembly GCA_018818645.1. Lineage (GTDB taxonomy): Bacteria > Bacillota_I > Bacilli_A > Acholeplasmatales > Acholeplasmataceae > Peloplasma. The sequence goes on from JAHIRQ010000067.1 coordinate 15,363, forward strand.
CAGCAAATCTACTGAGTTGAAGTGGTAATGTTCTTGCTCCATCAATATATAAACCAGTTAAATAAGTTTCATTCCAATACCAAACGAAACTGAATAAGAAGACAACAACAATCGCTGGAACAGCTAATGGAAGACTCACCTTTAAAAAGACTCGAATTGGACCAGCACCATCAACACGTGCTGCTTCATCTAATACTTTAGGTATTGTATTAAAAAATTGATAAAAAATCATGATAAAGATTGTACTCTTTAGTCCTTGACCAAACAGTGCAGGATATATAAATGCTCCAACATTTCCTAAAATACCTAAATCACGATACATTAAGTAAGTAGGTATCATTAAAACAGGTGCTGGAATGATAAAGGTAAACAAAATGAGTGCAACAACAACTTTTTTAAACTTGAAATCAAATCTTGCAAGTCCATAACCTATCAATGCAGTACTAAAAACTTGAGCTAAAGCTGGAAAAAGTGATATGGTTATACTACTTCTAAGAGAACTAAAGAATCCGATCGTCTTAAATGCTTTTACATAGTTTTCAAAATATAATGTGGAAGGAATTAATCCAACGGTAGCATCAATAACATCTTCAGGAGATTGGAATGATGTGAGTGTCAGATAAATAAATGGATATAAGAAAGTAAATCCAACGGATGCAATCAATAAGTATATAAACACTCTGAAAACTAATCCATCTGTTCCTTTACGACCAACAAGTTTTTTTCTAACCTTTTTAACTGTAGCATTTTTATTAAGGAATGTGTCTTTTTCAGTATATCTTGTTAAATCTAAATAGAAATGTTCAGTGTTTCTAACGTATTTAACATCCTTTTTTCCTAAATTGAATAAAACAAATAATAAAACAACGATGAGTGCGATTACAACAAAGTAAATCCACACTAAGGCTGCACTAAACCCGAATCCATTTCCAATCTCTCCCGTTTGAAACATATATTCTTTAATCAATATAATGATTCTGTTATTAGAAAATCCTGCAAGCATCACAAGTGTATAGATCATATTGATTAATATAATTGGTTTCATGAAGGGTAGCGTAACTTTCCAAAATTGTTCCCATGGACTTGCTCCATCAATTTCTGAAGCTTCATACACTTCTTTATTCATTTTTTGAAGCATTACTAAGTAAACAATAATTTGTACACCACTAAACCAAAACATGCTGATCAAATTATTAAATACATTGACAATCAATTCACCAAATCCTTCACCAAAAATAGAGGAAAATACATGAATAACTTGGAAATTACTAATTCCAGGTAAAACAATCGCGTTATTGTTTAATAGTTCTTGCATAACAGGTCCTGAAACAATAACGACCGGAAGGAAAAAGATGGTTCTAAAGAATCCTTTAAATTTGATATCCATATTTAAGATCATCGCGAATATAACTGCAAATACGTTGATAACAACCATCATCATGAGTGAGTTCTGCAAGAAATTCCCTAGTTCTATAACCATCACTCTGTCGATTGCGAATGCGTGTTGATAATTTGCAAATCCAATGTATTGGAGATTAATACCAGTTGTAGGTATCGTCACGTGATTTAAACTTAGGAAAAATGAATAAATGATTGGATAAAAGGTGAAAACAATGAACCCTACGATCCATAAACTTACAAATGCATATCCAAGAAAGCTTTCTCGTTGTTTGAAAGTTAATCGAAATTTTTTCTTCATATCATCACCCTCTCACATAGTAGTCAAGAGGATTGACTGTTACGCCTTCATCTGTCATGGTTTGATTGGTGTAATTGATAAAAATACTTACGCCATTGTCGTAGTCAACTCTTACAAAACCTATATCTAGAACTTCTCTCCATACAATTTCATGACCAATAACATCACTTAATGCATCATCAACTTTTTTGTAGGTATCCACCATATATTCATCTAAATTTCCAAAATATGTTGCGTATAAATCTCTGCTGATCGAACCACTTAATAAATGAGATGGTCTATATGTGATAAAGAAAGCTGGATTGATTCCATACTCAATTACTTTTAACACGTCAACATTGATGTTTGGTGAGAAATTTAAAAATTGTGAGTATACTTCTACATAACCACTGAGTAAAATTTGCTCGAATGGTACACTATCAGTAAAAAATCTTGAGCGATTATGATAAATAAGATTCATGTAAAAACGACTTGTATTGTTTAAATTATAGAAATCCGGACGATACATTGATACACGTTCTTCAAATAAATCATTGTAGAGTGACACAACTTCTGATCTTGTCATAGACTCATTTGAATTTAATTCATTTGAGATACCATCAATTGCGATACCTCCACGATCACTTAGTGTTTGAAATGCTTCAGGGAATTCATCTTTGATATATGAAATATCTGTTAAGTATTCATAATATTCTCCACGATTTCTAGAAACACTATATTGTCTTCTCGTAATCATTTTTAAAGAAGATGATGGAGTGTTATTGGTGTAGGAAAATTCAATGGTTGGATCATAGTAGAATTCAACATTTAGGTCATCGATGTCACCGAGTCTTCCTAACTGTCTATCTAATCTATAATTTGAGTAACTTCGATCACTATAGCCACCACGATTGTATCCTCTGATCGTATATCTGATTTGATCAACACCTTGATCAGATAAAGTATGATGAATCGATTTTAAATCATCAAAACTTGTCATGATGAAATTTTTCTTAAACAATAAACCTTTTTCGTACTCTTTCGCTAACACATCGACATGCATACTAACTTCTGTAGGTTTATATGCATTGTTTAAGACTCCGCGATTGATTAAATCCTCTTTATATGTCTGTGCGAAACCAATATAATTAGCATCATCACCATCTAAAATCGTATAAGAAAGTTCTGGATTATAGTCTTTTATTTCGCTTTCATAGATGGTTATATTCTCATTGGTTGATAAAGGTTGAACATGATTTTCTCTCATCAAAAAGAGTGCATTTTGACTATGGAAGTTGGTCTGATAAGTTGGTGGAGTATAAATATATTCTGCATACTCAGCACCATCTTTTACTTCAACAAATAAAGCATTTTGGTTTACACCGTGTACAATTCCGAAGACAGGATAGTTTAATAAAGTATCACCACTTGTATTGGATCTATATTTATCTTGGCCATAGAATCTTGCACGATAGACATTGGATATCGCCGAAGATGAATTGAATCGAATTAAAGCTCCATTCCCAGATGGTAAAAAGAAATATCCAGGAATATCATCAGCATATGCAGTACCAAAGAACTCATAAATAGATAATTTGAGTAAACGATTTGGTCCATACTCTTCGATAGTATCTCTAAGCACTTTAACATCGAAACCTTTTTCTGTTAAAGTGACTGTATAATCCAGTTTGATTTGCTCGACTTCGAAATCAACATGGAATGTGACAACATCTCCATTGACTTCAAAACTAGTTGTCGCGTTTTCAGCAGATCTTCTTTGTAACATGGATGAGGTTACCGTAATATTAGACTCATTTAAAAAGTCAATAGTGATTGCAGAATTGATACGTCTTATCCACGCTCCTGTTAATTCATAATCGCTTAAATTAACGACATCACTTGACCAATAATACCCAGTTTCTTTATTCAAGATTCGAATAGCTAGACCGTTTGGATTCACATACAAAATAAATGTATTATTTTCGACAAGTTCAGTAAAATTGGTCATATCTGCTGCTGGTTGATTATATACTTCTAAATCTTCAACTCTTGTAAAAAGGTTAGAGTCAATGAGTGTAGTTGATACGCTGATGGGGATTTCAAATGGATCATCTTCTTCAGCTGCATAAGTTTCAAAGATGAAGAACATGCATAATATCAATATAATCAAAAGGTTTAGTTTTTTCATCGTATCGTCAACTCCTTAAATATATTGATAAAAAAGTCAAATAGTTGTGATGACAAGATGCTCACAATCAAGTATAAAATAATCATGATAATCATAATAAAGAATGTCAATAGTATATTAACAATCAATTCACCATATTTAAAATTATTCAACTCTTTCAACATGATTAATAGTAAGACTATTGACCAAGTAATCATAATTAAATATCCAAAGCTATATAAAAATGCTTCATTGTATGTTAAGAAGTTGCTGAAAATATCTAGTGGAATCTTAAACAAAAAGATAGGCATAAATGAAACAATGATTCCAATGAAGATATCTCTATAGAATGCTTCACCATTTTGAAGTGTACTTACAAGATAGTTACCTAATCCAAATAATAGTAGAGGTATTGACCATTTTAGAATCTCAAATATGAATACCATGTCATTTAGGTTGGATCTAAATAAATACCCTCTAATGTAATAGTCACTTAATATGTTAATCAATACAAAAACACCATACATGATTAACGCGGTTCTTATCCGTATTTTTTGTTTAAACTTAATGAAATAGACTGTATCCATAGGGTGTTTAAAAATATTGAGCATCAATATCAATTCACCGATGAATTGATATTGATTGAGTTTCTCATATGTTCTCGCTTTTATAGCTTCATAAGAATGATAATACTCTGTTTTCTTAAATCCTTTATGTGCAAAGATCAATACAATACCAGTGATAAATACCCATAAAAAGTTTTGATTGATCCAAGCATCTCTGACTTCCCAATATGCTATAGAATATCCTTCTTTATTATTTGCTATACGATAACTAATTAATGCATTTTCATAATCTTCATTTCGTTCATAATATTTTCCTAATCTAGAATGTGCCAGTGCAAATAAACTATTTTGTCTAATGATTTCTTGAAAGTAAACAGCACTTTCATCATATTGGCCAATACGATAGAGTTCAATACCTGTCAAAACTGAATTTGCAAATTCAGTTTTAGAGAATACTTGGATGTTATTTCCAACGCCATCTAAAACCCAAATATCACCATATTTATCAACAGCAATACCTGTAGCTCCTGCAAACTCTCCAACTCTAAGACTGTTTAATTCTTGTCTTCCAAATTTGAATAATAAATTACCAAATGAATCATGAACTCCAATGACACCTCGTGATTCAATATCTTGAGAAACCGTATAAATATTTCCAAATGAATCTGTTGTTATATCAACATAAGCTGGATCAATTACCATATTTCCGGTTAATATATTATTTCCTTCAATATTTAGTTTTTTAAGTGGGTTATTGTACTCGTTTTTTATGACAGTATAAATCAATCCTTTTTCATCGATTGCTAAATTCGTCGTAGATTTAGGTGTTAATGAAGCGAATTGTTCTTTTTGTTCTGCACTCATTAAAGCACGCTGGAATAAAAGTTCTAACGTAATTGTTACTCTATTAATTCCAAAATATCCTAAGAAATGTCCTTCTTTGTCCAGTTGGATAATCCCATTAATACCTGTTTCACCAACGACATACATGTTCCCTCTCTGATCAACGACCACTTTGCGAGGTTCAAAAATTGAATCAGCTCCGAATAAGGGTTCTGTAGGACGTCCAAATTGATTGATGAGTTGATGATTTTCATCAAATACTAGAATCAAATTACTGTTCGAATCCGCGACATAAACATGCTTATCGTCAGTGACAAAAACACCGGTAGGTTCGATGATAAGTTCATGCTCGATTGTGTTCATTGCTCTCGTCTCTATATTATAAATAAAGATTCTTGATTTACCTTTATCTGCTACATAAACTTCATCACCAGATATATAAATATCTTCAGGACTCATGAATCCTTCATTTAAAACAAATGTTCCTTCATACGCATTTGCAGTACGAACAAGACGACCATCAAATCCCATCGTATAAGTTCCATAAGGAATGATACTTATGTCTGTTTCAGCTTGCACGTTAAACCTTAATGAAAAGATAGAAACGAGTAAGCAAACGATTAGTAGTTTTTTCATCAATTTCATCATATACACCTACTTCAATCCTGAGTGTGACATCGTGCTCATTACTCTACTTTGCATAATCATGAAAATAATAAGATTTGGTAAAAACATGATTAAAGTTGCTGCTGCACCAATACCTGCTGCAGCTACACTATTAGAAATATTAGTGAGTGTTGCCATATAAAACGCAAACGTTTGTTTGATTTCATCATTGACGAACAATGTTGAGGTTTCAACGTTGTTCCATGTTGCTTGAAAACTCAAAATAGCGATGGTTGCAATCGCAGGCATCGACAAAGGAACTATAATTTTTGTATAGATGTAAAAATCTCCAGCACCATCCACTTTTGCTGCTTCTATCAATTCATTTGGAATTTGATCGATAAATTGCTTCACCAAGAATAAACCAACAGGAATAGCAATCATTGGAAGCACATGAGCAAACATTGTGTCAACAATTCCAATTTTTGTTACGACTAAAAATCTTGGAATCATCACAGCGATTGGAACGAACATAAGTGCTAGTTTATTGATCTCAAATAAAAGTTTTCTGCCTTTGAAATTCTTTTTCGATAGTATATAACCTGCCATTGAACTAAATAATACACTAGAAAATACCACTAAAGCAGTAACGATTAAACTATTAATAACAAACTTCATAACTGGTAATCCATAACCAACAAACACAAATAAATCTTTAAAGTTTTTTAATGTTGGTTGTTGTACGAAAAATCTAGGTGGAAAAGCGAACAATTCATAAATTGGTTTAAACGCAGTTGAAAAAATATAAACTATAGGCATCGCCATAAAGATAGCGAACGGCAATAAGAAGATATAAAATTTAAGTTGTGACTTATGAAAGTTTTGTGGATTAAAATTAATACCTGTCATATATTTCTCCTCCTAATCGTCTTCTTTTAAAATCTTTTGGAAAAACTTACTAAATCCTAATATTAAAAGTAACAGCATAACCGACAAGGCAGCAGCTACCCCCATTTCAGATCTTAGAATTCCATAATCTTCTATATGGTTTATAATCATTTGTCCTGAATTTTGAGGTGTTGGGTTTGCTCCTGATAATGCAACCCCAATCGCACCAGCAGAAAAAGTCCCAACAATTGACATTACGGCAGAAAATAACATTTGTTTTTTAATTGAAGGGATTGTAATATAAAAAATTTCTTGTAATCGATTACGCATACCATCCATATAAGCAGCCTCATAAAGGTCTTTATTCACATTCAATAAACCTGCAAGAATCGCTAAGAATCCTACACCCATTGAACTCCAAATGCTGACTAAAATCATGATTGGCATTAAATAATCGGGATTTTGAAGAAATTGAAGTGGTTCGTTAATTAAACTAAGTCTTAGTAAAAATGAGTTGGTTAAACCCTGTTCATCACCACTAAACATAATTCTCCATACAACTGCAATCGCGACACCTGCAGTCATTGATGGCGAATAAATGATGAGTGCTAAGAATGTTCTCATTTTCGGTGTTATTTGAGATAACACCCAAGCAAGCATAAAGCTTAAGACATATCCTCCAGGACCGACGATAAAACTAAATAACAAAGTATTTGGTAATATTGTCTTCATGAATATTTCATCTTCAGTCAGAATAAATAGATAATTATCGATTCCATTGAATCTAGGTGCTTGGATACCATTAAAATAAGTAAATGATAACGCAAATGCTACAACCACTGGAACGACAATAAACGTGAAGAATAAAATAATATAAGGTGCTAAGAATAATGCAGTCGTGCGATTCTTTCTTTCAAGGAACTCGACAACTTTGGTTTCACCTTTGTTAAAAAGATTAAGAGCAGGTTTCATAAATTGAACCATTTTAAGCATCAATGCTTTCATATTTATTCACCCTCCTCAATCCAAGACATAACATCTTCTTTAGTGGTAATTGTGTAAGGCTTAATCATCATACCATCTTGGTCTATATATCCAAATTCTTGGTACTTTCTAACAAGTTCTCTTTCAATCAACAGTTTCGCATCATCTACTGCGCTTCTGACATCAACACCATCAAAAACGACCCTATTCCAAATATTGGACAGTTCTCTTTCTAATTTATAACCTCCTGGAACTTTAGGAACTTCTTGAAGATGTTCCCATTGTTCTAAAATGATGTTGATATGTTCTTCAGGAATAGGAAGTGATTTAAATGCTTCAACATTTGCAGAATTCCATAAGAAACCTTCTCCATAGGTTACTAATAAATTATGCATAAACCAAGTTTGAATTTCAGCACTCATCCACCATTTTAATAATTCCCAAGCTTCTTCCTTGTGCTCACTCTTTTGGAAAATAACACTTGCTTGAGCAGCTCCTGTATGATCTCTTCTAATATATCCAGTACCATCATCAACACCAGGAGCAAGTGATATTTCCCATTTATTAGAAATTTCAGGTGCTGCAAATGTTAATTGAACATAGGTATTAAAACTACTGACACCAATCGGTATTGTAGATTCTCTAAAACTATTATAAAAATTAGGAACTTGTAAAGGAAGGCTATAAAGTGTATATAAATCAACCATGGTGTTAATACCATCCAGTGCACTTGGTTGATCGATTAATACATCAAATCCATCTTCTGAATAAAGTTGACTGCCATGTTGATAAACAAAAGGTGCAGTTGCTGCAAAACCTTTTAATGCACTATCTGCAGAAAGAGGTAGATAATAATTCATTCCATATCTTTGTAAAGTTGGTAAGATACCAACAATTTCATCATATGTGTTAGGAACATCAAGTTCAAGAGCATCCATGACATCTTTTCTATAGTATGTAACCGTGAAATCCTGAGTCTCAGGTAAACCAAAGACTTGAGTATCATGAATCATATTTAAAAATGAACCTGGCATCAATTGATCAATGACTTCAGTGAAACCATCAAACTGACGCATATCTGCAGCTGCTCCTCTTAAACCAAGTTCATAAGGTAACCATGCACTAATACCTAACGCCATATCAGGTTGCGTATTCGCTGCATTAGCGAGAATTAATTTTTGTTCATTTGGCATGACTGCGTATTTCACACGAATACCCGTTTCTTCTGTGAATGTTGAATCAGTCATTTGTTGCATCATAGAAATATAATATCTAGAACGATTAACCCATACTTCAATATCATATTCATCTGTTGTCTCAAATGTGCTTGCAGCTTGATAAATCTGCATACCTGCAATCCATTCTTTTAAGAAATTCGCATTTTCTTTTGGTAATTTGGAATCTTCTGAATGTATATATATCTTATCTAGAGATAATGGTTGATCGATCATTTGTTGATTGATGAGCGATAACAATTGAGATAATGAGTTAGATCCAACTGATAATAAATTCATACGATGCGGTATTTTATCAATATCATTTTTTAATGTACTCAGTTTCTCCAAACCTATTTCTAATTGCTTTTGGATTTGAGTGGATTGTCTTGGATTGGATGACATATTTTCAATCGCTTCATTCACTTCTGATAAGTCTTCATACCATCCATCAAATAAGCTTTGAGTCTCTGGAATGAATGCATTGATATCCCACTCACGATTTTCATCTGTTTCACCGCCCGTGAGTTTTTTCAGTTTGATTCCGTATTCACTGATTTCATCAATGATTCTTTGCACAGTTTCATAATGTTTCCCATAAAGACTTGCATCAACTTCAATCGTAATTGAATTCAATCCTTCATCTAAATAAATCAGTAAATCTTCATCACTACTAGAAAGTGTTTCATTTTTCCAATCTGTCGAGTAACTGAGCGGATAAGAAGAGAGTTCGTTAAATAGAACAGCTCCATTAACATAGATGTTTCGATACACATCTCTGTTTTCATATATTGTATTCTTATATTTCAAGGTTATATTGTAATAACCACTTTGTTCAACGTCAAAAAAATAAGTCAATTGGTCACCAATTTCAGAAAACGAATTACCAATAATATTTAAATAATGTTGTTCACTTGAAAAAGGTGATACTGATGGTGTTTTATCTGTTTCTGGTATGACTGAAATGCTATTTTTAAATGTATACTTCTCTGCTTCAATAATAATCATTTGATCTTCTATTGGAGTTGATACATTTGATAATAAATAGTTTTGGTAGTTTAAATCTTCGGTTGCATCATATATTCTTAGATCACCCAAATAAAAACTTCCCTGTTCTTTAGTAATTGTGATTTCATTGATTCCTTCATTTAGTGTAAAAATGATTGGAGATTGATATAAAAATAATTGATCGCGTAAAAAAACCCGATTCCAGATTGAGACCGGTAAATTTTGAGGATAAACTTGATTTTTATAAATATCAAACTGAACATCATGATCTGAATATGCCCATTGAGTCAATAAACGCATACTTGTAGCATTTGGAACAACTTCTGAATTGACTTCTATTGATATTTCATTTGGTTTAACAGTTGTATCATCTGACAAATAATCGACAGCAAAAAAGTAGTCGCCTGCTTCCTCGACATCCAATTCAATATGTAGTTCATTACTGTACTCATCATTCCAAAATATTACTCTACTGCCATATCCTTTATCATCATCAGACAATGGAATCTCTGTTTGAGCACTAGCAAGTTCCTCAATAGAAAAATGCTGACTAAACCCTGTATATTCAACATCATGAATAAAAGGATATGGGGGGTGAACAGTGTCCCCCCCCATACTATCTACATCTACATGAATCAGTTTAGATAATATGAATAGTAGAGCAAATGCACCTACGATGGAACCACATATAATTAATATGATTCTTTTCAATAACTGTTGATTTGCTGCCATATTCATCCCCCACATGTATTAACTATTTATAGCTTCGTCTAAAGCAAGTTGTGCTTTAATAAATTCATAATTGATTAAGTTTTGTAATTGTGAAGTCATATAGTCTGCATAAACGATCTTACCGAATTGAGCATCCCATAATAAGTCACCAATTGAAAGTGTTGAACCTGGAGCATTATTTGGTCTTGAAATTGTTGCATCAATACCAGTGTTATAAGTAAATCTTGCAACTGTGAAACCAGGAACGAATTTATTACCTTCAACTAAAACTTCAACTGTACCAGCTGCAGCTGCTTCAAATACTTCTTGAACGCCCATCACTGGATAGTCTGTAAACCATTCATCAATAATTGCTTGGTCAGTACTAATTGGAAGACCTGAAATACCTAATGCTACTTCTCCATTAACTGTATCAGGAACTGCAGTTTCAACGATATTAAACATTTCATTAATACCATCTGTACCAAATGTCATCCATTTAGCAACTTCAAATGCAGCTGCTTTATTTTCAGCAGTCTTAGAAATACCATAGAAGTCAGATACACCAACGACTTTACTACCAGGAACACCTATAAATTGAACATCAAAGCCTGCGTTAGTTGCTGCAGTAGCTCTTGATTGTGCACCCCATGTGCCATCCCATTGGAATGCTAATTGTCCATTATTGAATGCAACCCAGTGATTAGCACCAAATCTTGTAACTCTTGGTGAAAGAAGTGGACCTTCAGCATCTGGATCAGTATTATCAAATGATTCTGATGCCCAACCGTTAGTCATAATGCTTCCAGCTGCTGCTAATGCATCTTTAACTGGTTGGCTATTGTATAAGAATTCACTTCCAGCTAAACCAGCATGACCAATTCCAAGTGGAGTTGCGCTTTCAGCATCCAAAATTGCTGGTAACCAGTTGAATAAATCTGCAGGATGGTTAAGACCAGCTGTTGATGTACCATCAAGTTTTGTTGTGTCAGTAGCATTTTCGATAGCATCAATCCAATTTTGATATGTAAAACCTAAAGTTGTGAAATCAGTCAATGTGCCTGTTTCTTCAATCAAATCTAAGTTAGCATAATAACCAAGATAGTTTAATGCTGCAGGAACTGCATAAATTTTACCATCATAAGTAATTGCGTCTCTTAGAGATACAGGAAGATTTTCCCATTCAGAATCCATTTGAGCTTCTGCAGTGATATCACCAGCATAACCCATAATGATATGGTTAGGAATATTACCTGACATGAATACATCTGGGAATGTACCAGCTGCAGCTTGTGTAGCTAGGAATTCATCATAATTTCCAGTATATTCAACGATTTGAACTTCGATTGTTTCACTTTGTTCGTTAAATGCATCAAGTCTTCTTCTGAACAAGTTGTTTTGTTCAACTGTGCCTAAGTTCCAAGAAGCGAATGTAACGATTGTCTTTGTGCCGTATTCTACAGTAACTACTCTAGTTCTAGTAATTGTGTTGTTTGAACTGTCAGTAATAGAATAAGTTAATGTATAATCACCAACCATATTAACATCTACTGTACCTGTAACAGTAATCATAGAAGTTAATACACCATCTTCTTCATCAGTAGCGGTAACACCTTGAAGTGAGTTGAAAACTGAACCGTAAGTGATTGTGATATCCCCAATACCTGCAAACACTGGTGCTTCACCTAAAGTAACTGATACTTCTCTAGTTACTGATGTAATGTTGTTTGCACTATCAACTACAATGTAAGTCAATGTGTAATTGCCTTGTGTTTGGTTATCGACTGTACCTGAAACTGCAATACTACTCGTCAAGTTGCCATCTTCAGTATCAGTAGCTGTTACGCCATCCATAGGGTCAAATTCTTCACCGACTTTAATCACTGCTGGTGCGATACCAGAAATGGTTGGTGCTAGATCTTCTTCTACAGTTGGTTCGTTTGCACATGCAACTAATCCGAATGCCATGAAGAGCACTGTAAACAATATAAAGAGTTTCTTCATTGATTTCTTTCTCCTTTGTTTTTTAGCGAATGTAATCGCTTTCTTATAAGTTGATTTTATCAAATAGATGTGTCTGTGTCAACATATTTATTTTATTTATTAAACGTTTCAATTGTTACATATGACTTAACTATAGTTAATGTATGCGTTTTTATTGAATATTTAATCATATTAACACTCGATTATGACGTTTATAAACTGTCTAAAATATAATATTAGTGAAACGTTTAATCTAAAGACCCTTAACAAACTTCAAACTATTCGCGATTTCAACGAATGGATCAGCTCCATAAAAGTCATCTTGCTCAATGATTACCCATGGAAAATCAAGTTCTTGAATGACTTCGATGATTGAAGGGTACCCCATATTTCCATCGCCTATTGAAGCGAATTGGGGAACTGCAGACCATTTATCAAGTTGTTTGACTCTCATATCTTTGATATGGATGATTTCAATGAAATCACGATATCTTCTGATGAACTCTGTTGGATTTACACCTGCAAATTGAAGCCAATATAAATCAGGTTCTAAAGTTAAACTATTTTTCGATATATTTTGTATGATAATGTTCATCGGTATAAACGATCCATATTTCGCAAACTCATATGCGTGATTATGATAAACCAGTTTGATTTGATGGGTTAATAGTTTTTTTGATAATTTGTTCATTTCGAAGATAAAATCTTGATAATGATTTAAATTTTTTCGATCGAATTGATCTGGCATCGCTCCAATTCCAAGGTAAGTTGCACCTAATGCTTTTTGAAATCTCACAACATCCTCGAATTCATCTTTTAATTGATTGAAGTCAACATGTGTTGCCATAATCTCTAATCCAAGATCCTTACATACTCGACTAAAAAGTTCAACCTTCTCTTCAGTAAATCTTCCTATACCAGATAATTGTACTGCTTGATACCCTATCTTTTTCACTTGAGTTAGAGTCGCAATAACATCTTCTTCTGTTTTAATTAATTCCCTCAACGAATAAAGTTGTAATGCAATTTTCATATACCCTCCTACTTGAACTCTTTTGGATGTATCTTTTTATATTTTTCAATATACTCAGTACGATTGGTTTTTACCAAATGGGTTTCACAATAATGTTTTAAGTTGCCATTTGCGTGAAAAGGTCCACCCTCTTCCATAACTAGCCATAATGGGTCCACTTTAGGATTCATTTTTAGCATTTGATTGTCTGTCCATTCAAAAAGCTTACTTTCAGCTTCTTTTTTAATATTTGGAAGTTGATCTACCAAATTGAATTGTTCATATGGATCTTTTTCTAAATCATAAAGCATATGTTTAGGGAAGAAATGGAATCCATCATGATATGTTCTAATGTAAATGTAATTTGCAAATCTTACACTGCGTTGTACGACATGAGACATTTGTGAGATTACTAGATGCTCATGTGATGTATCTTCTCCTTTTAAAAGTGTTTCAGAGAAGCTCTTTCCATCCCAATGTTTGGATTTATGTTGATATTTGATTAAATCTGCAATTGTTGGAATTAAATCCACGTTGTAACGGAATCCCTTTTCATGTTTTCCTTTCAAAGCTCCTGGCCATTTAACAATCATTGGTATTCTACAAGTCATTTGATCTGCTAAACCATGTTCAGCATATATTCCCATCTCACCTAATGTTTCACCATGGTCACTTGAAATAATGATTGCTGTATCTTCATAGACTCCTTTTTCTTTTAATATGGAAATTAATCTACCTACAGCTTGGTCTGCATACTTTATTCCAGTATCATATCCATCATAAAGATCTTTAACATCTTTTAATGAGTCTAATCGACCCATTTGACGAGGAAATCTCGTTCTATTCTCAAAATCTGAATACATTCCAATTTCTTGAGCACAGTGTGGACCAGCCATTTTATGATGTTCATCAAATACTTCTTTTGTAATCCAATCTGGTATTTTGTCATCTTTAAACTCGTTATCATAATCCATAGGTACACGATAAGGTGTATGTGGATCCCAGAAATTCACATGTAAGTACCATTGGTCATCCATGCCTTTTTCATTCAGCCACTTTTCAGCTATCGGTAAGATCTCATGTGCTGATTCATCACCAAATTTTCCAGTATCGTGTATTTCATTAAATCCACAGTAAAAATACCACGCTGAATGTCTTGAAGCGAATGGAGTTATCCCTGCTGTATAAAAACCATGTGTCCTAAGCATTCCAAAAAGACTTTCTTTTTCAAATCGATGTTTAAAATCTCTTCTAGCATCAATTTTAAGTTGTGAAGTTGTGTTCCCGTGGTTGACTACGCCTGTGTGAATTCCAAACTGTCCTGAAAATAATGCTGTTCTTGATGGTAAACATGGTGCATCCGAAGTGTAATAGTTGTCAAAAACTATACCTTCCTTCGCGATTTTGTCGATATTGGGTGATGTTTTCTTATGATAACCATAACATCCCAAATGGTCTGGACGCATCGTGTCAATGTCAATATAGAGTATTCTCATTTCTACTTACCTTCCATTCTTGTATATTTAAAATCATCAAATCTAGTAAACCCTAATTTCTTAAATGCTTCTTGTATAAATTCACTGTTCGTTACCAAATTTTGTATGGTTTGATTCAAGTAGTTGTCTAACATGATGATTGTAGGTCCTTTATCTATACCGATATAGGTGTTTGAATACCACGGTTCATCTTCAAAATTGAAGGCATCATATAAGCCATATTTTCCCCACATATTTTTGTCTTCTGCAAATTTTTTAAAAATGTCTAGCGAATCTTCTTTTGTAAAGATGATTGAAGAAAGTGCTGCATAAGGAGCTACAGTTCCATCAACATTGGGTCGATAATCAACGTTGGTGAATCCCCATGGTGGTCCACCAACAACTAAATAACCCTTTTTATTATGCATTGCAGTTAAACCCCAATACCCTTGACTTAATGTTTTAGACCATGATTGATCTAGACACCAAGCTTTATTCGCTTTCGTAGCCGCTACTGAGTTTTCAAACCAGTTAAACATCTTAGCATCAACATATGTCTTAAAATCGATGAAGGCATGTGAAAATTGGTGAATAAAAAGTGCGTTACCAAAGCAGTAAACATAGTTTTGTCCTTTGTATGCTCCAACATGACGATCAAATCCAAAATATAGCTTTCTAGCATTTTCTGCTGAGGTTTTCTTTTGACCAGCATATAGAAAATACATCATCAGTTGTTCGGCGTAATGATCCCATTTAGAATTGCTCCAACCTGTTGGAAACCGTTCCGAAATCATATGATATGACATTCTAAAAACTGGTTTATCCGGATGAATTAACCAATCCCAATCCGTTGATTCTAACATTTGATCAACGATTTCTTTGACTTCACCTTTGAAAAACTCTGAAGCTGATAATGCCCCCATTAATAATATTGCTGTATCAATAGTTGAATATTCGGATGGACGACCTTTACTTAATCCATAATTTTCTGCAGTTTCAATATTGAGAAAATGAATATAAAAACCATTTTTATGATCAACATGATTCGTTACCGTTTGTAAAGTTTTTAATGTGCGTTCGTATCCTTGCTCAAAAGTTATGTATTGGTGATTCACACCAATCACATAAGCACTGAGTGCAAACCCTACAGCAGCAATCGAAGCCATATTCGAATTTCTTGAAGAATCTAGTGCTAAACCATAACCTTTCGAATCTTGATTTGAGTTTGTTTCATACCAAAAATAGTCAAAACATCCTTTAATTTCTTTTTCAATCAGTTGTTTAATTTCCATTTTCCTCCTCCTTAAATTGAATTTGAGTTTCTAACAAAGAGTTCAACTGAATTTGATTTTCTCCTATAAATTCATATAAATTAGATTTCACAGGTTTATATTTTCCGACATAGGAAATGATATCACCAATACGTAATGGTTTAGCAGTTAAATTGATTTCATCATTATTGACTTCTAGATGAATAATCTCAGCTGTTGAATACTGAATTGTTAAATCTTTTGAGACCTTCCAATTAAGTGGTAATATCAATCCGCTACGCATAGGAATCGTAAATTCAAACCCTCCAAAACCTTGTTTTCCAAACAGTTCTATCACAGATTTTTTCTCGAATTCTTCAAAGTTATTGATGAATACAAAATCACCATCAAAATCTGATCTAACTGCAACATGAAGCCATTCATTTGATGCACCAGATCTCATAATATTCATGTCATTAAATATTTCACCAACGATTTGATCGATATAATCCCAATCACTTTTAATCGCCATACCAAAGACATAGACTAACCCTTTTTTAATCTCTTTTTTAAATCCTGTAACTTTTGATGAGTCTAAATCAAGAGTAGCGAAGCCTATTTTTTGGTCATAAACTTGTGCATAATGACAGTTCACTGAATCATGTCCATTGATATTTACACGTTTCCCATGAACTTTTTCTTTAATATCTACATCGATAAAATCTTTAAGTATATGACATGGTCGATCCAATAAATCCTTGGTCGGTACTTCTGGGAATAAGAATAATTTACCACCTTCAGAAACGTAGTTAACTAATTTTTCTTGAGCCTCTTTTTTCATCCACTCTGTTGAAAAACAGATAAGGGTTGGATTTTTTATCGGATCAATATGACTTACATGATTCATATCAATAGCATCAAAAGATATGTTATTCATCACTAAACTTTTACCGATACCATTGTATAGATAATTTTGTCTAGCATTTTGTAGTGCATTGGCTTGAGATCTTGTAAAATCATTTTTAAACTCTGTCATGTAATAATCAGGATCAAATGAAAGTGTTGTTTGTGTACTAAGTTTTGCACGAACAAATGCTTTTCCATAAGCATTCGTAAGATCGACGATGTGTTTAATAATATGATAGTGTCTTCTTAAACTTCCATCAGTTCCTATCGCGGACTGCCAGTCATGTCTTCTTGAGATTAGACCAATTTCCTCAAAATTTTCACCACCCACAAACATGTAATAATTGATTGCATTCATACCATTTGATATCGTTAATCTCGTTTTTAAGTCGTGTGTTGTTGGCTGAAGTCGGGGAACTCCATTTTGGAAACCACCCTGAAATTCAGCACTAAAAAGTGGCTGATTTACAGGTTGAACAGCCTTTGTAAAAGCATTGGCTAAAACGACATCAAAGAAATTTTCTGATACGATATTACCTACATAATAATCTCCAGCTAAGATAACATCTTTAATTTTAGCTGTCTCATAAAGTTGTGATATACCAATTGGATATAAGTTACCTCTTTTACCATAATCCACACTTGAAAACCCGTGAATATTGACAACAGGCATGGATTTAGCACCATATTTAGTAGCAATCTCGATTAATTTTTCAAGATAATCTTTAATGAAAACTCGGAAAAACAATTTATATTCTTGATTAATCACAAAAGATACTTCTTTATTTGTTTTTCCTTGACGATATAAAGATATATAGTGATCAAAATCTTTAAAAGTACTTAATTCATGATCAAAAAGTTCTTTTCCATATTTATTTACTATAAACGCTTTAAAATGACTTAATGTATTGTCGGAATAATCTCCTTGACCGGTAACCCAATGATACATACCTACTTCATTATCATATTGTATCATCACGATTGGTCCACCAAGTTCAGATTCATAATCTTTTAATATAGTGAATACCTTTTTGTACCATCCTTTTACAAAATCCAGGTATACAGGGTGTAAATAACTGACTAACCCCATAGAAGGATGAAATTGACCGTCTTCTTTAACAGCGCGAATTTCAGGATGTTCTTTGATTAGCCATTCAGGGATACCAGAGTTGACCAACTCTGACATCACATAAGGTCCTGGTCTTACCAAAAGCCATAACCCTACTTCCTTGACTGTATCTAAAAATGACTTTAAGTCTCTTTCTGCACATGTTCTACCATGTAGATCAATATCACCTTTTTGATATTCATGCCAAATCCAAGGAATATAAGTACTGACCAAATTAAATCCAGCATCTTTTATTTTTTGTAGTCGATCTAACCATAGATTTTTAGGTACACGAAAATAGTGGAATTCACCACCCCATACAAATGTTTCTTCTGCATTAATCTTAAATACACCTTGATCATATTGAAACATCGATCTCACCTTTATCTTTCTTAAATACTCTAACCTCATATGGCTTAAGCACACCTTGATGCATTTCATCATTTCCTAATATGTAAAGATAATCTTTTGTATCTGGATAATCATCTATATAATCTTCTGAAAAGTTAGCAATTAACAATATTTCTTCATTTTTATAAACTCTTCGATAACAAAACAGTCTCTCATCTGTGTTTTCAATCAAACGATATTCTCCGTAAACAACAGTTTCATTTTCTTTTCTGAAAGCGATGAGTTTCTTGTAAAAGTGATAAATGGATTCTGGATCTTGAATAGCATTTTCAACATGAATAAAATCTTTATTAGGATTGACATTTAACCATGGTTTAACATCACTAAATCCACCATATAAAGATGAATCCCATTGCATTGGAGTTCTCGCATTGTCTCTTCCCTTAGCATTAAGTGCTTCCCATACACGTTTTGTTGGCCAAATCAATGATTTTTCATGAAACATGTTAATCGCTTCAATGTCTCTGAGCTCATCAACTGAACACATTTTCATGTTGGTCATTCCGATTTCTTCACCTTGATATATAAAAGGTGTTCCTTGCATAAAATGTAGAATTGCTCCGAACATCTTAGCGCTCTTGATTCGGTATGTTGTATCATTTCCCCATCTAGATACGATTCTTGGTTGGTCATGATTACTCCAGTAAAGACTATTCCATCCCTTTTCATATAAAGAGGTTTGCCATTTGGATAACACTCGTTTCAAATCCTTTAAATCCAAAGGTTTTAAATGCCATTTATCATGATGAGGTTCTTGGTCTAATCCAATATGCTGGAACTGAAATACCATATCAAGCTCATTAGAATCTATTTTTGTAAACTTAATTGCTATCTCTGGTGTTACTCCTCCAGTTTCACCAACTGTCAGTGTTTTTCTTCCTTTAAAACAATTCTCATACATTTCTTTTAGATAATCATGAAGCTTTGGACCATTTCCAAGAATACCTAAATCAATATCTTTACCGATTAAGTCTATAACATCCATTCGAAAACCATCAACACCCATATCCAACCAGTAATTCATCATTTTATAGATTTCAAAACGAAGTGTTTGATTCTTCCAGTTGAGATCTGGTTGTTTCTTACTAAATAAATGGAGATAATATGCTTCTTTATTTGGAGTAAGATCCCATGCACTTCCTCCAAAAAAAGATGACTGACTTGTTGGAGGTTGATTGTCTTTATTTTCTTTAAATATATAATAATCTTTATAAGGACTCAAAGGATTATGAACAGCAGATTGAAACCATTCATGTTCATCACTTGTATGATTGACAACTAAATCCATAATGATCTTTAATTTCTTTTGATGTGCTATATCAAGCAATCTTATCATATCATCTAATGTTCCAAACATAGGATTGATATTGTAATAATCTGAGATATCATAACCATTATCATCCATAGGTGAGGAGTAAACAGGGCTTAACCAAAGAATATCAACACCTAAATCTTTTAAATAATCAAGTTTTTCTATAATACCATTTAAATCGCCAATCCCATCACCATTGGTATCTTTGAAACTTAATGGATATATCTGATAGATTACAGATTTTTCGTACCATCTGTTCATAATGTCCTCCCTTTTAGTTTTTATTAAAATAACTTGTATCTAAAAATATTTTTTCTCTAAAGTCAGGATTCTCATATACTTTATTGATTATTTCAAGACTTGTAATGGTATCTTTTGCTTGAACAACAGATCCATAACCATAGAGAATGTAATCATATAAGTCATGGATTAGATTTTCGTGACTCGCTCCGAAATAAAACTTTTCACCTATCGTTTTTGAATCTTTTTCAATGACTTCTAATCCTTCCTCTGTAAGTTGGTATAGTGTATCTCCGATTAATTTAAATCTTCCTTTTTCAAAAATAAGATCAATTTCTACAGGTGAATCTACAGGATAATTATTGGTTGCTGATAAAAATCCTAACGATTGATTTTTAAATTTGATAACAATTTGCACATTATCTTCAACTTCAATTTCTGGTAATAAGTAATTAAAATATGATCCATATAGAAAGTCAATCTCTCCACCTAGTAGCGTTAAGATATCAAGTGTGTGGATTGCTTGATTAATCAAGACTCCACCACCTTCATGATTTTTAGTTCCACGCCATGAAGATTGTTTATAATAGTTCATATCTCTTTTCCAATAAACTAAACCTCTTGAACTCAATAATTTACCAAATGGTTTACTGTTTTTGAGTTCTATCATTTTTTTTGTTGTTTTATTGGTTCGATTTTGAAGACAAACAGATAAGATAACTTCTTTATCAGCCGCTATTTCAGCAAGTTCAATCGCTTGAAGATAATCAATAGTTAATGGTTTTTCTGCCAATACATGGATATGGTTATTCAATAATTCTTTAACGATTTCATAATGTGTATCATGAGGTGTTAAGACGTGGACAACGTCAGGATGTAAGTCTAATAATTCTTGAAATGTTTGAACATATGGAATTTGGTGGGTTAAACTCGCAGAAACTGCTCTTTCGATTTGGATATCATAAATACCAACAATTTCAGCATCTTTATATTTTTTTATATTGAATATATGTGTATTGGATATCGCACCTAGTCCTATGATTCCTATTTTTAGTTTCTTCACATTATTTCTCCGAATCTATTCTTAATTTAAGTTCAGTTATAAAAAGGTCTTCATCTAGTGTATCCAATTCGATTTTTTGTCCTAAAAATGCTGATAAGTGCATCGCGTTCGAAATCGATAATCCTTTGACTCCTTCTTCACCAGGGGCAATCAAATTGGTCTTATTTACGATTGAGTCTACAAAATTATTGAGTATCACTAAATGTTGAACCCCCCATTGATTTTCTTTTAGATCAAAAGTAACTTTCTCGTTTTTAGGTGCTGCAAAATTGTTTTCGTGGTGTAACTTATCAAAATCAGCTTCATCCATTTCTAACTTATGCCAAGAGATTTGTCCATTTTCTACAACGATTTTCCCTTTACTACCAATCGCTTCTAAGCGATTCGTCCCTGGAGTGTCAAATGTAGAAGTGATGAACACACCGGTTGCTCCATTTGGATATTCAAGATATGCTGTTACGTCATTCTCAACAGTTATATTTCGGTGTGCACCAAATTTCATAAATGCTTGAACTGATTTTGGCATTCCAAAGATCCATTGAAGAAGATCAATTTGATGAGGTGCTTGATTTAAAAGCACACCGCCACCTTCTTTTTCCCAGGTAGCTCTCCATCCACCACTTTCGTAATAGGTTGAACTACGATACCAGTTTGTAACAATCCAATTCACTCTTCTAAGTTCTCCAAGTAATCCTAAATCAATCATTTCTTTAATCTTGATATATAGTGGATTGGTTCTTTGGTTTAGCATGATAGAAAAGACTTTATCTGAATGTTGAGCTAATTGATTAAGTTCACGCACATTTTTAGTAAAAACACCTGCAGGTTTTTCAATCAATAAATGTTTTTTGTGCTTCAATACTTCGATTCCTATCGTTGGGTGATCATAGTGTGGTGTAGCGATAATCACAGCATCTAACTCTTCATCTGAAATGAAATCACTGAATTGATCATAGATTTTAACATCTTCATATTTCTGAGCAGCAATAAGTCTTTCTTGATCAATATCCATTACAGAATGCAACAAAGCATTTTCCACTTTATTTGTGTATAATGAATCAGCATGAAAACTTCCCATATGACCAATACCGACAATCCCAACTTTTATTTGTCTCATTTTTCTTCCTCCGAAGTGAAACGTTTCATTTAATTTGTAAAAAAAATATAAAACGCTTTCATTATCATAATCTTATTATACTTTATAGATTGCAAAATTACAATTATAGAAACCTCTTTTATGGAATAAATTTTAAAAATACCTCAAGTGTTGCTTGAAAAACTTCAAAAGGTTTTGAGTTTTTTGCGCGTCCTGATTTATTAATTTCTAGTTTATTTAAATATGCAAAATCTGCCAAGTGGGGCTCTAAAGTAAAGAAACCTTTATACCCTGAGTTAATGATATTTTGAGTGATTTCTTTAACATAACCATTTCCTTGACCAATCAATACATTTTCACTTGTAGTTTTAATTGCATCTTTGATGTGCATATACTCAATATCTTCTTTTAATAATAAGTAAGCTTCCATTGCATCATCTCCAACTTGAACAAAATTTGCAGTGTCAAAAGCAAACTTTAATTGAGGATGATTCAGTGTTTTCATAATTTTTTTGCAATAAATTGCTTGGTCTCCATAGATATCTTTTTCATTTTCATGAAGAATGACTACATTTTTTCCTTGAGCAGCACGAAGTAATTCCTTGAAAAATTGGACAACTTTTGAAAATGATGCATCACTATGGTCTTCTACAAATAAACTAAACACTCTAACATATCGAGTCTTTACGAGTTCCATAATTTTAATCAACTCGTGAAATTTCTTGAGCTGATCCATTTTATTCTTTTCATCATCGATTTTTACTTTACCAATTGGAGACCCTATCGATGATACATGAATGTCATATTCTACCAAATATGGATACACGTCTTTTTTGAATTCTTCGTATGTGAAATCTAGTATATTCTTTCCATTTATACTGCGTAATGCAATATAAGAAATACCAAGTTGTTTCAAACTTTTTAGCTGGGTTATAAAGTCACTTGATATTTCATCTGCGAATCCTGATATTAAAATTGGATACATATTTATATTTCCTCTCAATCGTTTCAATAATGAGTCATTCATGAATATTCTAAATCTATTATATCATCACCTCATGCAATATATGAAAGCAAATCTGTAGTCAAATTTATGGATAAGTGGTACTTTTTAATTAAGAAAGGGTGATTTATTTTGAAAGCTGATGTATTTGTAAACTTATGTGTTGCAGATGTTTTAAAATCTAGAAAATTTTTTGAGAATCTAGGCTTTGAAGTTAAAGAAGAATATTCTGATGATACCGGATATTGTCTATCCATTAATGAACGTACGTACGCGATGATGTTAGGACTTGAAAAATATATGCTTTTCTCTAAAAATACAGTTGTTGATTCCTTTAAACACACAGAACTTATATTTAGTTTAGATGTTGGTAGTGTTGATGCTGTGAATCAAATCTTAGACAAAGTCAAAAAACTTGGTGGTACAGAAATAGGAAGTGCGCATGATGATGACTATATGTATTACCGTTCATTTAGAGATTTAGATGGACATCACTTTGAAATATTTTCGATGAAGAAAAATATAAATACTTAAAAAATAATGGGAGTCCTAATCAGGAATCCCATTTTTAGTTATTCACCATTGATGATGTCTTCATCATATTCAATTAAGTCTACAATATTTGGTTCAAATCCTAGTTTTGATATGGTATGCATGATTTGATCCAATTCAACTAGATTTCTATCAAAAACAATTTTAGCATGTGCGTAGGTGAAATCATAATTAAATTGCTCAACTCCGAGTGTATACAGTGCATGTTCAATGGATGTCAAACACCCGTCACAATGTTCTCCTATAAAACTCAAGTAAACAATAGGCATTGCAAACCTCCTGATGATTACATCATATTTCTCAAGTAATATTCAATGATACTTTGTGTACCATCTTCTGAGAATCCATGATCCGATAAAATCTGATATGCTTTGCAAGCATTTTCGACACCTTGAAGTTTTAAATCTTTCTTTTCTTCCAATACCAGTTTCAAGTCTTTCAAATAATGTTTGACAAAGAAACCTGGAGTGTAATCTTTATTGATCATTTTAGCTCCATTATATTGAGCTTGCCATGAGTTTGCTGATCCACCTGTAATGACTCCTAGCATTGCTTCTAAATCAAGACCTTTTGTTTTCGCATAAACAAGCGCTTCAGTGATTCCTATTATATTTCCAGCAATAACAGTTTGATTTGCAAGCTTAGCGTGCATTCCTGATCCAGCTTTACCCATATAAGTCACTGTTTTACCCATGATTTTAAAGAGTGGTAACACACTTTCAAAAACCTCTTTATCTCCACCAACCATAATGGAAAGTGTTGCATTAATTGCACCAATGTCACCACCGGTGACAGGAGCATCTAACATTCTTAATCCTAATTTCCATGCTTCATGATATAACTCAATAGCAAGTGTTGGTGATGATGTTGTCATATCGACAAGTATCGCACCTTTTTTAACATGCTTCATAACTTCAATATATGTTTCTTTTACATCACTAGGATATCCGACGATGGAAAAGATTATATCAGCATCTTTCACACATTCTTTAATACTTTCTACTGCTTTCACATTTGGTTCTAATGCTTTCGCTTTTTCAAATGTTCTGTTGAATGCAGTAATCGTATATCCTGCAGCACTTAAGTGATTGACCATGGGTCTACCCATGACTCCTGTTCCAATCCAAGCAATTTTCATGATAATCTCCTTATTTTAAGTTCTTTCCTTCAACCATTCTAAAACATCATTAAATACTTTTTCACGATCTAGATCGTTAAATATTTCATGATAGGCATCTGGATAAGTAATTATTTTTTTATCTTCCAAAGGAATGATGTTAAATAGTCTTCTACTAAACTCTACTGGTACAATTTTATCTGCTTCGCCATGGATAATCAATACTGGTGTTTGATATTGAGCGATTCTCTTATTTAAAAATCTTACGCCCCCTACAAACATGTTGCCAGCAAGTGAAAAATGAAATTTCTTTAAGTTAAGAGGATCTTCAATATAAGCTTTTTCTACTTCTTTTATTCTTGATAATTGGTCATCTGCAAAATTAGTCTTTTTCGTTAACATTCCTAACCATTTATAACCGATGAATCTAAAGGGTAGGACATCCTTAATAAAATAGGATGGGGCAGCACTTGAAATGATACCATCAACATCTTTATATTTGACTGCGTACATATTAACAATTAACGCTCCCATGCTGTGTCCTAATAAAATAATCTTTTTAGGATCTCTTTTCTTTTCATCCAAAACTAAGACATGTAAATCTTCAATGGTTTGATGATAACTCTTTAGTGCTCCACGTTTTCCCTGACTTTGCCCATGTCCTCTTAAATCGTAGCGAACAACATTAAAAGATGCGTCATTTAGTTTTTTAGTAATCTCATCATATCTTCCGGAATGTTCTGCAATTCCGTGAGTTATAATAATGCTTCCTTTCGGGTTTTCTACATCATTTCTTTTGACATGTAATAAAATATCATTGACTAGCATCGTTAATCACTCCTTTCTTTTATTATACATCGAAAAAACTCTTCAAGAAATGATAATTTCATGATATGATAAGTGTAATAATAGATAACGAGGTTTCTATCATGAAAAAACTCACAATATTCTTGCTTATTTTAAGCACCATCTGTCTATTTCCTTTTCTCACAGCGAATGCTGATGTTGGTCCTAAAAGAACTTTAGATATCGAGGTTATCGGTGTCGAAGAGCCTTACTTCTTAGAACTATTAGAACAAGGAACACTAGCCCCAATTGAAACACTTGAAACAGATTACCCCAATGAAGATGAAGAAGGAGAAATTTTTCCTGAACTTTTATATACATTCACCGAAAATGGTTATGTATCTTCTTATTTTGTGCGTGCTTGGGGTGTTTTTCCATCTAGAGTTTCAGAAAATTATTTTAGACATTCCTATAACCCACCTTCAAATTTTAAGATCCTTATTATTTTTGAGGACGGTTCATATGTAACATCTAAACCAGTAACAACTTCTCTTTTCAATAGTAAAGTTACATTTGATTTAACAGATGTCAATTTAGAAGTTGTTGTATCCAATGCAGGAACTATAGTTGAAGATCTACCTGTTCAAACGATGACAATGGAATTAATTCTTAGAATTATCGGAACGATTCTAATTGAACTAATCGTCTTATTCTTATTTGGTTACGCGACAAAGAAGAGTTATTTATTTGTCACATATATCAATTTAATTACTCAAGTGACGCTAACAGGCTTTATGTTCATGATGAAATATTATTACTTCCCAGTTTTCGGAGAACTTGCAGTATTAGCGATCGGTGAACTCTTAATCTTCACGATTGAAATTATATTATTCAGACATTATTTAACTGAAAAAACAAAGAACCGTGCAATGCTTTACGCATTAATCGCAAACTTCTTCTCACTCATCGCAAGCTTTTCAATCATGATTTTATTAATGAACATGTAGTTACAATTTAACAAATAATGAAATGGCGGAGACGCCATTTTTTTGTTTTAATATATAATATATATTTCTTCAAACATTATCGATTTGATTTCTAAAAATATGTTGTATAATGAAAATAGAAAACGCTTTTAGGGAGAGTACAAAATGAAATTTACAGCTTTACATGATCGCCACCTAGCGTTAAACGCAAAGATGATAGAATACGCTGGTTTTCACATGCCAGTATCCTATGCCGGTATTACTGAAGAGCATATTGCTGTTCGAACAGGTATGGGCATTTTTGATGTTTCGCATATGGGTGAATTTTTAGTGGATGGCAAAGATGCACTAAGATTTGTTAATCATTTAGTTACCAATTTCATTCCAGAAGATACTGCAAAAGTTACTTATGCTTTATTTTGTGATGAAAAAGGATTTGTTGTTGATGATTTGTTAGTATATGTCATGAAACCTGAACAAGTTTTACTTGTCGTCAATGCAGGAAATATTGATAAAGATTTTGAATGGGTAACCAAACAGAGTAAGACATTTGATGTGAATGTTAGAAATGTATCTGAACTGTATAGTCAAGTCGCGATTCAAGGTCCAGAAGTCATCAACCACATTGGTGAAATCATGGAAACTGAAACACCTGATTTAAAATTTATGACGTATCAAGTTATACCTTACAAAGAAGGCTATGTAATCCTTTCACGTACTGGATATACTGGTGAAGATGGTTTTGAGATTTACGGAACACATGACTTAGTTACTCAAGTCTTTGATAAGGCAATCGAAGTTGGTGTTACACCAATAGGATTAGGTGCTAGAGATACACTTCGCTTTGAAGCGAATCTTCCACTTTATGGTCATGAAATCAGTGATTCAATCAATCCAGTTGAAGCAGGATTAAATTTCGCAGTAAAACTCGATAAAGAAGATTTTATTGGGAAAAAAGCTCTTTTAGAATATAAGGAGAAACCAGAAAGAAAAATAGTAGGGCTTGAACTACTACAACGTTGTATCCCAAGACAAGGCTATAAAGTACTACACAACGAAAATGAGATTGGTGTCATCACTACAGGATATATGTTACCAAATCAAGAATCACCAATCGCATGTGCATTAATTGATATTAAGTACGCTGAAATCGGCACTGAACTTCATGTTGAGATTCGCGGAAATCGTTATTTAGCAAAAGTAAGAAATAGAAAATTTTATACAAAGAACTATAAAAAATAGGAGGATTCAAAAATGGTATTAGAGGGATTATTATACAGCCCAAGCCATGAATGGCTTAAGGTTGAAGGGAAAACCGCATTTGTCGGTATTTCTGACCATGCACAGCATGCACTCGGTTCAGTCGTATTTATTGAATTACCAAGAGTTGGAAAAACAGTTAAAAAAGGTGAAAGCTTTGGTGCAGTTGAATCTGTGAAGGCAGCATCTGATATGTATCTTCCAGTCACTGGTAAAATATTAGAAGTGAACTCAAAATTAGAAGGATCACCAGAATTATTAAATGATGACCCATATGGTAGTTGGATCGTCAAGATTGAATTGGTAGATGAAAGTGAATTATCATCTTTATTAACGAGCGAACAATACAAACCACTCAGTGAGGAGTAATTAACATGCACAAATATCTTCCACATACAAGTCAAGATATTGAAGAAATGTTAAAGGTCACAGGGGCAAATTCCCTTGATGACCTATTTACTTCTATACCTAAAAAACTGAGACTTACAAAACCATATCAAATTCCAAGTGCTTTATCTGATCATGACTTAACAAAACATATGCAAAATCTGGCAAAACAAAATAAAGAACTGATCGTGTTTCGTGGTGCTGGTGCTTATGACCACTACTCACCATCAATTGTTAAAGCATTGATTTCTAGACAAGAATTCTTAACATCTTATACACCTTATCAACCTGAGGTTGCTCAAGGTACACTGCAATACATTTTTGAATATCAATCCATGGTTTGTGAACTTACAGGAATGGAAGTTTCTAATGCATCAATGTATGATGGAGCAACCGCTACAGCTGAAGCGATGTTTATGGCGTTTGCACAAACAGGAATGAGTAAAGTCTTAATTTCTTCTACTGTCAATCCTAGAATCATCGATGTCGTCAAGACTTATGCAAGATATCGTGATATTGAAGTGATTGTAACACCAAGTCAAGATGGAGTAACCGATTTAAATTTCATCCAAAAAAATATGGAAAACGCGATGGGTCTCATCGTTCAAAATCCAAATTATTTTGGAATCATTGAAGACTATAATGGATTTTCTGAAGTCGTTCACGAAAATGACGGTCTTTTCATTATGAACTCTGAAGGACAACCTTTAAGTTTAATTAAAACTCCTGGTGAATATGATGCAGATATCGCTGTTGGTGATCTACAATCATTTGGTCTTCCACTATCCTTTGGTGGAGCATATGTAGGTTATTTAGCGACAAAGATGAAATATGTTAGAAAAATGCCAGGTCGTATTTGTGGGATCACTACAGATGTTGATGGCAAACGTGCATTTGTTTTAACACTTCAAGCAAGAGAACAACATATTAGACGTGCTAAAGCAAACTCTAATATTTGTTCAAACCAATCCTTAATGGCATTAGCTGTTACGATTTATCTATCGACGATGGGTAAAGAAGGTACAGTGATGGTAGCGAATGAATCCATGAAAGGTGCACACTATTTATATCAAGAATTATTAAAGACTAACAAATTTGAAGTCGTATACAATAAACCTTTCTTCAAAGAATTCGTATTGAAAGCGAAATTTGATGTTGATAAATTCGAAAAAGACTTACTTAAAGATGGCATTTTAGGTCCTCTTCATATCAAAGATAACCATTTATTATTTGCAGTTACAGAAAAGAGATCGATTGAAGAAATTGACTTACTGGTAAGAAAGGTGGTAGAACAAAAATGAAATACTATAACAAACTCATTTTTGAGATATCCAAAAAGGGGCGTGAAGGCTTTAACCTAACCAAAAAAGATTTACCAGAAGTGAAACTTCCTAAAGCATTAGTTCGATCAAATAAAGCGAATCTTCCAGAGGTCTCAGAATTTGATGTCGTAAGACATTACACCAATGTGAGCCAAAAGAATTTTGGTGTTGAAACAGGATTTTATCCTTTAGGATCTTGTACAATGAAATATAACCCTAAAATTAATGATGAATTAGCGACTTTAAGTGGATTTGCAAATATTCATCCACTTCAACCTGTCGAAACTGTTCAAGGATTATTAAAGATATATCATGAAACTCAACGTATTTTAGCAGAGATTTCAGGACTTGCAGCATATTCATTAAATCCGTTTGCTGGAGCACATGGCGAATTGGCTGGTTTAATGATTATTCAAGCTTATCATGACAAACGTAATGACTCGAAGAGAAATAAGATTATCATTCCAGATTCAGCACATGGAACCAATCCAGCAAGTGCAACTGTTTGTGGGTTTGAAACCGTTGAAATTAAATCAAATCCAGACGGAACTGTAAACCTTGAAGCACTTAAGGCTGTTTTAAATGATGAAACTGCTGGTTTAATGTTAACCAATCCAAATACTGCTGGTGTCTTTGAAAAGGATATCGCTGAAATCTCAAGATTGGTGCATGATGCAGGTGGACTTCTATATTATGATGGAGCGAATTTAAACGCTATTTTAGGTAAAACTAGACCTGGCGATATGGGATTTGATATCACACATATCAATCTTCATAAAACATTTTCAACACCACATGGTGGTGGTGGTCCTGGTTCAGGTCCTGTTGGAGTTTGTGAAAAACTACTTGAATTCCTTCCGAATCCAATTGTTAAGGAAAAAGATGGTTTCTACTACTTTGAAGATTCAGCTGATTCCATTGGAGCGTTAGGATTATTCTACGGCAACGCATCAGTCTATATTAGAGCATATGTTTATCTAATGACTTTTGGTAAAGAATCGATGAGTGATATCGGTTTAATGGCTGTATTAAATGCGAACTACATTAAAGAATCACTTAAAGATATCTTTGAACTTCCGATCAAAGGTCACTGTATGCATGAATTCGTTTTTGATGGTTTAAAGGATCAATCCACTGGAGTGAAAACCTTGGATGTTGCTAAACGTCTTCTAGATTATGGATACCACGCACCTACTGTCTATTTTCCTTTAATCTTCTCACAATCCATGATGATTGAACCGACTGAAGTTGAGTCTAAAGAAACTTTAGATGAATTCATTAATATTATGAGAGTTGTTGCACAAGAAGCGAAAGACAATCCAGAGCTTGTAAAAACTGCTCCACATAACACAATTGTTAGACGTCTTGATGAAGCCAAAGCAGCGAGACAACCGATTGTTAAATTTACAGATCTTAAGTAATTAGGGACTTCGGTCCCTTTTTTTCTTGGTCAAATCGTTTTACATGAAAAATAGAAAGGACTATACTGAAAACAAAAAGAGGTAAAAAATATGTCTACACTGGTTTACGCATTCTATAATGAAAACGCAGATGAAGCAATCAAGTTTTATCATTCAATTTTTGGAGGAAAAGATCCTATTATTATGAGATACGGCGAATATTCAGATGAAAACTATACTCCTGAAGAAAGAATTAAGGATTTGGTTATGCATGCAGAAATGTTTGTTTTCGGTTCAAGAATCATGATTGCAGATACACCAAAAGGATTTGGTAGGGATTGGGTAGAAGGAAATAACTTCTCTTTCGCAGTGGTTGATTCTGATGTTAAGAAACTAAAAAAAGCTTGGGACAAGCTTATTGTTGGTGGAAAAGTATTACAAGATTTCCAAACAACCTTCTTCAGTGAAGGGTACGGGCATATGACTGACAAGTTTGGAATGCAGTGGCAGTTCATTCACGAAAAACAAGAATAATACTAAAACCCACACTTCATTTAAAAAGTGTGGGTTTCTTTATATGAATATCTAAGGATTAAATATATTCAATGGGTAATGCATAAACATCTTCTGTTAATAACATTTTCTTTTCAATTAAACAAATTAAGGCACCTGTTCCAACTTTCATAGATGGTATTTTATCTAGTACACTAAATGCCTTAATCATCTCTTTACTTGGGCTTGCAGTCATTTTTATTTCAACGGGATACAAAGTACCGTTCTCCTCAATAATCAAATCAATTTCTTTTCCGTCTTTATCACGATAAAAATATAATGGTAATTGAGTTTTTCCTGCATTCGTATAAGATTTTATAATCTCTGAAATAACAAATGTTTCAAATACATGCCCAGCCTTTGCACCATTCCTTAACACCTCAGGAGTCATCCATCTGGTCAAATATGATAGGAATCCAGTATCTAAAAAGTATACTTTTGGTGTTTTTACTATTCTAGTTAATATATTATGGTGGTATGGTTCTAATATGTAGATCAGTCCTGAGGCTTTTAGAACCGAGATCCACTTCTTGACTGTATTTAAAGATATACCTATATCATTTGAGATGCTGTTATAGTTTATTAATTCTCCACTTCTTGCTGCAACAGCAATCACAAATTTGGAAAATGTGACTTCATCACCAATATTTACCAAACTTCTTACATCGCGTTCAATGTAGGTTTTTAAATATGAACTATAGATTTGTTCCCAATCAAAATCTTTTTTTTCTAAGATAGGTAGACTTCCTCTATGAATTTGATACCATAGGTCGTCATATTTCTTTATTGCTTCTGTTCTTTCATCAATGTATGATTTTGTTGGTATAAATGGAGTATAGAATAAAATACCCATTTTTTCTCTTAAAGATAATCCGTAGAGTTCAACAATAGCTATTCTACCTGCTAAAGATTCACTTACGTTTCTCATCAGTTCAAATGCTTGAGAACCTGTCATTAAGTACTTACCGTATTCCTCTTTTTGATCCACTACATATTTAATAGCAGGAAAAAGCGATGGGACGTATTGTATCTCATCAAAAATAGCATTTTTCTGATAGTTTTGCATAAATAACATCGGGTCTTCCTTCGCTAGATTCAGTTGATTGTAGTCATCAAATGTTACATATGGGTGTGTGTTCTCAAATAGATGTTTCATGACTGTTGTTTTTCCGATTTGCCTTGGTCCTGTTAACAAAACAGTTTTGAAATGTTTAGATACATTTTTTAAGACAACTTCAATATGTCTATGAATATACATAAGATACCCCTTTCCGTCTATAATGCAATTCGAATTCATTTTAGACGATGTTTGTTGTTTTGTCAATACTTTACACTTATTTCGATTTAGAGTAAAAGAAAAAGAGACACAAAGTCTCTTCATTCATTAGATATCCATTTCTTTCATCACTTTAACTGCAAGATCGTTATAAATCTTACCAGCTTCTTCTTTACCTGTATATAAGAAATCACCATTTAATGGTTGACCAATTGGAACTTGTCCAAATAGCTTCACACCTAATTTTTTAGCAACTTCATCCCCTCCACCTTGACCAAAGATAAATTCTCTCGTTTGGTTACAAGGATTTAAGTAATAGCTCATGTTCTCAACAACACCAATGACTTCATGTCCGATATTTTGAGCTCCAATACCCGCCTTAACGGCTACATGTGATGCATTCACATGTGGAGTGGTTACCACTAAAATCTTACTCTTAGGGACGTAAGTTTTTACATCTAATGCAACATCACCAGTTCCTGGTGGAAGATCAATTAAAATAATATCAATATCGTCTTGCCATTTCACTCCTGTAAAGAAATGAATTAACATTTTACCAAGCATTGGTCCTCTCCACATCAGAGGTTTTTCTGGTGGCATAAAAAACTCAGTAGATATCACTTCGATTCCATCTTTTTCAAGTGGAATCATTCTTTCATCTTCTGCTGCTGATAAAGGCTTTATGCCTATCTTTAAAATATTTGGAATGGATGCTCCATAAACGTCAGCATCAATAATTCCAACTTTTTTCCCTTGTCTGATTAACGCAGCAGCAAGATTAGCAGTGACTGTCGATTTACCAACACCACCTTTACCGGAAGCTATTGCTAAATACTTGATTGGTTTTTCACCTTCAGGTACGAATTCTGATTCGAAAAAGTCAATTTTGATACCTGGAAAACCAAGTTCGATTTTTACTAACTTAATAATCATTATTTTTACAGCCTGCTCGTGCTTTGTTTTATCTTTTAAATAGATTTCAAGTTCAGCAACTCCAGTAGGACCGATGACTAGTTTTTTAATACCATTTACAGCTTTAAAAGGAAGGTTAAAGCCTGGGTCAATTAATTGTTCTAGTCTTTTTCTTAAATCATCATATGTCATCTCGTTTCACCTCGAACCTATTATATCAAATGTTATTCGTTAAGCCCAAAGGAAACGATAATATTTCTTGACAAATCCATGATATTCACTATAATTAAGATAAGTGGTATATACCAGTTAGAGGTGTTCTCTTGATTCCTGATATTCCAAAATACATGATTGTTGTTGATGAAATCGAAAAAATCATTAAAACTCAAGAAGTCAATACATTAATACCTTCAGAGAGAAATCTCTCTTTATCTCTTGATATATCTAGAATGACAGTAAGAAAAGCTATTGATATATTGGTCAATCAAGGAAAGCTCTACAGAGTGAATAACGTAGGGACTTTTATTTCTGAACAAAAACTATATAAAGTGTTTAATACTTTAACAGGATTTACTGATGAAGTCTTATCTACTGGTGGTACTGTTCAAAATGAAGTTCTTTTATTTGAAAAGTTAAGAGCTGATGAATGGATTTCTAATAAACTAGGTATTGAAGAAAATGACTTAGTCTATAAGTTGATTCGGCTTAGAAAGAAAGACTCAATACCTTTAATGATTCAAGAGACTTATTTACCAGTTTCATTAATACCATTAACTAAAAAAATCGTTCAGAACTCGATTTATCATTATATAACCCATAAACTGAACTATCAAATCATCTCATCTATCGAAGAAATTAAAGCGATACTCATTCATAAAGATTACGCAACACTTCTTGAAATGAAAGAAAATGAACCGACAATAAAGACAGAACAAATTAGTTATTTAGCAAACGGAAAAATATTTGAATATACAATCAGTTATAAGAACCAAAACAAATATGAGCTTGTTGTACAAGCAATGAATGTGAGGAAATCATTATGATCAAAGGTATACCAGTATCTGAAGGATATGCGATTGGAAAAGTTTTAAAGCTTGAAGATTTTTCAATGGACTCATCAAAGAAAACAATTAAAGACATCGATCAAGAAATTAAAAAATTTGATGAAGCAATCGAAAAAACCAAAGAACAACTCTCAAGTCTTTACACGCTTGCTGAAAAGAAATTTGGTGTTGAAACTGCTAGAATCTTTGAAGCACATTTACTCATTGCAGAAGACCCAGAGATTAAAGGTGCAGTTCATCAAAAAATAAAAAATGAATCTGTTAATCTTTCCTATGCTTTAAAGACAGTTGTTACTGGATTTGTTGATTTATTTGAAGCACTTGATGATGAATACTTAAAAGAAAGAGCTACCGATTTGATGGATGTTTTTAAGCGCATTCTAAAAAATGCGCTCGATATAGAAATTGTCGATCTCGCTTCAATCAATCATAAAGTCATACTTTTAGCACACGAATTAACACCATCAGAAACTGCTCAAATCGATCCTAATTATGTATTAGGTTTCGCTACCGAGACTGGTGGTAAAACCTCTCACAGCGCGATTATCGCGAGATTGCTTGGTGTTCCTGCACTGGTTGGTGCGAAAGACATTATGCATACTTATGAAAACGGACAAGAGATTATCATCGATGGCATCTTAGGTGAAATCATCGATGACTTTGATGATGAAGTTAAGGCATTATACACAAAAAAAGAAAAAGCATTTGATCATGCCAACAAAGCATTAGAAAAGATGAAAGGTGTAGCAAGCCAAACATTAGATGGATACCATATCACCTTAGCTGGCAATATTGGTTCTTCAAAAGATTTGAATCATATTATGGATTATGATGCTGATGGTATTGGTTTATATAGAACTGAATTTTTATATCTAGATCATCAAACATTTCCGACTGAAGATGAACAGTTTAATGATTATAAAAGTGTGTTAGAAAAAATGAATCCAAAGCCTGTCGTGATTAGAACATTAGATATTGGTGGAGATAAAAATCTTCCTTATTTAAAGATGGTTAATGAAATGAATCCATTCTTAGGTAAAAGAGCTATTCGTTTATCCCTAGATGAAAAAGAATTGTTTAAAACTCAATTACGTGCCTTAATCCGTGCGAGTGCTTTTGGAAACTTAAAAATTATGTTTCCAATGATTGCTACCCTAAGTGAATTTTTAGAAGCTAAAGAAATAGTCGAATCCATTCAAAAAGAATTGGATGCTAAACATATAAAATATAATGACTTTGAACTAGGGATTATGATTGAAATTCCTTCTGCTGCCTTGATGGCAGATAGTCTAGCAAAACATGTTGACTTCTTCTCTATAGGTACGAATGACTTAATTCAATATACGATGGCAGCAGACAGAATGAATGAATCGGTAGGATATTTATATCAACCATTTCATCCAGCAATCTTAAAGCTGATTAAGATGGTAACAGATGCAGCGAAGAAACATCATATCTGGACATCTGTATGTGGAGAAATGGGTGGAGACTTAAATGCTGGCCCAATTTTAATTGGTCTAGGGGTTACTGAACTCTCTATGACTCCTACTCAAATTTTAAAAATGAGAAGAATGATTTCAACTCATAAATACTCTGATTTACAACAAATTGCTTTAAATGTGTTAGAATTAGAAAGTGAAGAGCAAGTCCTCTTTGAGTTAAAGAAATCTATTCACATTTAAAGGAGCAATCTATGGAAAAGAAATTCGTCTTAACTGCAGAAAATGGTCTTCACGCAAGACCAGCTACCAATTTTGTGCGTTTCATGTCGAGTATTCCAGCAAACGTTTATTTAATTCATAAAGAGTTTGTTGCTGATGCGAAATCGATTATGGCAATAATGAGCCTTGGTTTATCCAAAGGGTCTTCATTTATCATGAGAGTTGAAAGTGAGAATCCAATCTATTTAAAACAAGTAGAGGATTACCTAAAAGAAAACCAAATGATTTAATCTCCCTTGTGGAGATTTTTTTTGATATAGTAATTTATTAAGCAAGGAGTATTTATGATCTATGAAGCAATTGTAATCGGTGGTGGTCCATCAGGCTTGATGGCAGCCAACATTCTTGAACAACATCAAATCAATTATCTTTTACTAGAGAAAAATGATAAGGTCGGAAAGAAACTTCTTCTCACTGGTGGAAAAAGATGTAATATCACCAATGCATTATCTAAAGAAGATTTTATCCAATCCCTAACCTTTAAACATAAAAGATTCTTATATCCAGCAATCAAAGATTTCGGTTCACCAGAAATCATTGAGTTTTTTAAGTCAAATGGGTTGAAATTGGTATTAGAAGAGAATTTTAAATACTTTCCTGAAACGATGAAAAGTGCGAGTGTATTTGAAGTGTTAACAAAAAACTTGAATTTGAACCATATTAAGTTTCATCATGCTGTTAAAGAGATTCTTAAAACTGAGGATGGATTTATCCTAAAAACAAGTGACGAAGAGATTTTAACGAAGAGGGTTATTGTAGCAACTGGATCCAATGCGTATCCAACGACTGGTAGTAGTGGTGATGGTTTAGTTTTCGCTTCTAAGCTCGGATTAGACACTAAAGCATTTACACCAGCTGAAACCTATCTATATGCTTCTTATGTGAAAGATTCACTTTCAGATTTACAGGGTGTATCTATCATTCACACGACAGTCAAAATTAGAGGAACTAAAATATCAAGCCATGGAGGATTACTATTTACTCACTTTGGTTTAACAGGTCCTGCTATATTGCAAATATCAGAATTCGTTTATGAAGAATTGCTAAAAGGTGAGGTTTACTTAACATTTAATATCACAGATCATTCAGATGATGAAGTTATTCGTCAAATGAATGCGATCCATAACCAAAAGGTTCAAATTCTAAAGATTTTAGAATCCTTGACAACAAAAAGATTAGCAAAAAAAGTTTTAGAACTTGCGAATGTCACCAATAAGAACTTAAATGAAATATCGAAAAAGGATATTGCTAAAATATTAGAACTACTTATTTCATTTCCTGTTAAAATTGATTCAGTTGAAACTAAGGAAAAAGCTTTCGTCAACGCAGGTGGAGTACTCACAAAAGAGTTGGATCCAAACACGATGGAATCTAGAAAAATCAAAGGTTTGTACTTCATCGGTGAAACCGTTGATCTACATGGTCCAATTGGTGGATATAATGTAACGATTGGTTTATCAACAGGTAGAAAATGTGCATTATCCATAGTTGATGATATAAAAAAATAAGAAAACCAGCATAATGGAGAACTCAATCTTCTGGTTTTCTTATTTTCTTATAATACTTTATAAATACAACTATGCTTAATCCTATATTAACTATGGATTTGTAAATGTGAATGTCAAATCTGGAATAACTCGTTGAGAATTTGTCCATAATAAAACGGCTTGTTCATGCGATCTTGTAATAGCATCCCTCAATATATCAGCTTCAGTTTCATCTATCGGAAGAATAATCTCAATCGTGTTTTCACTGTAAAAATACTCAAAGTTTAAATACACAAAATAGAAAACAAATTCATCTATTGAAATTTGATTTAAACTGAATGAGTGAAAAATGATTTTTGAAATAATGTTGTGCTGATCAAAAGCATTTGCTGTGTTCTTAAATATACTCAACCCAAAAGTTGATATCGAAGCAGGAAATGAAATTGTGCTAATTGAGTTATCCATGAAAGCTCCTGAACCAATTTCAATCAAACCTTCTGGCAACTCTAATGCACCTGAGAAACTACTTTTAGCATAACTAGCTATTCCTATTTTGATGATATTTGACGGTATATTTAATAATGTTTCAGGAGTATCAAAAAATGCATTATCTCCTACTTCTTCAACAGTATCAGGAACAACAATCTGACTAAAATGAGTTGACATTAGAGCATTTGGTCCAATTTTCATTATACTATCCGGTAGTGTCAAAACAATCCCACTTAGTACAGTATCAAAAACATAAATCAATTCTTTCTCGTCTTTTGTGACAATGGATTTATGCTCATTAATTAAAATTTCCTTGTGATACTTATGATTTGTAGGAAGAATAAACTCGATATTTCTTGGGGGATAGAAAGCATCAGCAAAGTAATAAAGATCTCTTGGAACATTGAATACCAATATTTCTACTTCTGTCAACGCCCTTTTTTCAATTAATGATATCGTATCAGGAAGAATTAATGATTTTATGTCGATATCAAGATCTTTGAATGCATCAGATTTTAACTGTGTTACAGGAAAACGTTCATGTCTTTCTGCAATGATAACGTCTTGTGCAGTACCAGTATAACCTACAACTGCATATTCATCTTTTCCTTCAATTTTTTCAAATATAACTCCTTCTGTAGTTACAATAACTCCCTTACATGACACTAAAGTAAATATTACGATAAGTATAGTGATCAAACAAATGATTTTTTTTGTTGATATCATGTTTTTTCCTCCTAAGGTTGTGCTTCTATTGCTAAATACAAAATAGAACTA
Organism: Bacillota bacterium; assembly: GCA_018818645.1. Lineage (GTDB taxonomy): Bacteria > Bacillota_I > Bacilli_A > Acholeplasmatales > Acholeplasmataceae > Peloplasma. Next base: position 54,975 of record JAHIRQ010000067.1, read on the forward strand.
TCATACCTACACACTGAATAACAGCAAAAATAAAATAATTCTTTTCATCAGTGTCCCCTTTTGACTGATTATGTTTTATGGATATTTTCAAGCCAAATGATGATGTTCCCCCATCGAATCAATCCTTATTTATATTATATATGTTTTTTTTTTTTTCTGACGATTGGTGATTAATGTTGGTGACGATCCATATGTGTCTTTAAAATATCTGTAATACCATCATCA
>JAHIRQ010000068.1 GCA_018818645.1 Bacillota bacterium
AACACCATCATGTTCAAGAGCGAAGTTACTTTGAATTTTATAGTTATAATGGATATGCTCATAAAGCTCGGGATTCATATTTTTCACATATTCGAAATACTGAGGAGTTAGTGTATTAATCGTTTGAAATTCGTATTGGATATTTCTTGGGTACGCAATCTCATCATCTGAAAATGCGTTTAAGTTAGGTCTATAGGATTCATCAAATAACGGAACTACTAAAGATACTCTATCGACTTGAATAGGAAATGCATTTAATGTTTCTGTTTTTCTACTTTCAACAAACCTATTGTATCCAAATGCTACAGCAAGTACTAAAGTGATTCCAATAATTCCAATGCTTGCAGCAAGTGATGTTAATATTGTTCTAAATCTTCTTTTCATTAAATTTAAAAAACTGAGTTTAAAGGCAGTTATAAATGACATTTTGGACGAACTTTCATTTGCATGGTCTTTATTTTCAATTTTAGAGGCAGGAAGATTGAGCTTCTGATCAACAAGAATTCCCGAGTCTAAGGTAATGATTTGATTGCTATATTCAGTAGCAAGTCCTAGATTATGCGTTACCATCACGACAAGTCTATCTTTAGAAATATTTTTTAAGAGTTCCATAATTTCTAAACTAGATTGATGATCTAGAGAACCTATTGGTTCATCAGCTAGTATAATTTTCGGATTATTAATTAAAGCTCTAGCGATAGACGCTCTTTGTTGCTGCCCGCCTGATAATTGATTTGGTTTCTTATAGAGCTTATCCTTTAAGCCAACAGTAATTAATATTTCTTTAGCTCTCAACATGGATTCTTCTGGATTATATCCTGCAATCGATAAAGGTAGTGCGATATTTGAAATGATATTTAAGTGTGGGATTAAGTAGTAATGTTGAAAAACGAAACCTATTTTTTGGTTTCTATAGGTATCCCAATCATGATCTGAATATGACTTTGTATTTTGATTGTTAAAATATAAATCACCATTTGTTGGGTGATCCAATCCACCAATGATGTTTAAAAGAGTGGTTTTTCCACACCCAGAAGGACCTACAATCGAAACGAACCCAGAGACTTCAAGATTTAAGTTGATATCACTAAGAGCAGCGATCTTCTCATCTTCAGTTATATATTCTTTATAGACATTTAACAGCTTAATCATTATTTTTCACCTTTTGTATTAATCTTATTATAGTATGAATTAACCAAAGAGTCTATCTTTTGCCTATATGTTTACTTTTCTAATCTTGAGGAATATAATAGTGATAAGAAAGAGGTGATCCTTTTTGAAAAAAATACTTTTATTTTTAGTTGCTTTATTTGTAACATTAGGTCTTGCTGCATGCAATAGTTCAACTGTTGGTGAGTTTCCAACATTTAACGAAAATGATGCTGTTGAGTTGAGTGCAACAGAAATGGTTGCGCTATTTGAAAATATTGATTACACCAGTGTTGACAGTGAATCAGTAAGAATTAGTGTTGTAGGAAACCTACACACGATAAGTGAAGAAGTAGATGGAACATATTCTTCCTATAATGAAGTCAAACTTGATATCGATGCAGTTTTATTTGCACTCGTTAGCGAACAAGTAGAAGAATCAAGACTATTTGCAGAGGCTACCATAGATTTCTATACCAAGGATGAAGAAATAGGTTCATACTGGGGTGATTACTCAGATGAGATGAGTTTAGTAGGCGATGCTGGTATTTACTTCTATGACCAATATCTATATATGAATGTTGATATGGAAGCTGTTGAAGATGAGGTTGAAGAATCTGCAGTATTCAAACAAAAACTCAATCAACAAGTTACTCAAGAAATGTGGGATGAAGCGTTTGGTATGGCAGACCCCGATGCAATTGATGAATTCGTTCCAATTCCACAAGAATATTTAGATATGCTTGAAAATGGTGAGTTTGATGAAATCATGGACGCAATTCCAAACCTGAAGGTTTATAAGGATGGGAATACCTATAGTATTGTATTTTCAATCAATAAACAAGGTATCATGGATTCAATGCTTGATGTTGCAGTTGCTGTGATGGCAGAAGCAGACCCTGATATGTCTTTAGCAGATATTACAGAAATGGTCAATGATGCGAAGACTGAACTAAACAGAGTTGTTGATGAACTCACATTTGATTTCGTCATTTCGATTACTGAAAATAGAGTGACCAAGCTAGCTGTATCGGTCGTATTTTTATCAGAAGAAGAAAATATAGATATTGATATGACATTAATTATTGATATCGATGCAGATCTTCCTAAGTTCCCCTCTGATTTAGATGAGTATGAAGCAGTAGATGAACCTGGTGAAGGTGTATTTGAATAGGATGTTTATTTAAATAATATAAAAATAATAAAGGAACCCAACGGTTCCTTTATCTTTATTATCTGTGCTTTAAATGTGGGAATAAAATAACATCTCTGATATTAGGAGTATTCGTTAACAACATCACGAATCTATCAATTCCAATACCGAGTCCACCAGTAGGTGGCATACCATATTCTAAGGATTCCACGAAATCTACATCCATCTCAGATGCTTCATCGTTTCCTAGTTCTTTTTCTTTAACTTGATTTTCAAATCTTTCTCTTTGATCAATAGGATCGTTTAATTCAGAGAATGCATTTGCATACTCGCTCTTATTAATAAATAATTCAAAGCGGTCTGTAAATCTTGGATCTTGATCATTCTTTTTAGCAAGTGGAGAGATTTCAATTGGATGACCGTAGACCATTGTTGGTTGAATAATAACATCTTCACAATACTTTTCAAAGAAAGCTTCTACGATATGTCCGTAACTAAAATGTTTTTCCACATGAATATCATGTGCTTTAGCGTGTGCCTTTGCTTCATCTAGTGTTAAAGGCTGCCAGAAATCTACTCCTGATAATTCTTTAACTGCATCGACCATATGCCATCTTTTCCAAGGACGTCCCATTTCAATGGTTGTTCCATTGAATTCGACTGTAAATGTTCCAAGTGTTTCATAGGTTACTGTCGATAAGCATTCTTCAACTAAATCCATCATACCTTCCATATCTGAATAAGCTAAATACGCTTCGATTGTTGTAAATTCAGGATTATGCTTAGCATCCATGCCTTCATTTCTAAATAGTCGACCAATTTCATAGACAGCTTCAAGGCCACCTACGATTAATCTCTTTAAAGGTAATTCAGTAGCAATTCTTAAATAAAAGTCCATATCGAGTGTATTATGATGTGTTACGAATGGTCTAGCAGCAGCTCCACCTAGTATAGAATGTAGAACTGGAGTTTCGACTTCAATAAAACCCTTATCATCAAAAAACTTTTGAATTGCACGAATAATTCTTGGTCTAAGAAGTGCGACTCTCTTGGATTCCTCGTTAACGATTAAATCAACATATCTTCTACGTCTAGCCTCTTCCTTATCTTGTAATCCATGAAATTTGTCTGGAAGCGGACGAAGTGCTTTGGTTAAATGTGTAAATTCAGTTGCTTTTACAGTAAGTTCATTTGTTTTCGTTCTAAAAACGATACCCTTGATTCCAACGATATCTCCTAAATCTGCAGATCTAAATACTTCATACATTGCTTCACCAATCATATCAGATCTTACATAAACCTGAATTTGGCCATCACGATCTTGAAGATTCATAAAACCCGCTTTTCCTTGACCACGCTTCAGCATAATTCGACCTGCAACAGATACTTCCTTATGCATAGATTCTAAAGTATCATGATCAAATTGTCCATATTGGTCAAAAACATCCTTAGATGAATGTGTTCTATTGTATTTATGACCGAAAGGGTCTACACCTTTTTCTTTTAATTCTTGTGCTTTCTCACGACGCACGATTTGTTGTTCTTTTAAGTCTTCTGGATACATAAATAACCCTCCTAATCCAAGATATTATATCATAAGAAAAGCCATAATAACATATTATGGCCGTTTTTCTTCCGTTAAAAGTTCATACATAAGCTCATCTTTCTTTAGAACAAGGCTTGTGACTTTGACCTTAATGATTTTTAATCCCAAGTAAAGTGTAAGGACATCATTTTCTTTTACAGTAGAGGATGGCTTTGCAACTTTACCGTTGATTTCAACCTTTTCTTTTTCTGCAGCTTCTTTAGCTACAGTTCGTCTTTTAATAATACGAGAAACCTTTAAATACTTATCAAGCCGCATTTGCTTCTAATGCTTTTTTATCGTTCCACCAGGATAGTTTTCCTGTAGATACGATTTCATCAATGTCAGCCTTCGTCAATGTTTCAACTTCAACTAAATAATGAGCTATTAAATCAAGTAATTCGCGATTTGTCGTAATGATATCTCTTGCTCTTTCGAAACAAGTTGTAATAATATGTCTAACTTCCTTATCAATTTCGTGTGCAACTTGGTCTGAGAAGTTCTTTTCCTTGAAGTAATCTCTTCCTAAGAAGACATTACCGCTTGCTGATTCATATTGAACAGGACCTAGGTCTGACATTCCATATTCTGTAACCATTGCTCTAGCGATTGCTGTAGCCATTTGGAAGTCGTTATAAGCACCAGTAGTGACTGTATCAAATACAATTTCTTCTGCAACTCTACCACCAAGATATGAAACTATTCTTGCGAGAAGTGAACTCTTGGTTTCTAAGAATTTCTCTTCAAGTGGAGTCATTAGGTTATAACCACCTGCTCTACCACGAGGAATGATTGTTACTTTTTGAACAATATTTGCATCTTCAAGTTTGATTCCGATGACAGCATGTCCTGCTTCATGATAGGCAACAGTTTTCTTTTCAGATACAGAATATTTTCTGCTCTTCTTAGCAGGTCCCATCATGACACGGTCAATCGCTTCATCCATATCAAGTTCAGAAATCATTGTGCGATTATCTCTAGCTGCGAGAAGTGCTGCTTCATTTAATAAGTTTTCGATATCTGCTCCACTAAATCCTGGTATACGTGCAGCGAATTCACTAAATTTAACTTTTGGATCAATTTTTTTATTTCTAGCATGTACTTTTAGAATAGCTTCTCTACCACGAATGTCAGGTAGACTGATTGTGATTTGTCTATCGAAACGACCTGGTCTAAGAAGTGCTGGGTCAAGTACGTCAGGACGGTTAGTTGCTGCCATGATGATAATACCCATATTGGTAGTGAATCCATCCATTTCAACTAATAGTTGGTTTAATGTTTGTTCTCTTTCATCATGTCCGCCACCAAGACCTGCACCACGTTGGCGACCTACAGCATCGATTTCATCAATAAAGATGATACATGGAGAATTTTCTTTAGCAACTTTAAATAAATCACGGACACGAGAAGCACCGACACCAACAAACATTTCTACGAAGTCAGAACCTGAAATCGAGAAGAATGGAACGTTAGCTTCACCAGATACTGCTCTTGCGAGTAATGTTTTACCAGTACCAGGAGAACCAACTAGAAGAACACCCTTAGGAATTCTAGCTCCCATATCAACATATTTTTTAGGAGTCTTTAGGAAGTCAATAAGCTCTTCCATTTCTTGTTTTTCCTCATCCATACCAGCAACATCTTTAAATGTAATTGTTTTTTCACGGTTTAATTTAGCTCTATTTTTAGCGAAATCAAATGCCTTAGAATTTTGATTGTTTGCATTTCTAAAGATAATAAATAGGATTACAATCACCAGTATCATTGGGACTAAGTTAATGAGCACTGTCCAAATGGTTACACCAGATCTTGCTTTAATAGAAGTTGTACCACCAGCTTCTTCAACAGTTAAAAATATTTCTTGTGCATACTCTAAAGGCATTATACCTTCGAAGTTTGCAGTTTGATAAAAGTTAGCTGAACCGCTATTAGCATAGAATGTACCACTGATTTGAACTAAGGTGATGTTATCTCCACCAACTGGAGTATATTCAATTTTTTGAATATGACCAGAATCTGCAGCTTGTGTCAGCTCTGTAATATTCAAATTTGCGACTTCACCCTCAAGGGCATCTCTTAAAAATAGGAAAACACCGATGACGATAATCAGCGTAAATAGCATGATCAGATAATCGGGTTTCTTTCTATATTCGACTTTCTTTTTTTGATTTGGGTTTTGATTCATTCTTTACACCCCTCTAGGATTTTTTTGCATAAACTTCAGGCTTTAGGATGCCTACATATGGTAGATTTCTATAATATTCGTCATAATCTAGGCCGTAGCCTACAACGAATTCCTTTGGTATGACTCTACCTACATACTCAGGTTGGTATTCTCTTAGTCGACCTGCTGGTTTATCTAAAAGAGTTGCCATTTTTACTGATTTTGCACCACGATGCTTGAGCAATTCAATGATTGTAACAATTGTGTTGGCAGTATCGACGATATCTTCAACGATTAAAACATCTCTATCCTTGACGGATATGTCTAAATCCATTTTAATCTTAACATCACCGGAAGAAGCAATTCCTCCGTGATAACTGGATACCGACATGTAAGCCATATCAAATTTTAGATCGACCTGTCTTGCTAAATCGGACATAAAAGGAACACAACCCTTAAGTAATCCAACAAATATCGGTTGTTTATCTTTGTAATCAAGGGTGATTTGTTTTCCGAGTCGCACACAAATCTCTTTGATTTCAGATTCTGATACTAAGATTTCAGCAATATCATTATGCATTCTTTTTTACCTCTTCATATTTAAAATACAATTCATGGTCATAACCAAGAGTTTGATTGAGATAGTAGTTTTCTACCCACAATATATTATCATCGCTATCTGTTAGAACCCAGAGATTATTTCTTTCTTCCATGGGAACTTTATGGTCGATTAAAAGTTTCTTTAACTTTTTATGACCATACTCATAGGCTAGCAAATCGCCATCTTCTCTATGTCTTAGCCATAGTGGAAATGCTAATTTATTATAACATAATTTATTAAAATCCGCAGTAATGGAACTGGATTTATGTAAAAATGTGAAAATAGCCATATTTAATATTTTATTGGGTCCTTCTTTAACCTCTAGAATTGCAGGTTCAATAACTTTTAATTCCTTTATATAAGCGTCTTTATATGTCTTTACAAAGGCAAAATCCTTATTCAATCTAAATGATGGATTTGGTCTTTTTGATAATATCATTTTCTTAATCTTATTGATTATATCAGTTGAAAGAGTGAGTTTATAATTCTCGATTAAGTATGCGATTGCATCATCTTTTATAGCTTCATCCCATGTTCTAAACTCTTCAACCGAAATGATCATATTTTCTTTTATCTTTGATTTTGTCGTATTTCTAATAAACTGAAATGCAGCGGTGACTTGATGGTGATACTGTTTGACTTGATCGAGTAGATGTTCGTTTTCCTGTTTCATTACAGGAACGACTGCGTGACGATATCTGTTTCTTAAATAGTAGTTTGCTTCATTGGATGAATCATCAAGATAAGGGATATTATTGGTTAAAACGTAATGATGAATATCGATCTTCTTAGTATATAGTAAAGGTTTAACGTAGGTGAAGTCATGATCACTATGGATCATTTGCATCCCGGAATATCCTAATAAATTGCTACCTCTCGTAATTTTTATCAAGATATTTTCGAATAAGTCATCTAAATGATGTGCAGTTAAGATATATGGGGTCTTATACATTTTAGCAACCTCACATAAATAGTGGGTTCTCATAAGGTGTGCTTGATGATGAAAATTTCCTTCATTGACCTTTATTGTATAATAATGAAATGGAATCTCATTCTTTTTACAATAGGTTTCGACGAGATCTTTTTCGATAACAGACTCATCTCTTTTTAAGTGATTGAAGTGAACGACTATGATTTGATAGGATGAATTGATTAGCATTGAAAGAAGCGCCATGGAGTCCATGCCACCACTTACTGAGACAATCAATGTTGATTTTGAACTTATTTTTAATTCATTTTTAAGTAAGGGAATGACGTGTTTCATATAAGTTACCTCATTTGTATAGTTTAATTATACCATTACAATAGTAAATAATCAGTTGAATAACCAAAAACATGTGTTATAATAACAAGCGATAAAGGAGGCTTATGATGTTAATTCTGGCAAGCGGATCTCCAAGAAGAGCTAAACTCATGAAAGATGCAGGACTCGATTTTATTGTTGAGCCCAGTTTTTTAGATGAGAATGTTGATGAAAAACTAAAACCTAATGAATTGGTTACTGAACTTGCTAAGATGAAGGCAATTTATGTAGCAGCCAAATACCCTAATGATATCGTGATTGGCGCGGATACAGTCGTGTGCTATGAAGATAAAGTTCTGGGAAAACCTAAAGATGAAGAGGATGCTTATCGCATGCTTAAACTGCTTTCTAATGATAGACATGTAGTATATACTGCAGTAGCTCTTGTCAGAGGAGAGAAGATTAAAACATTTGTTTCTGAGTCAGAGGTATGGATGAAGAATTTAAGTGATTTAGAAATTAGAAACTATATTAAAACTGGTGAACCCATGGATAAAGCAGGAGCATATGCAATTCAAGGAGATGGTGGATCACTTGTTGATCACTATAAAGGAGATTTTTTCACAATTGTAGGACTCCCCTTAAAGGATTTATTAGAACAACTGAAGGGCTTTTAAAGAATACTATAAAGGATATTTCATTTTGAGATGTCCTTTTTCATATATTTAAGGTAATTTGAGGCGTATTATAATATAATAAGAGGTAATATAAGCGATTTCACAGGAGCATATGATGAATAAAGAACTTTGGAAAAATAGCATTGTTTATCAAATATACCCAAGAAGTTATATGGATAGTAATCAGGATGGCATTGGTGATATTCCTGGAATCATTCAAAAACTAGATTATGTTAAAGACCTAGGAGTGAATGTCATTTGGCTATCTCCTGTTTATGCATCTCCAAATGATGATAATGGATATGACATTAGCGATTATTTATCGATTAACAAAGAATATGGAACCATGGAAGATATGGATTTATTGATTCAAGAAGCTGGGTTAAGAGGAATTCGAATCATCATGGATTTAGTTATCAACCACACTTCTGATGAGCATCAGTGGTTTATCGAAAGTCAAAAGAAAGATAGCCCTTATCGGGATTACTATATATGGAGAGATAGACCAAATAACTGGACAAGCTTCTTTAGTGGTAGTGCATGGGACAAATTAGGGGATTCTTATTATCTTCATCTTTTCTCTAAGAAACAACCAGACTTAAATTGGAATAATCCAAAAGTCATGGAAGAGATTCAAAAAATTATGAAGTTTTGGTTAGATAAAGGGATCTATGGATTTAGATGTGATGTGATAAACGTTATCTTTAAATCATCTCTTGCAAATGGAAAAAAGAGACTCGTTTTAACAGGAAGAGAGTTTTATCATTCACAAGAAGGATGTCATGAGATACTAAGAACATTAAGAAAAGAAGTTCTTGATCATTATGACTGCTTCACGGTTGGTGAAACAGTCATGGTGAATACAAAGGAAGCCAATGACTTAATTTTACCCGAACGAAAAGAACTCGACATGGTCTTTGGTTTTGAGCATATGGAAACAGATCAAATCAATAACAAATGGTTCAAGACTAAATTTAAACCTAAGAAATTAATTAAGGTTTTAGCCAAGTGGCAAAGTGAAGTTTATTGGAATGCAAACTATTTAAGCAATCATGATCAACCCAGATCAGTATCTAGATTTGGGGATGATCAAAAGTATAGAATTGAAAGTGCAAAGATGCTAGCAACATTAAATCTTACGCTCAAGGGAACGCCCTATATTTACCAAGGTGAAGAGATTGGGATGACCAATGGTGATTTTAAGAGTCTTGATGAATATCGAGATTTGGAAACACATCGAATTTATGCACTTGCAAAGAAACTTAAGTTCCCTAAATGGTACCGGATGAAGATGATTCGATTGACTTCTAGAGACAATGCAAGAACTCCAATGCAATGGAATAGAGAAGGTGGTTTTTCTAATCAAAAACCATGGTTAAAAATGAATGAAAATACTGAAAAAATCAATGTGAAAGACAGTATCCAAAATCCTTTATCAATTTTAAACTACTATAAAGCACTTATTCAAATCAGAAAAGATAATGATGTGCTTATGAATGGCTCATTTGAGCCTTTATACATGAAGAACGGTTTATTTATATTTAGAAGAGCACAAACAAATCAAGCCATAATTACTGTTTTAAATCTCACAAAAAAGGCTAAAAAAATGCCTATCAAATTTAATGGGAAAAAAATAATTTCTAATTATAATAAAGAGAATGCTAGTGACCCAATCTTAAAGCCTTATGAATCTTTTTTAGTGATGGAGGAAGTGTAAGATGATATATGATCAGTATCCATACTTTAAACTAGAGACCAAAGACTTAAATTACATCTTTCATGTTATGCCAACAGGGCAATTAGAGCATTTGTACTTCGGTAGAAAGCTTGTTGATGAAAATTATGAAGTTCTTCATGTAAAACCTACTGCAGGTGCTGGCTCAACAGTAGAATATGTCTCTACAAAGGGAAATATCCTTCTTGAGCTTATGCCATTAGAATACTCTGGTATTGGTAAAGGAGATTTCAGGTTGTCACCAATCGAAATCAAGATGCCTGACCAAACATTTGTGAGCGATTTTGTTTATCACTCACATGAAGTGATTCAAGGAATTATTGAGAGTAAAGAATTACCAACTGCGCATGCTAAGGATCATGAAGCTGATAGTTTAGTGATTAAAATGGTAGATTTGCATGCATCACTAGAAATGAAATTAATCTATACTATTTTTGCAAAACAAAATGTTGTGACCAGAAGAGTACTCTTAACGAATCTTAATGATTTAGATATACAGGTTCGAAAAATCATGAGCATGATGATCGATCTTCATGAAACTGATTATGACTTAATAACATTTGATGGGGGTTGGATTAAAGAAGCCCACAAGCATAAAAGAGCATTATCTTATGGGACCTATATCAATGACTCAACAACGGGTTCAAGCTCGAACCGACATAACCCGGGAATCATCTTAGCAAAGAAAAATGCTACAGAAGATTATGGAACATGTATTGGTGTCAATTTAATCTATAGTGGAAATCACTATGAAGCGGTTCAAATTTCAAATCATGGAAATTTAAGAGTCATGAATGGAATCAATCCTCATTGTTTCGAATGGGTTCTAAAGAAAAATGAGTCGTTTGAAACTCCGGAAGCTGTTCTTACATTCTCTGATCAAGGGTTTAACTTACTCTCACATCACTTTCACGAGTTCATCAATAATCATATAATACCGACTGAATTTCAACATCAGGTGAGACCTGTTGTGATTAATTCTTGGGAAGCATTCTTTTTTGACTTTAACCAATCCAAACTCATATCGCTAGCTAAAAAAGCGAAAAAGTTAGGTGTTGAACTTTTTGTTTTAGATGATGGCTGGTTTGGACAAAGAAATGATGATCATCAATCCTTAGGCGATTATGATGTCAATAAGAAAAAACTTCCAAGTGGAATTACTGGCTTATCTAAATCTATCAAAAGTCTAGGATTAAAGTTTGGATTATGGTTTGAACCAGAAATGGTAAACCCTAAAAGTAATTTATATGAGGAGCATCCAGAATATGCGATATCTATACCTGGAAGAACTCCTTCCTTAGGTAGAAATCAATTGGTACTTGATTTATGCAACCCGAATGTATTAGCCTATATCAAAAATGAATTGACAAGAGTTATCGATTTAGCTGGATTAGATTATATCAAATGGGAT
>JAHIRQ010000069.1 GCA_018818645.1 Bacillota bacterium
TACCATTAACGGTAATCGTAGGTAGAACATTATTAACCCTTGTAATAGTTACATCTACAGCAGATACTAAAGATTCTTCATCTAGGCTATTGATAGCCTTCATAAAGAATGTTTGAGTTCCTTGATGCGTTAAAACAACTGGTTCTGTATAAATCATCCAATCGCCAGTACCAATCTTGTAATATGCTTGATCTGTGGAAGTTAGAGTCACTGTGACATCACTTCGATATGCTCCATTTGAAAAAGTTCCTGCAAGTGAATAGGTAGGACCTTCTACATTGCTAGTAGCCCATGTACCTAAGGTCGTCGTTTCCCAATAACTATTCACGACTGTTGTCATATTCGTACTATTGAGAAATGCTGCAGAATATAACACTGAGCCTTTGATTTCTGGATGCTTTTGATTATATTTCAATTGGGTTGCTATTTCATCAGAAAGCCATCCTGTAGCATTCGCAATCGAGTGTCCAATTAATAAATCAACATCCGTTCCTCGAACAACACTTGCCCACCAGTCAACAACATCCGCGTAAGGTGCTGTAGAATGCTTGAAATTCCAATAGATTTGAGGGTTGATATAATGCACCCAACCTTCTTCAACCCATTTTTTACTATCTGCGTATTGACTGACATAAGATTGACCGGTTGCTCCAGTATTAGAACCCTCTGGTATTGTATTTTTACCTGCCCATATTCCAAAAGGGGAGACACCAAATCTTACATCCTTACTATTGGTTGTATTGTGTAAATCGACATCTTGCTTTACACCTTCAATTACATCATTGACATTCTCTCTTCTCCAATCAGCAAGTAATTGTCCCGGAAGCTTATAAGTATCATAAGTTGTTAAATCTGAGTTTATACCTGAATATGGATAGAAATAATCATCAAAATGGATTCCATCTACATCATAGAGTGCAATCAACTCTTTAACAACATTACGTATATATTCTTTAACTAGTGGTTCACCAGGATTTAAGATATATGGATACAATCCATTACCATCTGGGTTCCCAGCAACTACTAAATCAGGATTCAATGATGCGAAATTTCCTTCATGAAGTGTGTTGATATAATTGGTTTTAGTCATGGATGAATTCCCTACACGATATGGATTTAACCATGCATGAAACTCGACTCCTCTTTCATGTGCACGAGATACTAAATACTCCATAACATCCCAACCTGGGTCTTGACCTTCAATACCAGTTAACCATTTTGAAAATTCTGCATAATCTGATTGATAGAATGCATCATTTTGTGGTCTAACTTGGAAGAGAATCGCATTCATGTTTTTAGCGAGAACTCGGTCAAGTAATTCATCATAAGCTGCCTTATATTGAACTTCACTGGTGTGAAGTGGCATATTCAAACTGAAAACTGTAGCCACCCAAACTCCACGAAATTCATGAGTTTGCTCAGCGTACGTTTGGGGAATCATCACTGGATTTGAAGTGTTGTAATGAAAAACACTTGAACCATCTCTTGTGAGAGGTATTAATGGTGAACTTGCAGTCATTGGTTGTGCTTGAAATAAAACAAGTCCAAATACTGCAAATAATAATATGAGTAATATTTTAATTTTTTTCATCTATAACCCGCCTTGTTAATAATTTTTTTACTTCCTTCATACCCATTTTTGATTGATCTTGATTGATAAAAGTCTTATAGGTGAAAAATACATTGCCATTCACCTCTGGGTATTGATTTGCATACTTCAATTGATTGGTGATTTCGAAAATATTCTCGAATTCGCCCTCATTACCTAAGCGGTAAGCACCGTGACCTATGTATAAATCAACATGTGAACCCTTCAGTAAGTTTACCCACCAATCCAAGATATCTGCGAATGGTGCAATAGGATGACCAAATTCCCAATAGATTTGAGGAACAATATAATCTACATATCCTTTTTTTACCCATAAATAAGCATCAGCATATTGATTATCATAGCTTTCTGAACATCTAGGATCTGTATTTGATCCCTTTGGGTCATTTGTTTTATTCTTCCAAATACCAAATGGACTGACTCCAAATCGGATCTTAGGATTTAAATGCTTTAATGCTTCATGGACACCATGGATAACTTCGGATACATTTTGTCTTCTAAAGTCTCCAAGTGTATGTGAGTGATTGGTTCTAACTGCAAAATCTGCAAAATCATTATTATTTTCATCGAGACCTGCATATGGATAGAAATAGTCATCAAAGTGAATTCCATCAACATCATAATTTTTAGCAAGCTCAACCATGGAGTCAATAATAAACTGTTTCACTTCTTTTTTTGCAGGATTCAAAATGATTTGACCATTCTTATCTAAAACAGTAAGTTCTGGATGTTTTTTAGCGAAATTTAAGTCGTCACAATCCTTTAAATACTCATCCTTTGTCATGGATGATTTCATCGAGACTCGGTAAGGGTTGCACCAAGCATGAAATTCTATCTTTCTCTTCTTCGTCTCTTCAATAATCCATTTTAAAACATCAAATGGAGGTTTCTTTCCTTCCTTACCTGTTAAATATCTGGAGTAAGGATTCAGTTTGGATTCATAAAATGCATCATTTGTTGTACGTACCTGAAAGAATATTGCATTGATGTTATAGGATATACAAGTTTCAAGCATCTCGATGACTTTTATTTGATAATTATCGATATCTTCAACTGTAGGTAGGTCAATATTTAAAACATTGGAAACCCACATTGCTCTAAAGTCTTTTAAATTGAAATCCTCTGGAATTTCTATTTGATGATTCGTTTGAAAGTAATAGATGGGTTCTTCCGGATGTTTATACTTATATAATTTCATTTTCTATTTTTCCTCATAGTAAGTCAAATATTTCTGATGTGCGATCACTAGTTCATTAAACACTTTCTCAGCAATAGCAATTGAAGTTGTTGATGGATGAATTTGAAGTGCCAATAAAGCCTTCTTCAAATCCTTTTCATAAATCGCGTCAACGAGTAACTCTTCAAATGCCTTCATGGATTGTACCAATCCTCTAATTTGAACAGGAAGTCTACCGATATGAACAGGTACTGGACCATCCTTGGTAATTCTGCAAGTGATTTCAACAGCACAACCATCTGGCAAATCTGTGATATGACCATTGTTAATGGTATTGACCACTTGATAATCTCTTTTATCATTATAAAGTGATGAAATCACTGAACATGCTACATCGCTATAATATGCTCCACCACGACTTTCTAATTCTTTAGGTTTTTCTTTTAACTCTAAATCCTTATATTTTTCAAATAGTGTCGTTTCTAGCTTTTTCACAAGCTCTGCTCTGGTTTCACCAGCTTCATAGGCCTTCATAAACTTTTGAAACATTTCTGCATTATAGTAATAATATTTATGATATGGAGATGGGTATACACCAAGTTCCTTAACGAATTCATATTTCCAAGCTAGTGGATCAATATTATTCATCGTCATTTGAGAGTCTTTAATCTTCTCAATGATTTCAGGAAGTCGATCCTTACTCTTATGAAACACACTAACTACATATGACATATGGTTTAATCCTGCAAAATATGGGACTAAATCCTTTGATTTCACGTTTAATACTTCTGCAAAATGATTGGTCATGTTGATTGGAACGTTACAAACACCGATGTAACGTTCAAAATCAGCATATCTAAATACTGCTTCACTCACAACACCTGCAGGATTTGTAAAATTGATTAACCATGCATTTTCGCATAGTTCTTTCATATCCTTAATAATATCAAAGATTACAGGAACGGTACGTAGTGCTTTAAATACGCCACCAGCACCATTGGTTTCTTGACCTAACATACCGTACTTTGCAGGTATTCTCTCATCTAGAATTCTTGCATCAAGTAAACCTACTCGAAGTTGAGTCGTTACAAAGTCAGCATCAACTAAAGCTTCTCTTCGATTGAGTGTCAAATGAACTTCCATTGGTAAATTTGCTTTTTCAACCATACGACGTGCTAAAGCACCAACGATTTCAAGTTTTTCCTTACCTTCTTCAATATCCACTAACCATAATTCACGAATGGGTAGTTCCTTATATCTTTTAATAAAGCCTTCAATTAATTCTGGTGTATAGGAGGATCCTCCACCAATAGTTACTATTTTAATTCCTGGGTTCATATTAACACACAGCTTTCATCAAGATTTTTTTCGATGAGTTCATCTTGCTTGATATTTAATTCATCGAGTGCAAATAGATATGCACCAATTACAGGTTGATACTTAGGTTTGATAATGTAAGTGTTTGGACAACCTTTTTTTAACGTTTTTTCAAAGGATTCTAGATAGTTTGTAGCAACTCCTGAAAATACTTTTCCACCAATCACAACAGGAGCATTTTCTTGATCCATATGGACTTGTTTCATCACTCCACAGGTTTGTTCACCCACAAACCTTCCCAATCTTTCAAGAATTTCAATAGAGACTAAATCTTTTTTTAATGCACATTGGTTCACTAAAGCAGTAATTTCACCGTATTCCTTCTTCGTTACCTTAGGTACTGGGTAGAAATGGTCGATGACCTCACTCATCTGATTCACATGAAAGATGAAAGGAATTTCTTTTCGTAGCAAGGTATCTTGATGTGTCATTTCATCTGCACGAAATGCATAATGAAGTGCTTCTCTAGCAATATCTAGACCACCACCATAAATACCTAACGTAAAGCCTAAGGATCTTAGGATTGCTTTCTCGCCTTTTTGATTCATAGCTGCTGAATTGGTACCAGTCCCCGATATAGCGACTGCACCATATGGAGATTTAAGTCCACTACGCATGACGATCCAAGCATCGTTAACGACTTTAAAAGGAATTTCCTTAAATATTTCTTTACATGCTAGATTAAGTTTGATGAAGTCAGACTCTAAATCAGCACCTGATAAGCCTAGAAAGACATAAGAGATCTGATTATCTTCGATATGAAGACTACTTTTTCCTTCAATAAATAAGTCTTCAATCACTTTTTTAAAATTAACTCCATCCGTGGATGCATGATTACATCCACTACCAATCATTTGATAGAGAAGGTGTCCCTTGTCATCAAGGATTGCTAAATGTGTTTTGGTTCCGCCACCATCAACTGCGACTATATATTTCATAGATTCCCCTTAAAGTAATAATTCACTTGTCCAAGAATAACGTTTTGTTTAGCACCTGTAGCTTGTTTTAGATTTGATGGATTCATATGAAGTGTCTCATTTCCAAGGATCAGAAATGCTAGTGCTTCCTTTGAATTACTGTTCATTCCTAAATCCTCTAAAACTTTGATCTCGATAGGATGTAATTCTTTTTGGATGGATTCTAGTAAATATTTATTATAGGATCCTCCACCACAAAAGATAATTTCATCAATTTTTACTTTTGGTAAAATAAATCTCTTATAGGAGTCAACAATGGTATATGCTGTAAACATTGTCAATGTATGAATAATATCTTCTTTTGGATAGTTCATATATTTTGAAATCAGGATTTCAGTGAATTGATCTCCAAATGTCTCTCTTCCGGTTGATTTAGGAGGTATTTGTTTTAAATAGGGGTGACTCATTAGTTCTTCCATGAATGCTTTAATTAGCTTTCCCTTTCTCGCAGTATCCCCAAATTCATCATATGGCTTATCAAATAGTTTTTTCATCGCGTAGTCAATCATCATATTACCAGGACCTGAATCAAATGCGAAAACGTCGTCAGCTAGACAACCCTTTGATAAAATACTCATATTTGCAATACCACCGATATTATGAATCGCTCTCGAATGGGTTTCACTTTGGAATAAAATGAAATCTGCATAAGGGACGAGTGGCGCACCTTGACCTCCTACTGCAATATCAGCTGCTCTAAAATTAGAGACTACTGTTGTCTTACAGCGTGAAGCGATGACCGCTCCTTCACCAAGTTGAAGTGAAGAGGAAACCAATCCATCATAGGGACTTCCTATGTGAAAGATGGTTTGTCCATGAGAAGCGATAAAACTAATATCATCCATTTGAATATTTGTTTCCTCACATAAGCGTTTGGCAGCGCTTGCAAAGGCTTCACCTAATTCAAAGTTCAGACTGCACAACAGCTCTGAAGAACTTGTCTTTATGGAGAATCCTTTTCTAATTTTTTCTAGAAGTGAGGGTTCAAATGGATAGGTTTGATATGCGAGTTGATTTACTTTTGTTTGAGTATAGGTCCCTTCGATTTCCGCAATCAGGATATCGATGCCATCTAGAGACGTTCCACTCATCATGCCTATAGCAAGTTTCTTCATAATTCACCTATCATCACTAGTTATTATAGTACATATAGTTTTTAAAACTATAGAAACGTGACCTTTAGGTTGTTTTTTTCAAATTAGAAAAAAAACGACTCTTTTCAAGAAAAACGAGAAAAAAAGCATATGGTATTTTCATATGCTTCAAGTTCAATGGTTATCTTTTAAACTTTTTAAAGGTTTTATAGGTCATTTCCAATGTTCTAACGGATCGATCGATATCGGTATATGCACAATGTGCAAATAACGCATCGACCATACAAAATTGTGAAATTCTAGAAGTCATTGCAGCACTTCTAAACTCTCCCTCTAAGGACGATGTGTAAATCACCACATCGGATAGTTCAGCAAGCATCGAAGCACCTAGCTTCGTAATGCTAATGATCTTCGCTTTATTTTCTTTAGCAACGAGTGCAGCACTAATAATTTCTTTGGTCTTACCAGAGTTTGATATAAAGATAATAACATCCTTTTGATTAATGAATGAAGCATCTACTAACTGCTCATGACTTTCACCCTGAGCGATACAGAATTTGTTAATTCTTCTTAATTTCATCTCTAAATCTTTGCAGACTAAATAAGATGACCCTTTACCAAAGATTAGTATCTTTCTCGCACTCATAATCATCTCAGCAGCCTTCATGACAGTTTCTTCATCATATAATTTCAAGGTATCTTCTAAGACTCTAATGTTATTTTCAACAGCAGATAACCCGCAATGAGAATCCTTAGCTAAAATAACATCTGCATATTCTCTATTTTCAGGAATTTCTACCTTCGCATTCGCGAGAATGAAATCAATCTTAAAGTCTTTAAATCCCTTATATCCCAGTTTCTTACACATTCTAACCACTGATGCTGGCGATGTATAAGCTGCCTCAGCTATTTTTTCAACAGAGAAGTCCTTGAGAACGCCCTTGTTTTCGATTAGATAATCTAAAACAACACGCTCTGCCATGCTTAGGTCCTCTTTGTACTTTAACATATTTAACATGACGCTAATTTTAATCACCTCATCAACGATTCATTTCATTTATTCAAACTGAAAGTGTTTTCACTATTATTATATCATTAAAATATTATATGTATCCTCGTTATGATTTACACATAATCAAAAGGGCTATTTTTTAGCCCTTGTGAAATACTTGAATGGATTTATCTGTTCAAACTAAATGACTTTACCAGGATTCAATATATTTTTAGGATCGAAAGTTTGTTTAATACCCTTCATGATTGATATTTGTTTGTCTCCTAAAAGTTTAACCATGTATTCTTTTTTAGCATATCCAATACCGTGTTCTCCTGAAACTAGACCACCAAAGCTAAATGCTTTTTCATACATTAACTGAAATCCTTCAGATACTTTCTTTTTCCACATCTCATCAGTTAGGTTATCCTTGCAAAAATAAATATGCAGATTACCATCA
>JAHIRQ010000070.1 GCA_018818645.1 Bacillota bacterium
AGAAGATAATGTCTTTTTGACGTTCTTTTGTCGCCGAAGTAATTTGGCGATTTTTTGTTAACTTAGGAGGTTAAATGACATGTCAAATTACTTAAGATTAAAGAAGATGCTTTATGTGGTATCGCTAGCTGCGGTATCGATTGTGATAGGATTAGTTGAAATTCCGAATCCTTTCTCATTTTTTGGCCCATGGGCAGCATTTGTAAGACTAGATTTTAGTGATGTAGTTGTTTTAGTAGCTTTAGTTGTTATGGGACCAAAGGATACTATTTTTGTGATTCTTTTGAGAAGTTTGATTCGACCATTGATTGTACCTAAAATGGGATTTGCAATGGATTATATTGGTGAGTTTTTAGCAATTACAGCATCTATTTCTATACTATTAGCTTATTTAGGAGCTCGTAAAGTCTTAAAAAGAAGAGAAGAACCTTTACTTTATGTTCTTCCAGTGAATGAAGATAAGCTTACTAAAAAGGATTGGGCTGTATATCTAGGATTTAGTATTGCTATATTATCTTTAGGAATGCTATTGGCAAATTTCTTGTTTGCTACCCCATTATATTTAAGTATGTTTGGGGCTACTCAAAGTCAAGCAAGCCTTCATTTTACAGTATTCTCGTATGTGAAAGATAGTGCACCACCATTTACTTTATTTTCATTTTTTATTGCAGCATTAATTAGCTATACACCATTCAATATTATGAAGGGTATATTAATTACATCAATTTTCCTAGTATTAAAACCTAGACTTAAATATCTAGAGTTATAAATCATGTTATAATAATCCTGAGGTAAGAAGATGAAATGGATTGATCAGATGAAACTACCAATACATAAGGATGACTTAATGCCCGTCATCAGACAGGGCATTTTTATGTCTTTTACTGGAGGGTTGTTGATTGGCGCACTTCATGCATTCTTTACTTTTCAATTTGGGTTTTCACTCACATGGTTACTTTTATTTATATTAGCACATTTAACTGCCACTAGAATTAGAAGATCTTATAATGAATATCATATTCTTTATTCTATTTTAAGTATATTTTTCTTTTTATTGGCATATTATTTAATGTCTATCACTTTAAATCTAGGTGTGCTTTTCTTATATGATGCACTAGTTCCTAGCTTCATCATTCAAGTGTTAAATCCATTGCAATACTTCAAATTTATAAATCCATTTTCAAGTCAGTTTTATTCAGTTGACAATATGCTAGAGCTTTTGTTCTTTTTAATTGGAACATATTATGCATATCGTTACAGCAAGTAAACGTTTTTATTGCCAATAATCTTTCAAACAAAGATTTATTTGGTATAATGAATAGTAGTAAACAAACAGGCAAAAAAACCAAATAAAGGAGTGAAATTATGCCATTTATAAGCGATATTTATGCACGCGAAGTACTAGACTCACGTGGAAACCCAACTGTTGAGGTTGAAGTCTACACAGATTCAGGAGCTTTTGGACGTGCCATTGTTCCATCAGGAGCATCTACAGGAGAACACGAAGCTGTTGAACTTAGAGACGGTGACAAAAAACGTTATTTAGGTAAAGGGGTTTTAAATGCAGTTCATAATGTGAACGAAGTTATAGCACCTGAACTCGTTGGATTTGACGTAACAAATCAAAATGCAATTGATCAATTGATGATCGACCTAGACGGAACAAAGAACAAGTCAAAATTAGGTGCAAACGCAATTTTAGGTGTTTCTATGGCTGTTGCTAAAGCAGCTGCTGATTTCTTAGGTGTTGAGCTATATCAATATCTTGGTGGATTCAATACGAAACAACTTCCAGTACCAATGATGAACATCATCAATGGTGGATCACATGCTGATAACAACGTTGACTTCCAAGAATTCATGATTCTTCCAGTTGGAGCTAAAACATTTAAAGAAGCTATTCGTATGGGTACTGAAGTATTCCATAACTTAAAAGCAGTTTTAAAAGCTAAAGGTTATAACACAAGTGTTGGTGACGAAGGTGGTTTCGCACCAAACTTAGGATCTAACGAAGAAGCCCTTCAAGTTATTATGGAAGCAATTAAAAAAACAGGTTATGTTGCTGGTAAAGACATTTTCTTAGGTATGGACGTTGCATCTTCAGAATTCTTTGATAAAGAAAAGAAGACTTACGTACTTGCTGGAGAAGGTGGAAAAGTGTTCACATCAGAACAACTTTCTGATTTCTACGCAACTTTAGTTGAAAAATATCCAATCATTTCAATCGAAGATGGTTTAGATGAAAATGACTGGGAAGGTTGGGTTTACCTATCTAAGAAGCTTGGTAAGAAAGTTCAATTGGTTGGAGACGACCTATTTGTAACCAACACAGAAAAGCTTGCTAAAGGTATTGAACTTGGAATTGCAAACTCAATTTTAATTAAGGTTAACCAAATTGGTACTTTGACTGAAACTTTTGATGCTATTGAAATGGCGAAGAGAGCAGGATATACAGCTGTTGTATCACACAGATCTGGTGAAACAGAAGATACAACAATTGCAGATATCGCAGTTGCTACCAATGCTGGTCAAATTAAGACAGGTTCTGCTTCAAGAACAGACAGAATTGCTAAATACAACCAATTACTTAGAATTGAAGATCAACTTGGTTCAAGTGCACAATACTTAGGACTTAAGTCATTTTACAATCTTAAGAAATAACAACATTAAATAACAAAAGGTGCTGACATCTCGTCATGCACCTTTTTTTATTGATTAACCAGTTACAAATAAAACTACGACTGAAATTACTGTAATAAATATAATGGATAATATCGTATACGCTATTAAGTAATTTTTTGTTTCATTTGGATACTCTCTTAAAATATATTTAAATGTAATTAAACTTGCAAGAGAGCCAATGATCGTTCCCATCGCACCAATATTTACACCTTGAAGTAAAGGTTTCCAAAATTCTTGTCTTGTAAATGTTGAAAGTAGAACAGCTGCAGGGACATTACTGATAAATTGGGAAGTGATTAGACCTGTAAAAAATACGGAAGTTCGACTGTTTAAAAGATTTTCTATACTATCTTTAATAAAATCCATTTGTCCAAGATTACCAGTAAAGATGAAGAAAGATAGAAATGTGAGTAATAATGTATAATCAACTCTTTTAAATAAATGCCTTCCATAAAGTGATGCTAATAATAAAGTGACACCTAAAGTATAAAACTCAGGAACAATTCGAAGCACTGAAAGAAGTGCGTTAACTAAGATAAGTGTGTATAGAAACAATCTTTTCCAATTCACATTTGGAGCAACGATGTTTAACTCACATGAAATATTAGGTATTTTAAGTAAAGCTGTTGAACTTACCAATATAAACCCCATGATAGTCACAGGTAACATGACTAAAATAAAAGTTTGAAAAGGAATGTTGTAATAGGCATATAAATAGATGTTTTGTGGATCACCCATTGGTGTTAACGCACTACCCATGTTTGCAGCAATTGTTTGTAAGATGATAATTAGTACTGCATACTTTTCAGTTTTCGTATGTTTTGTTATAAATATCGTAAATGGAACCAAAGTCAGCAGAACAGCATCATTGGTTAAAAGCATTGCAAGAAAAAATGTTGTTAAGATAATTACTAATCCAATCCATTTGATACTTCTAAAATGAATAACAAGTTTTGTTGCAACAAAATCAAAGAAATGCGTCTCATAAAATCCTGCAACTGCAATCATTAATGTGAACATGATGATTAAGACTTTATAGTTGATATATCCTAAGTAATCAGCTGAAGGAGCTATGAAAAACATAGAAAGAATCGCGAAAACTAACGCGATTATGAATACTTTATCTTTATATAAATATTTAAAAATACTCTTCATGTACACCTCTATATATCCATCTCGATATCATTATACGACAAGTTTAAAAAAAAGAAATGTGGAAGAACATGAATACTTTAAAATGTATGGATTGAGTCATCGTTTTTGATCTTGACTCTTGTTTTTGAAATCACTCATTCTTTACCCTTGAAGCACCTCATAATATGATATAATAATGTAGAGGTAGTCAACTATGGAAAATTTATATTTAGAGTTTTATAACCAACAAACCAGAAAATTACATAAGGATGTTACAGGAGATATTGAGCTAGAAAAGTATCCTTATTTGTCTTTTGAAGAACCTTTTTACATCTTAAAACCAGATATTTTAATTGGAAGACTTGATCATAAAAAAACTTTTGGATTTTTAAGACAAGAGTTGGAAGATATTTATATTGACCAAAGATATTTAAGTGACGCGATGCACGATGATATCGTGCTTGTTAAAGAAGGCGTTGAACCAAAGATTATTTTTATCGTTAAAAGAGCGTTAACAGTTATTATCGCGACACTCAAAAAGACTCAAAGAGGGTTATTCTTTGAATCGGATACATATTTAGATAAAAGACTAGAAGTTGAAAAGATGGATGGACTTGTTCCTGGCCATGTCGTGACTTTGGAAGTTGAAGCGATTGAGCAGTACCAAATATTTGCTAAAGTTAAAAAGATTATTGGTCATATCAATGACCCTGATATCAATACACTAAAAATTGTCTATGCTTATGAATGGCCAACAAAATTTAGTGATGAGTTAATTGAATCATTAAATGACATTAATATTGATTTAGAACAAGAGAAGAAAGAAAGATTAGATTTAACAAATGATTTAATCATCACGATTGATGGTAAAGATGCGAAAGACTTAGATGATGCGATTAGTTTAACAATTAAAGATGATATGTATCATTTAGGTGTTCACATAGCTGATGTCAGTCATTACGTGAAAGAAAATACAATGCTTGATGAAGAAGCTTATAAGAGATCAACATCTTCTTATTTAGCGGATAGAGTTATTCCAATGTTACCGCATAAATTATCAAATGATTTATGTTCATTAAATCCGCATGAGATAAAATTAACATTATCTTGTTTGATGGTTTTAGATATGGATGCGAAAGTCGTATCTTATGATATCCAAAAAACGTTTATCAAGAGCCATCGAAGAATGAATTATGATGAAGTGAATCAATTTTTAATACATAATAAATCACTTCATGATGAACAGATTGAAAAAATGTTAGTCACCATGAATGAATTATCTTTAAAACTTAAAAAAATTAGACATCAAAGAGGAGAAATTGAATTTGAATCTAGTGAGCTAGGTTTTATCGTTGATGATAAGGGCAGAGTTAAAGATGTTTATCAAAGAAAAACGGATGAAGCAGAAGAACTTATTGAATCTTTCATGTTAATCGCGAATGAAACTGTGGCATTCCACATGTTTCATGCCGACCTGCCATCGATTTATAGAATTCATGAGAAACCAGATGTCACAAAATTAAAATTAGCACTTCAAACAGTCGCTAAGCTAGGTTTTCCAGTTAATTTAAAGCAAATTGGTAATCCTAGACCTTTACAAATCTTAACGAAGAATACAAGTGATACACCATATAGCTATATTGTGCATATGACGCTACTTCGCGCGATGCAAAAAGCGAAATATAGTGAAACCAATTCACCTCATTATGGCTTAGGGTCGAGATTTTACTCACACTTCACCTCACCAATCAGAAGATATCCAGACTTTATTCTACACCGCATTATTCACCGCTTGGTGATCGGTGAATCTAAGAACATGAAAAAAGATATTCACCACTTTGAATCCATCATGCCTGCTGTTGCTCAGCATACCTCTGATCAAGAGAGAAAAGCAGTTCAAATGGAGCGTGACGTCGCCAAATTAAAGAGCTGTGAATATATGTCAGATAAGATAGGAAATCAGTTTAAAGGGATTATTACCCAAATGATGCCTTCAGGTATGTTTGTCAAACTAGACAATGGAATTGAAGGATTTGTTCCTCTGAGAGTATTAGATGATTATTATATGTATGATGAAGCGAATCTTACATTTGTAGGTAATCGTGGAAAGAAATATCGCTTAGGAGATCCTGTCAAGGTAGAATTACTTGATGTTGATCTTGCTGCTAAAAAAATGGATTTCGGAATTATCGATAAGAAAGCGAACAAGAAGAAGGTATACAAACATGAAAATTATCGCCCAAAACAAAAAGGCTAGGCACGACTACTTCATTGAAGAAACCTATGAAGCAGGGATCAAGCTGTTAGGCAGTGAAATTAAATCTATTCGAATGGGAAAAGTAACCGTTAACGATTCATTTGTAACATTTAAAGATGGTGAAGTCTATGTCAACAACCTACATATTGCAAAGTATGATTTTTCAAATATATTTAACCACGAAGAAACAAGGCCTAGAAAACTTCTTTTGCATAAATCAGAGATTGTAAAGCTATTCTCAAAAACAAGAGAACAAGGATTAACACTAATCCCTCTTAAGGTTTATTTAAAAGATGGATTATGTAAGCTTGAAATAGGGTTAGCCAAAGGTAAAAAAGATTATGATAAGCGCGAATCCTTAAAGGAAAAAGACCAAAATATGCGTTTAAAAAAGATTATGAAACAAAGGTGAGATCATGGGACATAAAATTGGACTCGCTTTAGGTGGCGGGGGAGCTCGTGGGAGCTATCAAATTGGAGTGCTAAAAGCTCTTCACGATGAAGGAATTTTAAAAAATATTTTAACGATTTCAGGGACATCGATTGGAGCAATCAATACGCTGATGGTTATGGCGAATTTGTCTTTCGACAAAATGATAGAGCTATGGGAGCGTATTGATAATTCACAAATCTATGGTCAAGGTCTAGATCGATACAAACTAGACAAACAAGGACTTTTCAGTATCCAAGAACTTTATGAAAAACTATCTAAAGAAATTTCTTTATCTGAAATTAGAGCAAGTAAAATTCAAGGATACGCAACTGCAGCTAAAATTCATAAGGGATCTCGAATAGAACAGGTCATGATTCATCGTATGGAAAAAGAAGTTTTTCATTTGAATGATTTTAAAGACCCACATCGAGCAGTTTTAGCAAGTGCTTCGATTCCTGTACTATTTGGCTCGATAGATATTGATGATGATAAGTATGTCGATGGTGGAGCAAAGGATAATTGTCCGATAGAACCTTTGTTAGAACAGGGCTGTGATGTTATCATTGCTGTACCTATTGATGGGTATTTTCACCCCAAGAAATATGAAAAAGAAAATATTTTATTAATTAATATTGAATCCAAGAAACTATTTAATTTCATACCCTATGACATCCTTGATTTTAAGCCAGATGCAGTCAAAAATAAAGTTGAGTATGGATACCAAATGGGAAAATTCATGGTAGAAAAATTAAAAAAATTACAGCTTATTCAAGATGCCAACGAATTTTCTCGTCCAGATGGTTTTCAATTGATTGGTGTTTCAAAGGAAGAAGAAAAAGAAATAAAGGCTGAGGTGAACGCATGGATTTAGAAATTGTAAAGTGGATTCAAACACTTAGAAATCCTGTTTTTGACTGGTTTTTCTACATTGTTACACAACTAGGAGATCAATATGCATTTATTTTACTTGCAGTAATCATCTACTGGACTATAGACAAGAAATTTGCACACAAATTCGTTTTCACATTTATGGTGAGTGCAGTCGTGAATAGCGGCTTCAAGGAAATATTTAAGCGAACAAGACCTTATTTTTATCCAGGTGTTGAAAGTGAACCACATTGGAATACACTAGGTTATTCGTTTCCTAGTGGACATGCACAAGCTGCTGGTGTATTGGGATATACAGCACTTCACGCAGCTAAGAAAACAGGATATAAATGGATGAAGTATATCGGAATTGCAATTCTTATCCTAGTTCCGCTTTCTAGAGTCTATTTAGGTCAACATTTTTTAAGTGATGTCCTTGTCGGTGTTGTCTTAGCATTTGTAATCGCACATTACACATTTAAACTAGTCGATAAAATGGGTGATGATGAGCACATCTATACATTAATGCTCGCTCCACTTTTTATCATCTTAATGTTCTTTGTTAAAAATCACGATTTATATATAGCAGCAGGTGGCTTTGTAGGATTCGCATCTGGATATTATCTAGAAAAGAGATTCGTATCCTATCAGGTTAAAGAAGTGATATGGATTCAAATTGTTAAGGTCATAGTTGGACTCATCATTGCTTTGGCTATAAAAGAAGGGTTAAAATTCGTTTTTCCGGATACTATTTTATTTGATTTCTTTAGATATTTGATGATCGGAGTTTGGGCAGCACTCGGTGCACCCTTTGTGTTCAAGCATGGAATTCGCTATCTTAAAAAAGACATTTAACGAGCTTACGAATGAAGAACTTTATCAAATCCTTGATTTAAGACTCAAGGTTTTTGTAATGGAACAAGCAATTCTTTATACAGATACAGACTTTAAAGATCAAAAGAGTATTCATTATATGATTAAGGATCAAGGAGTTGTCGTCTCTTACTTAAGACTATGTTTACCTGGTGTTAAATATAATGAGTATGCACTATCAAGAATTGTAACTGATCCAAAATATAGAAAACATGGGCTTGCTACAAAACTCATTCAAGAATCGATGCATGATATCAAGGGTGAACCAGTCCGTATTTCAGGTCAAGCATATTTAAAGGAATATTATGAAAAACTAGGGTTTGTTATTGTAAAGGGTCCTTATATGGAAGAAGATATTTTACATTATGAAATGCTTTCCAATAATGTTTAATTATGCATAAGTATCAATAATTGTAGAATAACATACGAAGTGGTATAATAAATTCGAATTCAATATGATTGTAAAAGGCAAACCTGGGGAAACTTAGGGATGCAAAGCTATAGGACCCGAAAAAGTAGCCAGTTGTCAAAAAAATTAGAAATTAATTTTTTTGACTTTTTTATCTAATATGTTTCAGAAAACTCCCTCTTCAAAGGATTAAGTGGGAGATGAATGAAACCAACTTTTTATCTTTAAAATATCTATAAATAAACACTCCGTCATATATCATTACATGATATAATATAAGTATAACATATCGATATAAAAAG
>JAHIRQ010000071.1 GCA_018818645.1 Bacillota bacterium
GGTGCTGTTGGTGCGGTGACTGCAGTTAAATAAGCTTGTGTAATATCTGTAACTGCTGTTCCTCCATTTTCATTGAACACGATTGTATATTGTGTTGGTGTCCATTTTGCATAGAGTGTGAAATCATTTGCCGGCATGGTCAAGAATGTATATGCGGTTGTTAGTGCAACATCACTATACCATCCATCAAATGTATAGCCCATTCTAGTTGGTGCTGTTGGTGCACTAACTGTGCTTAGGTAAGCAGCTACTAGACTTGCTACTGCACTTCCATCATTCGAGTTGAATGTAATTGTATATTGGTTTGCAGTCCATTTCGCATAGAGTGTAATATTTTCTGCTGGCATGGTTGAAAAAGTATAAGATGTTGTTAATGCAACATCACTATACCATCCACCGAATGTATGCCCTAATTTGGTTGGTGCTGTAGGTGCTGTTACTGCAGTTAAGTAAGCTGCTGTTATATTTGCTACTGCGCTTCCATCATTCGAATTGAATGTGATTGTATAGTTATTGATTGTCCATTTTGCATAGAGTGTGAAATCATCTGAAGGCATGGTTGAAAAAGTATATGAAGTTGTGAGTGCTACATCACTATACCATCCATCAAATGAATAACCCATTCGAGTTGGTGCAGTTGGTGCTGTAACAACTGAACCTACTTCCTCGGTAATTGCAGTGACTGCACTACCTCCATTGGTTTCAAAACTAATCGTTTTTGTAGGGACTATATCCTCAGTCCACTTCGCATAAAGTGTGATATTGGATTCTGGCATGGTTGTAAATGTATAAGCAGTTGTGAGTGCTATATCACTATACCATCCATCAAATGTGAATCCTGTTTTTGTAGGATTTGTAGGTGCTGTAACACTAGACCCAGCTACCCCTGAAATTGCTGCTACTGCACTACCTCCATTGGGTTCAAATGTTATCGTAATTGTAGAAGCTACTGATGTCCATCTTGCATAGAGTGTTAACGTTGTGTTGGTCAGTAATGAAGCAATCGTAAATGGTTGAGTTAAAGCATCATCTAAGTACCAACCATCGAAAGTATAACCTTCTCTTGTAGGTTCTGGGAAGCTGATGCTTGTACTTGAAGTGCTAACCGTGATGTCTTCAACTTCTGTTCCTCCATTTTCTTCAAAAGAAATAGATATTTCTCCTGAACCTGTACATGAGTAGATAAAGAATACAAAGAATAAAACTGTAATCAACATCAAAAATTTTCGCATTATTTCTCCTCCTTTTAAAGATGCATCATGAAACAAAAAAGCGCAACAAGAGACAATAATCTCGCTGCGATTGTAATTTAAATGATGCCGCTCTTTATTTTTATAATACCTCTAAATCTATGATTTAACAATAGAATGACAATTATTTACAATATTTTGAACATCATTCACATATCCTTCAATATTGAATTTACGTTCTAGCCCCTTTGCATTCATATATCTAAGTTTTCCAAACACACTTCTTTCAGTCCAAGCTCTGTCGTGCTTACCAAAGCACCACGCGATTCCTTCATAGCTATTTGGATCTCTTCCATCAATAAAATATTTGTTGTTTAAATAAACTATTGTATCGTATGCTTCTTTATAGGTTGGCATCCATTCAATAATTTTCTTAGCCCAATACATTCTCATATAATTGTGCATATAGCCAGTGTAAACCATTTCTTTCATTGCTGCATTAAAGTAGATATCATGTGTCTGTTGGTTCTCAAGTTCTTCACTTGTATATAAATATTCTCTACGATCTAACTCATGCTCATTCATCGTCATATATGCCCATGGTTCGGTCATTGTCTCAAACTTGTCATATCCTTTTTGAAAAGTGACATAATTAAATGCAAGTTCTCTTCTGACCAAGAGTTGCTCAATATATGCATCAAACGAAGCTCCATCTAAATGCCCATGATCAATGGCTAGAAACATTCTATCCATGATCTCAAGGGCAGATATTTGACCAAAGTGTAGGTACATTGACATTTTAGATGTCAATCCCAATGATGGATCATTACTGTTTATATAGTCACTAGCTTTATTTTCAAGAAAGTCATAAAATAATTTAGATGCTTCAATGTATCCTCCTTTATATATAGGGCTAGCAGTAACCGTGTGATCTATATCCAGTGAATCAGTTAATTTTTTAATGTTACTTAAGTCATTATCACTTTCAAATTCCAATTTCTTCTGATTATGAATGGTTGTTATTTTGCTAAAATCCCTAAACTCCAAATATAGTCTCTTTATTTTAGGTCTCAACGTATATGCACCATATTCTGCTTTATCAGATGCAACCTTTACTGGAACAATTAAGTCTGTATCGACCATATCCACTTGAAGATCTACACAATTTTCAATCGCGAAATCTAACACTTCTTTTCTCCATAGCTTTTGGTGTCTTAAGTATCCATAATCCATGATAAGAGCGTGTGCATTCTTTAAGTAATTCTTCACTCCTTTTTCAGGAGATTCTAATTTAAATAAGAAGTTGATATGAAACTTATTCAAAATATTTTTGACTTCCTTTAACCCTTCTAACATAAAAGTGTAGTGTCTTAAGTTTGCATCTGGATAGTTTGGAGTCAGTCCAAAATAAACAAGTAATGGTAAATCATGTTGATTTGCCATTTGTATTGCATAATCAAGCGCGTGATTATAATGGACGCGTTGAGACTGCTGCATCCAATAAATCACGTATTGCTTTTTAGATTCACTTTTTCCATCTTTTAGATGAATGATACGTTTAGGATTCATTTAGACCTCTATATGAAAAATATAATTGTTATCATAGATGCTGCAAGACCACTTAAAAAATTTACAGCATCATTGGTAACAAGTGCTAAACCTGAAGCTAATACAACTTTTTCATTAGGTAACCATTTTTTCTCAGTAATTTTCCCTGTTTCTACTTCACGATACTTAGCTTGAATCAAAGCACCTAAATAGGAATCAATAAAGCAACCTAGAAAACCACAGATGGTAACAATTATTGTGTATGAGATAAGAATCTCATATGAAATACCATTCTTAATCCAATACATAAGTGCAAATACCAATCCAATGAACAGTGCTCCAATGAATGATGCGAAAGTTCCTAAGCCTGAAATCGCTCCTGAAACACCTTTAGAAACTATCTTAAAGTTAACAATATTTCTAGTCTTTCCTTTACTTAAAATGCCTATTTCAGATGCCCATGTATCCGAATTCGATGTTGCTATTGATGCTACTGAAGCAAGTAAAAAGATTTCAACATTCAAGAAATAGTATAAGACTGAAAAAACTGCAGCAACCAAGCCATTCGAAATGACTTGAATATAGTTCCTTCCTCTTGAAGGATCTTTTTCTTTTTTTTCATTAAGCTTAGTCAGTAGACTTGATGAGATAAAGAATGCAATCAATACAGCCCATATAACCATACCACCAAATGCATAAATGATTGTTCCTATTATAACTGCAGCAATAAACCCACTTTTAGCAAGTGAGTGTTTCAAATATGCTGCATATGCGATTAAGATAGATAACACTGCACCAATCAAAAATTCTATAAGCATAAATACCCCTTAAATAAGTAGCAATATATGTAATGCGAGCGAAGTGATCAATGGTACTGATAAATTATCAAGACCTTTAGGTGTAACAAGCTCGATCATACTAGCAATAACTGCAACTCCTATTGCAATGAGAAAAGGATTAGGAACTCTAAAAATCAGTAAGAGGGTGATCGCAACTGCAAATGAAGTAAGAAACATCGTGAGACTTCCTTCTACGGATTTACCAAAAGCAATCTTATGCTTTCCATATTTTGTACCGATAACTGCTGCGAGTCCATCACCATAACCCATAACTAAAATACCTACTGCTCCTATAAACGGTTGTTCTAATACGCCAAATGTTAGAATAACTAAAATAAGAAGTGATATTGGAAAATAAACAGTTCCTAAGTTCCCTTTTCCTCCCCGTTCCATAGCTTTTAATAGATTTAGTCTATGGGATAAATAGTTTAAAACAATAAAGGTAATTGGGGGAACAATTGCAAACCAAACTGAATTTTCACCTTTGAAGAAAATCATCGCAAGAATCCACCAATTTGATACACCAATATGAATGAATTTTCTTGCGCCTTCATCTCCTAAAATTTTCTTGTTTTGCAAAA
Organism: Bacillota bacterium; assembly: GCA_018818645.1. Taxonomy (GTDB): domain Bacteria; phylum Bacillota_I; class Bacilli_A; order Acholeplasmatales; family Acholeplasmataceae; genus Peloplasma. The sequence continues at coordinate 4,159 of JAHIRQ010000071.1, forward strand.
TTGTTGAAATACCTATGATGGCAAATATGAGTATATAAGATAATATCAATCCCCATACATTGTTCATAACTTATGCTCCTTTTATTTATGTATCGATTCTTGAATAAGCTGAATTTTATGATCATTGGTGAAAAAAATTTCTTCGTAAATACATCATATCCCACTTGCTCTGCACGATTTTAATATATCTTTAATAAAGGTATTAGATAGTGCTAATGGCAAGCTAGAGTCTTCATCGATTTTAGCGAGTTCTTGAAACAAATTCTTGAATTCAATATTAATCTTACTCATGTGCTAAATCATCTATTGAATAATTTTTTTCATATCATCAAATCAACTCGTAAATTTGCTTAACTAAATTATATCATTTCTAATCATTAATATCGATATCTACGCTTTCTTTAATTCAAAAATAGGAAACTGTATAATTTGAAATCTTGGTCATATTAATTGTTAAATTTTTAAAAAAGATATATAATTTATCTATAAATGAAAGAAGGGAAATATATGGAAAAAACAGTATTCGAAAAATTACGTAAATTTAATATGATTATGGGAGCAGTCCATCTTGTACAAGGTTTGCTCATGATTTTTATTGCTATCACAGTGATTAGCACAATTAATCCTGCGTTTCAAATTGTCATCACTCAAAACTTCTTAAACTTTGATGAAGTTAATATGAGATTATATTTAGATTCAAAACCATTGTTTGATTTACCATTTGGAATTATGGTTGGTGTCTTTCTACTATTATCTGCAGGAGCACATGCTTTAATCTCATTTCCAAAGAAAATTAATGACATGTACAACAGAGACCTACTTAAGGGTGTAAATAAACTTAGATGGTTTGAATATGCATTAAGCTCATCAGTGATGATCGTATTAATTGCAACATTATTTGGTATCTATGATATTGGTTCACTTATTTTAATCTTTATCGTCAATGCTGCAATGAATCTATTTGGTCTTGATATGGAATTGCTTAATTCCAAGCGTGCTGAAGGTGAAAAACTCAATTGGGGTCCATTCGTTTGGGGATCAGTTGCAGGTATTGCACCATGGATAGCAATTCTACTTTATATGTTTGGTGCAGGTGGAGATGTTAATCCTCCTTGGTTTGTATGGGCAATCATTGCAACTTACTTCGTTGCGTTTAATACATTCCCAGTCAACATGATTCTACAATATAAGAAAATTGGTAAGTGGAAAGATTATTTATACGGAGAACGCACTTATATCGTATTAAGCTTAGTTGCTAAATCGATTCTTGCTTGGTTAGTTCTGTTTGGAGCATTCCAACCAGCTTAATCCATAATTCAATAAGCTAGGAAATTTCCTAGCTTTTTTTATAA
>JAHIRQ010000072.1 GCA_018818645.1 Bacillota bacterium
ACATCAACTAAACCATGATCAGCAATGACGATCATTAAAGCATCCTCTGATAACTCCTCTGATAATCTTTCTAGCTCCACATTCAAGTCATTTAAAACCTTAGCGGTTTCTTTTGAGTGAATTCCATAATCATGTTCAGTCATATCTGGTTCAGTCCAATAAACATAACTGAATGTTTTTAAATCTGTTTTATGGATTTCTAAAAGTCTATTTCCTTGATCATGAAATGAATGAAATCCATTTTCTCTAAAGCTTGGAAAAAGTTCATATGTATTCACTTCAAGTGAATACTTTTGAATTTGTTCATAAATGGTTGGATATTTTAAATATTTCTCACGAAGTAGTTCCTCGAACTTCACTTCAGGATGATAATAATCATGGTTTAAAAAAACTGCAACATTCGCTTTTTCCTTCTTAAAGTATTGAATCCAACCCAAATACCCGCTTGAAATAGGAGGTAAACCCGATAATACTGCATTGGTAGCTGCTACCGTTGTTGGTGGAAATATCGATGTAATCCATTTCCTATTGTATTTGTTCAAAAAAGCATCCGCTTTAAGATGCTCTTCCATAATATTTTTACCCATACCATCTAAAAGTACTAGAACAACATGGTTATAGTTTTTCTTCAGTTCAACTTCAAGTTCTGGAATTGAAGCATAAATAGATGGAGCATTGTAATGCTTCAAAAGGGTTGCTGTTACGTTTAAAATCGAGTTATTATAATCAGGATACATAATCATGACTAAAACCTACTTAATTGTTTTTTTGATTAAAGTGAGTGTCTTCTTAGTCTTTCCAATCGTAATTGCATCTAAAACCAACTGTTTCGCTTCAAGTATTCCTTTATCCCTAACATATAATGTCGCTAAAACATCGCCAACTTTAACATAGCTACCTATTTTTTGGTGAAGATCTAAACCAACATCCAGAAGAATCACATCTTCCTTCGTTTCTCTACCAGCGCCTAAACGCATCGCAGCTTTACCGATATCAAGTGCATTGATATCCATAATATAGCCTTCAGCAGTAGATTTAACTTCCACCAATTGTTTCGATAGTAAGTTTTCTGGATTTTCTAGTGCCTTGACATCTCCGCCTTGTGCTTTGACAAGCTCTAAGAATTTAGCATAAGCTTTTCCATTTTGAAGTGCTTCATGAAGTCTTTCCTTCGCTTTTTCAAAATCAGTTTCAATTTGAGAGTCTAGTAATAGATGTGCACCAATTTCAACAGTGACATCGACTAAGTCCTTAGGACCCTTTCCTTGCAGGGTCAAAATCGCTTCATAGACCTCAAGACCGTTACCAATCTTATGACCCAATGGTTCATCCATTCCTGTAAGAATAGCAGTCATTTTCTTGCCTGCTAATCTACCGATAGAAACCATAAGCTCAGCTAATTTAACAGCCTCTTCTTCAGTTTTCATAAATGCACCATGCCCGACTTTGACGTCTAAAACAATGGCATCTGCACCACTCGCTAACTTCTTACTCATAATCGATGAGGCAATCAGAGGTATGACATCAACAGTTGCTGTCACATCACGAAGCGCATATAATTTTTTATCTGCTGGAGCTACATCACCACTTTGTCCAACTATCGCAATCCCTATGGTATTGACTTGCTTGATAAAGTCTTCGACCTTAAGTTCTACCTGATAACCTGGAATACTTTCGAGTTTATCAATGGTACCACCAGTATGACCTAAGCCTCTACCGCTCATTTTTGCAAATTTTACACCTAAAGATGCTAAAAGAGGTCCTAGAATCAATGTTACTTTATCCCCTACACCACCTGTGGAATGCTTATCTACTTTGATACCTGGAATGCTTGATAAGTCAATTGAATCTCCAGAATCTCTCATCGCGAGTGCTAAATAAGTTGATTCTTGATCATTCATTTTTTGAAAATAAGTTGCCATTAAAAAAGCACTCATTTGATAATCAGGAATCACACCTTTTGTATAATTTTGAATTAGATAATCTATCTCATTTTTAGTTAAAACCATGCCATCTCTTTTTTTGGCAATAATATCGATGATATGCATAAAATCACATCTCCTTCTTAACTATTTTATCATATATGATAAGGATTACCTATGAAATATGTTATAATGAAAAAGATGAAACGAGGAATACTATGATATTAGCAATGGTACGTCATGGACAAACTGCATACAACGCTGATGGTTTAGTTCAAGGTAGAGTCAACATCCCCTTAAATGACTTAGGAAAAACTCAAGCCAAGCAGCTTGGAGAAGCACTTAGAGCGCAAAATGAATCCTTTGATTTAATAGCAGCATCACCACTTTCAAGAGCATTAGAAACTGCATTTATCATTTCAAAACAACTCAAAATGACTAGACCTATCTATGTAGATCATCAATTTGTAGAGCGTGATTTCTATCATTTAGATGGTACTCCAGTAGAAACTGCTATGCCTTTAGTTAGAATAGAAAACTATAAGTTTGAAGGCTATGAACATGATCAAATGATGATTCAAAGAGTTAGTAAAGCTGTAAAGCATTTAAGAAGGATTCATGGAGATAAAAAGATCTTACTCGTCGCACATTCACACGTGATTAAAGCACTTTTAAGATATATTGATCCAATAGCATATTCATTTGCTGACTTAATCAGACATGTTGATATTATCTATTTTGAAGTCACTGATCAAAAAATAACAGTATTAAAAAAATAAAAGGCCGAAGCCTTTTTTTATTTGATTAGTTTTTGATTGATGATATTAAACATTTTATCTGCAACTTCAAGAGTTGTCAAATGCTTGACGTCTTCATAGCGCACTACGGGATGAATCACGATGATAATCTTTGTTGATCTAAATGGTGCTCTATACTTAATAGATGTTGTATTTTGAATGCTAATTGGTAATAAATCAGCTCCAGCCTTCATAGCAACTCGATATGCACCGGCACGCATAGCTACCATCTTTTCATCATTTCTGTCTTTAATTCCCCCTTCAGGGAATATAGCCATTGCCATACCGTCTTTAATGACTTTAATCGCGTCCACCATTGCACGTGCTGTATTTCTATCTGATGATCTATCAATTGGGAATGCTCCTAAATATTTCAATAAAGTACCGACCAAGGGTAATTTATAAACACTCATTTTGGGTGTAAAGGTTGTAGGTCTCTTCATGATTTCAAAGACAATAAATGGATCAGCATATGACTTATGATTTGCGAAAATAGTCAATAAACCATCATTTGGAATATTTTCTTTTCCAGTGATTTGAATTCTTAATCTCAAAAAGAAGATAATCAGCCAATGTGATGTACTACGACAGATATAATATTTATATCGATTCGTAAATTTTGTTCTCTTAAATATCGGAAACTGAATAACGATAAAAATAACAATAGCGAAAAAAGAAACGATGATTCCTAGGAAAAACCATAAAGGTAAAAACCATAGATTTTCAACAACTAAGGTCATTAAATACATGAATGCTGCAATAAAGATTAAAAACAGTAAGGAAATCATCTAGTAATCCTTTCGTAGACAGCAAAAATAAGCTGGTCTTCAAGTCTCTTTTCAATTAGTTTAAACTGACTTAAATCAAATGATGGAAAATATACATTTCCTTCATGTGTTCGAAGAACATAGGTAATATAAAGTCTATCTGCATAAGGTAAAGACAATTGGTAAATTGTCTTTCCACCAATAACGAAGATATCTTCTTTTGTTTCTTTAAGAAATGAAAATAAATCCTTGATATGAATAGCATCTGGATAGCTTGCATCATTGATGTTTGCTACATAGTTTTTTTTAAAAGGTAATGGTTTTGTCTTATAATATCCCTTAAGGGATTGATAGGTCATATCTCCCATTAAGACTGCATGATCTTTTGTCATATTCTTGAAATAAGCTAAGTCCTTTGGATAATGCCAAGGTAATACATTATCTTTTCCGATCAACCAGTTTTCATCCATCGCCCAAATCAGATTAATCATACAGCCACCTTCCCTTTAATTCCAGGATGTGGATGATAATCTAGAAGTTCAAAATCCTCATATTTAAAATCAAATAATGATTTCACGTTTGGATTTATCTTCATGGTTGGTCTTTTTCTAACTTCTCTTGAAAGCTGTAATTCTATTTGTTCAAAATGATTGGAATAGATATGAGCATCACCTAATGTATGAACGAATTCACCAACCTCTAAATTAGAAACCTGTGCGACCATCATCAACAAAAGCGCATAGGATGCAATATTGAATGGTACACCTAAAAATATATCTGCACTTCTTTGATAGAGTTGAAGAGATAGTTTAGAATCTCTGACATAAAATTGGATTAAGGTGTGACATGGGGGAAGTGCCATATTCTTGATTTCTGCAGGGTTCCATGCACTTAAAATCATTCTTCTCGAATCCGGATTGTTTTTGATTTCATCTAAAATATATTGAAGTTGATCTACACCATTAAACTTTCGCCATTGTGCACCATATACAGGACCTAGATCTCCATACTTTTCGGCAAAATCTGGATCATTTTTTATTTTTTCAACATACTCTTCCATCGTTTCCTCTTGATAGTCCTTACTTTGTGTAAACGTACGATAAGGCCATTCATTCCAAATTCTTACATCATGATCCACTAAATATTTTATATTTGTGTCTCCTTGGATAAACCAAAGAAGCTCATGAATAATTGATTTTAAATGTACTTTTTTTGTTGTTAAAAGAGGGAATCCATCAGCAAGATCAAATCGCATTTGATATCCAAATACACTTTTTGTTCCTGTTCCAGTTCGGTCCATTTTAAAACTACCATGCTCTATGACATGTCGACATAAATCCAAATATGGCTTCATTTCAAGCCCTCCTCTATCTATTTAGCGAGTTCGTATAGTGCTTCTGTGTAAATGATGGTTGCTAGAAGTAAATCATCAATATCGATAAATTCGTTTTTTTGATGAATGAATGTTGGTTTATCTAAGAAATGGGGACCAAAGGCAACTGAGTTTGGCATTGCTCTGGCAAAAGTACCCCCACCAATATTGATAGGCTTCGCTTCTTTATCATTGGTATGTTTAATATAAACTGCCATTAATTTCTGAACGAGCTCAGAGTTTGGATCCTTATAGAGAAGTTGCTGATGCTTATCAACTTCTGCAGTTGCGTGATAAACACTCACCTTATCTTGAAGAGTCTTGACGACATCATCAAAGCTCACATTGTTTGGATATCTTAAGTTCAAATGAATTTGATAGGTTGAATCTTTTGCATTGATAACACCAAAGTTATTGGTTAGAGGACCCATTTCAGCATCCACATAATCAACACCTAATTTTTTTCCTAGGTAATCATGAATGAGTAAGTTTGAAACTAGGTCAACCAAATCACCCGAAAATTGATACTCAATAAAAAACTCAAATAGACGGTCAATCGCATTTTCACCAAATTGAGGAGTTGAACCATGTGCACTCTTTCCTACAACCTTAATGAATACTTTACCATTATTAACCGATGATGAGCCTTCATAGCCTTTACTCTTTAAGAATGTATTGAATAGCTTTGAATAGTCTTTTGTTGGTTCTAATAAAGCTGTTGCATAATCAGGTACCATATTATCTCGAAAACCACCATGAATTTCTAAAATATCACTATGTCCTACATTACCTTCTACGAATATTCTTGAAATTCCTTTTTCTGCATAAATCAGTGGGAAATCAGCATCAGGAATAAACCCAGAAACTGGTGCTTCAGGATAAACTGAAAAGTAGTGACGCATACAACGCCAAGCAGTTTCTTCATCGTTTCCTAAAATAAGTTTAACTCTCTTTGAAAGAGGGACTTTAAGTTCTTTTAGTATTTTTAATGCATAATATGCAGCAATAGTTGGTCCCTTATCGTCTTCAGTACCACGACCATACATTTTTCCATCATGAATTTCTGCTCCATAAGGATCATGTGTCCAATCGTTTCCTGCAGGAACAACGTCTAAATGCCCAATCATACCGACAAATTCTTTTTGCTTACCATATTCGATATGACCTGCATAACCATCGAGATTTACAGTTTCAAAACCATCTCTATCTCCAATAGAAAGCATAAGATCAAGAGCTTCTTTACATCCTTCACCAAATGGTGCATTTTTACGGTTAGGATCAAATGTTGTCAGTTCAGAATTAATTTGAATTAACTTTGTTAAATCTTTAAGTAGTTCATCTTTTCTTTTGAGAACTTCGTCTCTAAAATTGATTGTCATAGATTATCATCTCCTTTTCTAATTGTAGCATAAATAAAGTGCTATTTAAAGGAAACTAGCATACATTTTATCTAATTGTTTCAGAAAACTCCCTCTTCAAAGGATTAAGTGGGAGATGAATGAAACCAACTTTTTATCTTTAAAATATCTATAAATAAACACTCCGTCATATATCATTACATGATATAATATAAGTATAACATATCGATATAAAAAG
>JAHIRQ010000073.1 GCA_018818645.1 Bacillota bacterium
GCAGTGACACGCCATTTCGCGTTATTTTCGTCATTTAACCAATAGACTCGGTCAACATATTTTGAGGTAAAACGTAGAAAATCATCTAGTTTATCGTTCCCATTGATACCATAACGAAAAAACATCAACATGAGACTGTAGAGTAAGGATTGGATGATGATGAACATTCCAAAATTGATATTGTTGAATATACCAGGAAATTCGGTTTCGTAAAGTATAGAGATTTGTGCAAAATCAGTTAAGTCATCTACCGAATATTCATCTGCAAGGTCTGAATCACTACACTCAAAGATTAAATTACAAGTACCAATCTCGTTATTTTCTGATTGTATGGATATTGAATTATTTTCAGATATAACCTTTATATCATCAAATGAAAAGATGAAAACTTCTCTTTCCATTGATCCTTCATACCAAATAAATTCATCCTCATTTTTAATGAAAAACATGTTTAATCTATAATCTCCAAAGTACTTTTCTTCTTGATATAGACGATAAGGTTTTCTTTGTTCAACTTTTAATTCTTTTGGAAGACTAAAAAAGAGAACTGTGAGCATTAAAAAACCAATCAGTGCTGTTATAATAGAATACTTTTTCTTCATATGAATCCCCCCACATTAAATAAATTTTATTTGGTTAAATCAGATTAAAGTGTATAAATTGCAATGATTACATGAATTAAACAAAGTAATATTCCAATTCCAAGAATTAAACTTCCACGATGAAGTATTATAATTCGTCTCTTTAAAGGTTCTTCTTCTTTAATAATTCGATTTTTATGAAAATAATCACGAAGTGAACTCAAGAATAACTTCGCTTTTTCATGTTTCATCAATCCAAAACTTAATAATAAAACCATCATGATGTAGGCAAATGTTTCCAATAATAGAAAAGATTGAAGATTGGCATTTTTAAAGATCATTGGATCATTTGGTTCAATCACTGTTAAGATGGATACAAATGCTTTAAGATCATCTATTGAATACTCATCGGATAAATCATAATCTACACAATCTCTTGTGTAATCACAAGCACCTATTTCAACATCACCTTCAAATATCGTGATAGAATCCACGTGATCAATGATGCTCATTTCAGTTCTAAACAAACTGTATTTGGTTCCTGTTCCAGTTTCGCTTTCGATAATAAACCCATCCTCTAGGTTATACCAGAGTCCGTCATTGATTTTTCCATAATACTTCTCATCTTGATAGACTATGTAAGGATCTCTATCGACACTACGAAGCTTCATAGGAAGTGTTCTATAGGTAAAACCTATCATCAACACATAACATAAAATAATGATACCACCATATAAAAATTTCATAAAAAATCCCCCTAATGAATTTTATTAATATTATTTTATCATAAATTTTAAGAATAGGTATTAAAATTATTGTCGAGTAGAATGTATTTTTTCGATGATTAATAGATGTATCTTATGATATCTAAAGTGCAATGAAATCAATCATATTGAGTCAATACAAACATACCAATCAAAAAGTAGAAAAACTAGATTTTAGGTAAAAAAAAGGTACTGATTTCGCATAAAGCATTCAGTACCTTTATCTATCCTTTGTTTATTTTAGGAACTTTAAAAAGCGTTCTTATCATCGAATAAAAGAAGAACTTATTCGAGTGTAGGGATAATTTGAGAAACGATATCTATTTGGATTGCAAAATGAAGCCCTTCAATACCTTCACCAACATATTCATCTACATAGCTCATATTGTTTAAACCAACAAGCTTTCCATAAATATCAACCAAAGCACCACCACTATTACCTGGATTGATTGCTGCTGTATGCTGAATTGTAATGGTATTCATTCCATAATCATCTTCCATGGGACGATCAATATGTGAGATCACTCCCATGGTCACTCCATTTGGTAGATCCAGTGGACTACCAATCGCGAATACCATTTGAGCAACTTTTAAGCTTTCCTTAGTTCCAAATTCAATGACTCTTAAGTTTTGAGCAGATGTGAATGTAACAACTGCCATATCATGAAGTACAGATACACCCTTGATGGTTACACTACCCTTATTGATTTTAACTTCACCAGCTTGATTGAATATCGTGATAGCGAGTTCATTTGAGTTATATCCTGCAACCACATGCTCATTGGTTAACACATAATATGTTGAACCAACCTTTTTATAGATGATTCCAGAGCCTCCACCATCGATGGATGCTCCATCATAGGTATCAATCATGACGACAGATTGTCTAACATCAGCAATCATTTCAGTAACATGGGCTTCAAAGAGTGCAACGACATCAATATTGGATAATACAGCTTGAATAACTGCAGCTTCATCAATTAGTGCATTCGAATCAATTAAGTCCATGACGATATTTGAAATGGTTTCTTCATCAGCAATCATAAAGTCTTCGTCTAAAAGAATTGAATCAATAATTGCTCTAATTTCTACTTCTGTTAAAGAATTTTCAATGGGTAACCATTTGGCATAAAGTGTTAGCTCTTCATTGGTTCCTGCATTAAAGCTCATTGGATAATAAAAGTTCGCATCCAAATACCATCCACCAAATGTATATCCGTCCTTAAGGGGTACTTCACTTGGTAAAAATGGATCAAATGCTTCTACATCCATGGGCTCGACTAAGGTTCCACCATTAGAGTTAAAGCTGACCGTGAACGGTCCATCACTAGATTCTATTAATTCACATCCTGTTAAAATCAATCCTATTGATAATAGTATCAATATGTAAAGCATCTTTTTCATCTTGTTGTTTTCCTTTTTTTTATTTGTTTGTAAGATAGGATAATCCTATCGATCCTTTACCGATATGTGCAGAAATCACACAACCAGCAAAAGAATCAATTACATTTCTTATCTCATATTTTTCTGTTATTGAATCTCTTAAATATTTCGCAGACTTACTCGCATAGCTATGCGTGACCATTAGAAAGTCTTTATCAAGGTTTGGACTGTCTTTTTCAAAAGTCTTAAGCAAATATCCGATTGCCTTCGTAACATCGCCATAAGGCTTTTTAATGACTTCAACATTGCCATCTTTGATGGTGATGATCGGTTTAGTCTTGATGATATTTCCAAAAAATTTCTGTGAACCAGATAACCTGTTTCCCATCTCTAAATACGTTAAGTCTGGGATAATGAAATAGGTTTTAACATGAGGTACCATTTGATCAATTTTTCGTTTAATCTCTTGAGCCGAAAAGCCTTTATCTCTTAAATCTACAGCTTTTAAAACAAGTAGACCAACACCTGAGGATAAGTTTTTAGTATCGACTATAAATATACGATTGGGTGCTATTTCATGTCTAGCAAGATCAGCTGCTTGAACAGAACCACTCAAACCAGAGCTTACACCAATATAAACAACATCAAACTCTCTCGCTATAAATTTTCTAAAAGTAATTAAAAAGTCAGCGGAACGTAGACCGCTAGACTTTGCAAGCGTACCTTTCTCCATAACCTTTTCATAAAGTTCTTCAGTTGTGATATCAATTCCATCTAAATATACTTCTTCATCAAAGCGAATATAGAGTGGAACCGATTGAATATCATGTTTAATCATGAGACCTTGGGAAAGGTCTGCAGTTGAATCGGTTAAGATTAAAACTTTATTCATGGTCTACCTCCTTGACTCGAGATAGCATCTCCATTTCGATTTTATCTAAGTTGAATTTCGTAACTGCTGAGTATGCATAAAATGTTTTTGGATGCTTCAGTATATTTTTAATGGATTGCTCCTGCTTGAATTGATGTGTATTGGGTACTTTATCCTTCTTGGTGGCAATAATCATGACATCAATTCCTAATTCTTTAATAAAATCATAGGTTTCTAAATCATCTTTTGTGGGACCTACCTTGAAATCAATGAGCATACAGATCAGCTTCAATGCTCTTTGATGTAATAAATAGGATTCTATCATCACAATAAAGTCATTTTTCATCGATTTACTTCGCTTTGCATACCCATAACCAGGGGCATCGACTAGGTAAAAAAAGTCATCAATTAAATAGAAATTGAGGGTGAGTGTCTTTCCTGGAGTATTGGAAACTCTAGCTAAGTTTTTTCTATTGGTTAGGGCATTGATAAAAGAACTCTTACCTACATTACTTCTCCCAAGGAGCAGTATTTGAGGTAAACGCTCAGGTTCATCCTTTAAGTCAGTTATACTTTTTATATATAGTGCTTGCTTAATCATTTCATCATTCCTTCAATAGATTAAAAAAAGTAGCCAGTCGACTACTTTTTATTATACTCTATTTTAAAGCGTATTGAAATACATCATTTACATTTTCTACAGGGATGATTTGAAGTGCATTTCTGACTTCTTCTGGAATATCATCAATATCTTTTTCGTTATCCTTAGGGATAAGAATGATTTTTAACCCACTTCGATGTGCTGCAATTGATTTTTCTTTCAAACCACCAATTGGAAGAACATACCCGCGCAGTGTAATTTCACCAGTCATACCGACTTCTTTTCGAATGTAACGATGGGTGACTGCAGAGAAAATCGCAGTTGCAATCGTTATACCTGCAGAAGGACCATCCTTTGGTACTGCTCCTTCAGGGACATGGATATGAAAGTCATTTTGATTGAAAATATCTTCATCAATGTTATAGGTTTTAGCCTTTGATTTAATGAAGGATAACGCGGTTTGCGCGGATTCCTTCATAACATCACCAAGCTTACCAGTTAATACCAGTTTACCAGTGCCTTTATAATAAGTCACTTCAACAGGTAGTGTGTCTCCACCAAAAGCCGTATAGGCTAATCCTGTAGCAACACCAATTTGTTCCTTTTCATCAGCAAGATTATGAACATACTTAGGTTTCCCAATATAGGTTTCAATATTTTCCTTCGTAATTCCTACTGATGCGACTTTAGTCAATAGAATTTCCTTAATCGATTTTCTGATTAAAGCACCGATATAGCGGTTAACCTCACGGACACCAGCTTCTCTGGTATAATGTTGAATGATATACATAATGGAATCATCACTCATGCTAAATTGGGTACTATCTACACCGTGACTCTTTAGTTGCTTAGGTATTAAGTGACGTTTAGCGATTTGGAATTTTTCTTGCTCAGTATAAGAAGATAGCTCAACGATTTCCATTCTATCTCTAAGAGGTGCAGGAACATTTTCTAGATAGTTCGCGGTTGTAATAAATAGAACCTGTGATAAATCATATGGCTCTTCTAAGTAATGATCAGAAAATCTAGCATTTTGTTCAGGATCTAGAACTTCAAGCATTGCAGAAGCAGGATCTCCTTTATAGTCAGATGACATCTTATCGATTTCATCTAATAAAAAGACTGGATTGACTGTCTTCGCATCCTTCATACCTTTAATGATACGACCTGGCATTGCGCCGATATAAGTTCTTCTATGACCTCTGATCTCGGATTCATCACGCACACCACCTAAAGATTGTTTAACAAACTTACGGTTTAGCGCTTCAGCAATCGAAATCGCAAGTGATGTCTTACCGACCCCTGGAGGACCTGCAAAACATAAAATGGTTTGAGGATTTCTCTTGGTCATAATTTTAACTGCTAGATACTCAATAATTCTTTCTTTTACATTTTCTAAACCAAAGTGATTTTCATCCAATTTGGTTTTAACCTTAGCCAAATCATAATTATCCTTAGAAGCCTTCTTCCATGGAAGGTCAACAAGTAGATCTAAATAAGTTTTAATAATGGATGACTCTGCCATTGCTGCAGGAGTCGATTGATAACGTGATAGCTCAGCTAAAGCCTTTTCTTCAATGGTTTTAGGCATTTTAGCAGCAAGAATCTTCGTTCTAAGTTCGTCGATTTCTTCTTCCTTCTTTGCTTTATCACCAAGTTCATTTTGAATAGCTCTCATCTTTTCACGTAAATAGTATTCTTTTTGATTTTCATCAATAGATTTCTTGATTTCATCATTAATCTTTTGTTCAAGATCAACAATCATCTTTTGCTTATTAATATCTTCTAAAAGCATGCGTAAACGCGCATTTAGATTTTGTTCTTCTAAATAACGATATTTGGTTTGATCTGGTGATTTTAGGTTAAAGACAACGATATCACAGACTTTTTCAGTCGATAAGCCCTGTTGGACTTTTTCTAA
>JAHIRQ010000074.1 GCA_018818645.1 Bacillota bacterium
AGCTATCTGAACGCACCTATAACTGCGAATGTGGACATAAGATGGATAGAGACCTAAATGCAGCAATTAACATTGGTGTTCAAGGTTTAATCAAATATGTAACCAAAGCGTATGGAACAGACGCGATAGCTTGGTAAATTAGCAAACACTAGTTTGTTTTACCCAAGAAGCCCCCACTTCTAATGATTTTTCATTAAGTGGTGGGAGTAGTTCACTTATTAAATAAAAAGTACAGGGGGTTATCCCTGTACGATTATTCTAATATCTCCAGTTGATGCTGTAGCATCTAAATCAACAGTTCCTGATGAAGTGGTGTGTCTATTTCCTTGGTTATCTCCATCGACATAGACTTTTCCAGTACTTGTTTTTAAATCAAAGTTGTATAAATTAAGTGCTGATACCGTGACCCTCATTTCACCTGTAGATGTGGATAATGATATTGAGACTGCTACAAAATCACTTAAAATAATATCTCCGGTTGATGTACTTAGGATGAGTTCATCCGTAAGGTTAATTGCTGATGCTGTAATTCGACCGGTGCTGACTTCTGCATCAATATTTTTCGCAGAAAGATTGGATAATTGAATTGACCCTGTTGAAGTTGATAGTCCAAAGTTATCTGCGTCCACATCACTTATTACAATTGATCCTGTAGAAGATTCTGCGATTACATCTTCAACAACTGTAGCATCCATCAAAGTAATTGCTCCAGTATCAACATCACCTTTAAATGAATCGATTGCTACATTTTTTACGTAAATACTGCCTGTATTTGAGTCTAAATCTAAATTTTTGTATGTGACTACGGATTCGTGATCTAGTTTAATCTGTCCTACATTTGTTGAAAACTCTAAGTCTAGTAACCATGTATTCGGCATTTCTATTTCAATAGTTAAACGATCTTTAGATACTGTCTTGAATCTAACAAAACTGAAGAACTCAAATCTTTCTTTTTGAACGAGCTCATAGGTTCCTAATCCATTATCAGGAAATGTAAATGTATCTCGATCATGCTTATAATATTTAATCGTCATGCTAGTTTCTGTTGTAACTGTCAAATTGATATGTCTTGTCTCTGCATCAATAATAAGTTGATCAAGTTCATCATCAATGGTTAACACTAACTGTTCTCCATATGAATCATCATCATCAAAAAATGTTTCAAGCTCAACAATATTCATACCCATAAAAAAACCTGCTGTTGCTAAAACCAACCCTAACACTAAAATAATTAATAATACTTTAACTAATACTTTCATTATGCTTCACCTGCTTTTCTTGCTATTTTAGAAAATAGTACCAACGTCTTTTTTGATGTCCAAATCGTGACTTGGTAAATCCAGATTGATGCGAGTAACATCAAGCTTCCCATCATGAGGCTTAAGCCTCCCAAAACCATTACATTTCCAGTTGATAGTGTTGTTGTAAAAAAGTCTAAGGAGAAGGCAACAAAGCCAACAAATGTACTGATAACAACAACAAATGAGGCAATAATCATTGAAAATGCGAAGATGAGTAAAGATGCATAAATCACTGCGATTGGAATTAAAAGTGGAGTTGAAAGTAGTGTTGCTAGCAGTTGTTTCATACTTCTAACAAGTCTTGGATAGGTGTCATTTTTTCTTTTAACCAATACATCTGGAGTCATCGTTTTTACAATATCTTTGATATCATATTCTTCTAAGATAACATCAAGGTTTTCCCCACCTGATAATCTTTCTTCAATCATTTCTTCATAATAAGAAACAATATCTGATACCTCATCCTTATAGAATTTTTTGCTTAATGCATTTTCTAAATCCTTTAACCAAGTTTTCATATGTTCACTCATTTCATTAATATATCGTAGATCTTTCTTATATCTTCCCATTCTTCCAAGAAGTCATCGATATGTTTTTTACCTTTCGCTGTAATTTGATAATACTTACGGTTTCTTCCTTGAAAAAGGACATTATAGGTTTTGAGTTCATCAGCCTTTTCTAATCTTCTTAGGATTGGATAAAGTGTTGATTCGCTAATTTCTATATATTGAATTAGATCGCTAACGATCTTGTAACCATATGAGTCACTTCTCATTAGAATTGCGAGTACGAATATTTCTAGTACTCCTTTTTTTACTTGTTCTCTCATCATTCACCTCTAATACTATCTTACGACTTATATTATACAATGCATAGTATATACTTGTCAATAAAAAAAGTTCATTTTTCTGAACTTTCTTCATTTTGCTTAATTTCGTTTTTTGAAGATGAGGTTAAATAGGTTATTCTTTCTGCAATCACTTCAAGCATAGAAAGCTTTCTATCATCTGGTAAATCATACTTCCAGCTTTGAATTCTCCCCTTCACCGCAATCATGACTCCTTTGGATGCATAGGATTCAATTGCAGTTGCTAATCCCTCCCAAACAGATATTTTGATGAAGTCTGTATCATAAGCACCATCCATATTCTTAAATGGTCTTTGGACTGCAACACTAATATATGAAACCTTTCTTCCATCCTCAAGTATACGTACCTCTGGGTCATGTGTTAAACGACCAATTAAAATGATTTGATTAAGCATAAGTCCTCCTTTTTTATTTCATTATAAGAATGAACTGACTTATATCATAATTGACAATTTAAAACTTAAATCAATCATTGCTAATCAAAAAACTATGAATTGCATAAAATAAATTCTTTATAATACTTATGTATGCATGCGCACAAAATTATAAAAAAAAGACCTAATTCAGGCCTTTTTATGTATGAGTGTTGAAATTGCTTTTGGTTGTATAGACTCTAAGGTAGCAACTACATCTTCAAAGGTTATGAGCTTTAATATTTCAACAACATCAAAGAGTGAGGATCCCATATGATAATATTTACCGTGTAGGTATGCTTTGTTCTCTATATTGTTCAATGCGAAAATAACTTGTCCGAGATAAACCTTCTTGTATCTTTCAAATGATTCTTCATTTAGATATAAGTGCGCTTCTTCAGTAAATAAGTGAATAAGTAGCTTTTTAAGTATATAAACCTTCTTGGTCTCTGCAAATATCAATATATTCTCTGCATTCTTTTCAAAATTGGTTTGAATCGAAAAACTTTGATTGATGAGCTTTTCCTTTAATAGTTTATCAAACATCGGTGAGGATGGTCCAAGTAAAATATTGAGCATCATGGTATACGCCATCTCGCGTTTAATTTGAAGATTTGCATTTTGTCGAACTGATTTAATTTTTATACCAATCAGTAATTTGCTTATTCCGTTATTTTTAACCTCAGTTTCATTTCTTGTGCAAAGTCTTTTCGGTTCTTTTGGGAAAATGATTTTTGGTAATTTATGTTTTTCGGGGTTTTTTTCATCATATTCCTTAAAAAATTTCTTGATTTCATCCAAATCTACTTTGCCCGCAATCGTAATTAAACGATTGCTAGGATTATAAAAATGCTTATAGACATCTAGTAAACTTTCTTTACTTATATATTGAATCGACTCTATGGTTCCACCAATATCATGACGAAATGGATGAACATAATACATATTTTCTAATAATCTATTTTGCATAACAGTATTCGGATCATCAAGATACATTTTTAATTCTTCAGCAATAATCAGTTTTTCTTGTTCCACATTCTCATCTGTGAAATATGGAGTATCGATCATTCTGAGTAAATGTGAAAGTGCTGGTATTACGTTTTGAGTTGCTGTAAATAAATACGATGTTTGATTATGTGATGTCATTGCATTTGCATCAACACCTAAATTTGAAAACTCTTGAAAAGCATCTCCTTCGGGCATCGCGTAAATTTTATGTTCTAAAAAATGAGCTGTTCCAGGAGGGGTGGTTTTAATCTCTTTACCAACTTTGTACTGTAAGTGAAGTGATCCGTAGGGTATTGATAGTTCAACATAAGTTGAGTAACAAGGATCTTCTTTGGGAAGTATATGAACTTCCATGCCACTCTTTAGCTTCATAATATATACAATTTCGTTTAAATGTTTATACTCTTTTTTAATCATATAGATTAACCTCCGAACAGAACATATACTGTATCCAGTGTCAATTTCGAAAGTGTTTCGTTGACATCACGCATCGTGATTTTGTCAATTGAAGCTAGTCTTTCTTCGATGCTTTCATGATAAAACAGTAGATCTCTTATAAATGCACGCTTAGTTAGAACTGATTGACTATCCAAACTGTTTTTGATTTGATGTTTGTAATATATTTTTGCTAAATCCAATTCATTTTGTGTAACACCATTTTTCTTCATGTCTTCTACTAAAGCTTGTATGCTATCTAAAGCCAATTCCTTATGGATTGTATCAACACCACTCGTAATCGTTATCGCGCCTTTATAATAGTCATAACTTAGATTAATGTCATAACATAAACCCTGCTTTTCCCTAATCTCTTGAAACAATCTAGAATTTGGAGAACTACCAAGAATTGTATCAAGGATGACTGCTGCATCATAGAGTGGATCAGCCCTAAATATTGGAAAATGATAACCAACTTTTAGAATTGCCTGATTCATTTCAGTTTCTTCAAATATCGTTTTGACGGGTCTTGGATCTCTAAAAATGGTTTGAAAAGGGTATTCAATTCTTCTTTCTTGAGTCATAATTCCTTCTATCTTTTTGATATCATTATCATTAATTCTACCATTTACAACTATCTTAATTGCGTTATTCAAAAAGATCTTCTTATAATACTTAGTCATTTTTTCTAAGGTTATCTTTTTAACATCCGCCAATGTTCCAGATATAGGGTAACCAGCTAAATCTGTTTCAAAGAAGTGTTCGTTAAATTTCGTTTGGGCATATAGTCTTCGATTATCTTTTAAGGTTTCCCATTGTTCAATCAACATTCTTTTTTCTTCATTAAAGATTGCTTTATTAAAAACATCATGCTCAAATAAAACATCTTTTAAGAGGGCTAGCCCCTTATCAAGTAGTGCATCATCTTCGACAATTTTTGGTTCAACAATTGTTAAAACGATGGATACAACACTAAAATTACCGAGTTGCTCAACTCGCGTACTAAAATATGCACCATATAGATTCTCTAGTTCTTGATTCATTAAGATTCGACTGGACAATTTATTATTATGTGCTACTAGCAATTTGGGTAACAAAAAACGATAAACTCGAGTACTCTCTTTGTCTATATCAGTAAAGTAAACTGCGAACTGTATCGTTTTAAAATCGTTTTGGATGAAAATCATTATAGACTATTTAACGCAACTTCCATCATTTTTGTGAAGGCTTCTTGTCTTTCCATTGAAGAAGTTTTTTCATGAGTAACCAGTGAATCAGATACTGTAAGTAGACATGCTGCTTTTTTACCGAGGGCTTTCGCATTCGCAAATAATGCGAATGATTCCATTTCTACAGCATCAGCACCGTACTTTTGATGAATTTCTTTGAATTCATCTTGCTTCAAACGATAGAAAACATCTGATGAATGAACTGTAGATACATGTAATTTTATATTTAATTTTTCACTAGCACGCATGATTTTTAGATTCAGTGATTTATTTGCAGGTAAAATCTTTCTTGAGGATACACCCATTGTCTTTGCATAGCTAGATTCTGAAAAGGCGTCTTTAACGAGTACTACATCATATAAATTTAATGCTGGTGAATACGCTCCACATGAACCGATTCGAATGATATTTTCTACACCATAAAACTGAAATAGTTCATATGAATAAATTCCAATCGATGGCATACCCATTCCTGAACCCATCACGGTGACTTTCTTTTTACCAAAATAACCTGTATAACCCCACATATTTCTAACATCATTAATTTTTTCAACCTTTGTTAAAAATGTGTCTGCAATATATTTGGCTCTGAGTGGATCCCCTGGCATTAAAACTGTTTTCGCGATTAAATCTTTATTCTCCAACTCAATATGAGGTGTTGGAATCATTTGTCTTCCCCCTTTTGTTTATAATATCTAGACCATTTGATGTCCCAATTCTAGTTGCTCCTGCTTCTATCATTTTTAAAGCATCTTCATAGGTTCTTACACCACCTGATGCCTTAACTTCTGCTCGATCTCCTACAGTTTCCTTCATAAGCTTCACATCTTCAACCCTCGCACCATAGGTACCAAACCCAGTTGATGTTTTAACAAACTGTGCACCACCTTGGACAACAAGTTCAGATGCTTTAACAATTTCTTCAGGTGTTAGATAGCATGTTTCAATAATAACCTTAACAATTCTTTGATCAGCTGCTTCAACTACACCTTTGATTTCAGCAAGAATTGTATGATAATCCTTTGTTTTTAAAGCATTGACATTGATGACCATATCAAGTTCATCAGCACCATCATTAACAGCCTCCAAAGCTTCAAATGCCTTCACATTCGCACTATGAGTACCGTGAGGAAATCCAATGACTGTGCAAACCAATACATCTGTTTTTTTGAGTTTATGTGCTGCATATTTTACCCAAATTGGGTTTACACAAACACTTTTGAAATCAAATTCCTTTGCTTCTTCTAGAAGCTGATCGATTTGAGCTTTACTAATACTTGCACCAAGCTTTGTATGATCTATCATTTTATTAAGCTGCATAAATGATCTCTCCTTTTACTTTTTTTCTATCGATGATATCAATAAACATCGAGATAAGTGGTCCTGTAAAGATAAC
Organism: Bacillota bacterium; assembly: GCA_018818645.1. GTDB lineage: Bacteria > Bacillota_I > Bacilli_A > Acholeplasmatales > Acholeplasmataceae > Peloplasma. The sequence continues at coordinate 6,651 of JAHIRQ010000074.1, forward strand.
AAGGACTACTGTAAATACATGAACCTGCTCAAATAATTGCTTAGTTATTGTTCCTAATATAACTGCGAAAATAAAAAATGTGCCTTCAATGATAATCTTTGTCCATTTTACAGAATTAATCTTTTTATTCATAATTGCTAATAGTCTTTCAAAAGGTAAACTTGGAAGTCCTGTTGTCATGGTAATTGCTACACCAAAGCTTACAATGAGTAGACTGAATATAGCAAGCGGAATTCTCACATAAAATGATTCATAAAATTCTAGAGGCATGAGTTCAAATAAAAACTTCCAAGAATCGATTAAGACACCAATCATGAATAGAAAGATTACAGAATAAATCATATCCCTCTTACGTTCTAGTATATAACATAATAATGATACTGATAATCCAAGTAGTACTGCAACTGTTCCAAGTGATAATGGAGTTAGTGTATATAAAAAGTAGTTAAATGCATCAATTGGAGAAGCTCCAAGCTTGGAAGTAACAATTCCTACAATACCAAATGCAACCATGATAAATCCTAAAACGTGATAAAAAACCTTCTTTTGCAAGTGATGCTCCTTCTAATCTAATAACTTCTTTACATTTTCTTTTGCAAAGGTGTGATCGATCTTCATAAATTTCTGTTTTTTCATAATCTTGAAAACTTTACTTGATGTTTTCTTGATAACAACTTTTGTTCCCTTAATAAAACCAGGTACATCCTGCAAATATTTCTCGATGAGTGGTAGAGCTTCTTGATAAGAAATAATCTTGATTTCATTACCAACTCGATAAAATATATAGTCCACATGTGGAGGAAAAACCGTAAGTGTATGTTCCTTCCATTCAATACCAATCACTAATGACTTCTTTTCAGTCGTTAAAAAGTGATATCTTGGTACATATGTATCGAGTTCCTTATAATACTTTTGTAAATCAAATAAATCATCTAAATATCTTAGAATAGAATGCAATTTGTCTTTTGACATGAGATGGTAATCTGATAGTAGGATTGGATTCTTCGATATGTATGCTTCCTTAACCATGTTAAACACCTTTAAAACAACATCCATTTTAAAAGGAAGAACATCCTCAAATAGTTCGTTATAAATATGGAAGTCATAGGTGTCTGATACCTTTTTTACAAGTTCAAACAAATGCTTTGCTACATAGTCTGGAGTCAGTATTGGCATTTCTAAATGGAAATTTAAGTCCAAAAACTTAGGACTCAAGCGGTATATATCAGGAACCTGAGATTTTGGAGTGATTACGAATTGTGATTCATAGCCAAGTCTTGGATGCACGTATAGAAAACGAACACTTTTTTCATCCATCTCTACAGTAATTCCTTCAATTTTCTCAAAAAAGGCAATCAATTGCTCTAAATCAATCTTTCTGCTCTTTTCCTTAAAGAAATGTATATTAAAATGCGCCATATGCTCACCCATCCCATTTATTATTCTATCATAACATATCAATTATGTTATGTTTTTAGGTCTTTAATATTGCCTTAATTTGCTTATAATCTGTACGATCAATCAAAAGTGGTGTTATTGAAATATATCCATCATCAAATGCATTAACGTCAGAATCTTCATGCTCTTGATAGTTAATGATTGAAGATTTGATATGAAAAATGTCAGGTCTTTCTGATTTTATGAATTCTGCATGCTGAAGGCGTAGACCCATTTTCGTGATTTTTACTCCCTTTGGTCGACCAGTAGTATCCCTTGGAAAATTGATATTTAAAATACCAGGTCCTTCTTGGAGCTTAGCTTCTAGAATTTCATCAAAAAGCTTAATGGTTTCATCATATAGATAAGGAAGATCTGTGCGATGTGCTGAAATAGCAATCGCGTCAACACCTAAAATTTTAGCCTCAATAGCTGCAGCTACAGTTCCTGAATATAAAATATCCTTTGCAATATTTTGCCCATAATTGATACCAGATACAACTAAATCAAAATCGACATTAAATACCTTGAGTCCTAATCTTGTAGCGTCTGCTGGAGTTCCATCAACTACTAAGGTTGCTGTAGATCCATATATAGGTTCAGTGTAAAATGTTTCAATCCGACTTCTAATCGTAATCGCGTGACTTTTCGCACTTTGATGATCCTTAGGTGCAGAAACATAAACATTCCCGAAAGGTTGAAGTGCACGGACTAAAATTCCTAATCCTTCTGCTTGATATCCATCATCATTGACGACTAAAATATTCATCCTATTTTCCTCCTATGACCTTTAAACAACGATCACACAATCCATTTTCATGAACATGATCAACAACATTCCAACATCGATCACAAATTACACCATCTGCAGACATCACAGATACATTCAATTCTTTTCCTACACTTAAATTAACTTTTGAAACGATTAATACTTGATGGATTTTCATATCTAAATGCTTGATAGCATCCATTTGTTCTTGAGTAACAACTAAATCCACTTGAGCTGCAAGTGATTTACCAATCACTTTTTGTTCTCTCGCATCTTCTAGTTTCTTGAGGACGACCTCTCTAACACCTTCAAATATTTCAAATGCCTTCATTAATTTCTCATCTTCTTTTGAACTTGTTTCTGGCATATTTTCTAAATAAACATCTTCTAGATGAGCAAAAGGTAGTGTTAGATATGCTTCAGAAGTTGTATGCGGAAGAATTGGAGTTAGTAATTTTAAGATACCCATCGTGATATCATAAAGCGTAGATTGAACTGATTTTCTTTCGAAGTTATCTTCTTTTTCGATATAGAGTATATCTTTTGCATAATCTAAGTAAAAAGCTGATAAGTCATTGGTCATAAATGGTACAACAGTTCTATACACTTTATCAAATTGATAGTTTTCATATGCATCTAAAACAGTTTTGACTAAATCATAATATTTATGTGTCATTACACGGTTTAATTGACCACGCATGGAGTAACCAATGTAATCTTTTTCTGGATTAAATCCATCTAGATTACCTAGCATAAATTTAAATGTGTTTCTAATCTTTCGATAGCCTTCAGCGATTTGAGTCATCATATCATTTGAAATTCTGACATCGCTTTGATAATCCACTGTAGCTACCCATAATCTTAATAAATCAGCTCCTTGTTGCTTCATCACGACGAGTGGATCAACTGCATTTCCTAAAGACTTACTCATTTTTTTGCCTTGGCCATCTAAAACGAAGCCATGTGAAACAACCTTTTTATAGGGAGCAGCACCAAATGCAGCTACACCAGTGATTAAGCTTGAGTTAAACCAACCACGATACTGATCTGATCCTTCAAGATACAGATCCGCAGGATAAGGTAGATTTCTAGCGGTTAAAACAGAATGAGAAGTTCCTGAATCAAACCAAACATCCATGATGTCTGTTTCTTTTCTAAATATTCCATTTGGAGATCCTTGATGTTTATATCCCTTAGGTAATAGATCGATTGCTTCTCTTTCGTACCAAACATCGGAGCCAAATTCATTGAATAGATTTGCTACATGCTCTAATAAATCATGATCTAGGATAGAATCACCATTTTCAGCATAAAAGACAGGGATTGGAACACCCCAAGCTCTTTGTCTTGAAATACACCAGTCTTCACGACCAGTGATCATATTTGAAATACGTAATTCTCCCCATAAAGGTAGCCATTCTGCTTTTTTAACTTCTGATAATAACTCATCTTTGAGTTTATCAATTGATGCGAACCATTGAGGAGTCGCTCTAAAAATAACTGGTTTTTTTGTTCTCCAGTCATGTGGATAGCTATGCATGAATTTATCGCTTCTTAGTAACACATTCGCTTCAGTTAATGCCTTAACAATCGCTTCATTTGCAACTTCATAATAAAGACTTGCAAATTGACCAGCTTCTTCAGTCATATAGCCTTTATCATCAACAGGACATAAAATATCTAAGCCATAAGTTCTACCAACACGGTAGTCATCTTCACCATGACCAGGAGCAGTATGTACCAATCCTGTACCATCGGTATCTGTGACATGCTCACCAACAATAATTGGTGATACTCGATCGTATAGTGGGTGTTTATATTGATTATGCTCCATTTCAGATCCCTTGAAAGAACCTAACACTTTATAGTCTTCAAAATGAAGTAATTTAACTAATGTTTCAATCAAAGTTTGAGCAACAACATATTTCTTCCCTTGAACATCTAGGACTACATACTCCATTCTTGGATGTACAGATATCGCTAGATTCGCTGGTAATGTCCATGGAGTTGTTGTCCAAATTAAGTAAGACGCATCCTTTAAGAGTCCTTTTCCATTGACTGCAGGAAATGCTACATAAACAGAGATCGATTGCTTATCTTGATATTCAATTTCTGCTTCTGCAAGAGCAGATTCAGATGAAGGTGACCAATAAACAGGCTTAAGTCCTTTATAGATTAACCCACGATCAACCATTTTAGCGAAAACCTTAACTTGATTCGCTTCAAAATCATTGGTTAGGGTAATATATGGGTTTTCCCATTCACCTAATATACCTAGTCGTGCAAATTGAACCTTTTGTTTTTCAACCTGATCCATTGCATAAGCACGACATAATTTTCTATATTCAACTAAAGATAGCTCCTTACGGTTTACTCCCTTTTTAGTTAATGCTGTTTCAATCGGTAGACCATGTGTATCCCATCCTGGAACGTATGGAACATAATGTCCCATCATTGTCTTATAACGCAAAACAAAGTCCTTTAGAACCTTATTTAGAGCATGTCCGATATGGATATCTCCATTTGCATATGGAGGTCCATCGTGCAATATAAAAGGAATAGAATCTTTATTCTTTTCAAGAACTTTTTTGTATAAGTCGATTTCATTCCATCTCTTTTGAAATTCTAGTTCTCTAACACCAAGATTTCCTCTCATTTGGAAATCAGTTTTTGGCATTAATAATGTGTCTTTATAATCCATTGGTTTTGTCTCCTTCAATTCTTATCTATTAAAAAATAAAATTCGCCCTTATATCTAAGGACGAAATAAAATTCCGCGGTACCACCTTAGTTCTAGAATAAATTCTAGCACTTCGTTTTTATTTTGCTCAAAGGTGATACATCCATGTGAGTGGTTTCCAGGCTTGCACCATCCCTGAATCGCTTTAAACATCACGATGTTTGTGTGTCCTTCTCATTGCATATTTGATTTAAGCTACGATTTCCTTTAAAAAATCTTCCATTGAACCATCTTCATAAACATCCTTGGTTGCAAACATAAATACTTTTTCTTGAACATTAACGATTTCACCTTGGATTGCATAAATCACTCCAGATAGAAATGCGATGACTTTGTTTGCTTGATCAATATCAAGAGGCTCAAAGTTTAAAATTAAAGGCTGCCCAGCAATCATTTGATCTGCTAGTGCTGTCAAAAATTTGTCATCATCAGATGTCAGTTTTTCAAAGACAATCATTTCAGACTTTAAGATAACTTCATCTTTTACATCTTCTTTTTTCTTTTTCTTTCCAACACTGAATAGTCCCATAAGTTCTCCTCTTTATAGCATTTCCAAGAATTTTCTACCAATTCTCAAGTGTGTTGCATGATGTTTAATTGCTATTTCATAATCATTTGTCATTCCCATCGAGCGAAAAGCTAGGTTATTTTGAGATGCTAGAGAATCTAACATGCGAAAAGCATCTTCAGTAGCACTAAGGTCATTATCCTTACCGATGGTCATGAAACCGATTACCTCTATTTTATCATATTTTCGAATATCTAAAAGAAATTGCGTCAAATTATTAGGGTTTATCCCTGATTTTTGGTCTTCTTCTGTTAAATTGACTTGAACAAAGCATTTCACGCTTTGGTAAGCATATTTTTGAATGCTTTCAGCAAGACTGATTCGATCCAGTGTATGCAGATAATCGATTCGATTAATCATCTCTTTGACTTTATTCGTTTGAAGGTGTCCGATGAAATGCCAAGTGATTGCTAAATCCGCTAATTCATCCATTTTTTTTAGCATATCTTGTACGCGATTCTCACCAAAATGAAAAATCTGCTTTTGATAAAGCTTTCTCATTTGAGTGGTATCGAAATATTTAGATGCACAGATGACTGTAACAGATTCATTAAAATTCATTAGACATTAAACCTGAAGAGCATGATGTCACCATCTTGGACAACATAGTCTTTTCCTTCTAATCTTACACGACCATTTTCTTTAGCAACTTGAGGTGTACCATATTTAATTAAATCTGAATATGATAAAGTTTCTGCTTTAATAAATCCTCGTTCAAAATCACTATGGATAATTCCAGCGCATTGTGGAGCCTTCATTCCTTTTTTAAATGTCCAAGCTCTGACCTCTGGTTCACCAGCTGTGAAATATGTCTTAAGACCAAGTAAATAATAGCTTTTTTCAATCACTTCATTTAACCCCGATTTTTTTAATCCATAAGCTTCTAAAAATGTTTCTTGTTCCTCTGGTTCAAGAGATGCAATTTCACATTCGACTTGAGCAGAGATTAAGACGACTTCAGTACCTTCCTTTTTAGCGAAGGCAAGTAGATTTTGATAATGCTTATTATCAGCTGGATGATGAAGGTCTTCTTCAGCTACATTGGCGATATAAATCATCGGCTTTAAGGATAAAAGATTGAAGCTTTTGATGAGTTTAAGTTCTTCTTCTTCAAATGGGATTAATCTCGGACTTCCATTTTCATCTAAAACGGCTTTCACCTTAGATAAAATATCGTATTCAAACATGGAGTCTTTGTCCTTAGCTTTTGCTTTCTTTTCCAATCTCTTGATTCTCTTATCAATCGAATCAAGATCTGCTAGGTTCAATTCAATTTTTATCGTTTCAATATCTCTTAAAGGATCAATAGAGCCTTCAACATGGGTGATATTTCCATCTTCGAAGCATCGAACCACCTGACAAATCGCATCCACTTCACGAATATGACTTAAAAACTGGTTCCCAAGACCTTCGCCTTGTGATGCCCCACGTACCAATCCTGCGATATCAATAAACTCATAGGCAGTTGGAACAACCTTTTTTGGTTTATATATTTTTTCTAAAACATCCAATCTTGGATCTTGTACATAGACAACTCCAACATTTGGTTCTATTGTAGCAAACGGATAGTTTGCAGCTAGTGCTTCTGCTTTTGTAATGGCGTTAAAGAGTGTAGATTTACCTACATTCGGTAAGCCGATAATTCCTGCTTTTAACATAATTTTAGTTCCTTCCAGTAAAAAAGGCTTATCGCCTTTTTAAAATTTTCCTTTTTTAACGAGCCATGAAGGAAGATTTCTCTTCTTTCCTTCAGAAACTTGATTGTTCGTTTCTTCCTCTTCTTCATAGGATTGGTTTTTTAATCCTTGGCGTGTTAATTTCATTTGTTCATCTGAGGATTTATTAAAGATCTCGCTTGCAAGATTTTCAATGGTTGTATCTTTAGCTTTTAATTCATAACCTGTGGCGATGACGGTTACGATGAGCTCATCATCTAAATCCTGATTTACAGTCGTTCCATAAATAATATTTAAATCTCTATCTGTTGAATTTCTAATCTCAGATAGTGCTTGTTCAGTTTCAAATAATGTGATATTAGTTCCTGATGTAATGTTAACGATTGCATCTGTTGCTCCATCAATTGAAACTTCTAATAATTTAGAGTGAATTGCTTTTCTTGCTGCTTCAATCGCTCTATCTTCACCTGATGCAATACCGATACCCATTAGTGCAGTACCTTTATTTTCCATAACAGTTCTAACGTCTGCGAAGTCAACGTTAATTAAACCAGGAATCGCGATGATTTCAGCTATCCCTTGAACACCTTGACGTAAGACATTATCTGATTCTCTAAATGCATCGAGTAATTGAGTTGTTGGACCAGAAATAGCGAGTAATCTTTCGTTAGGTATAACGATTAATGTATCGACATGAGGCTTCAATTCTTCTAATCCATAAATGGCTGCTTGCATACGAGCAGGACCTTCAAAAGCAAATGGTTTTGTAACGATACCAATCGTTAAGCATCCCATTTCTTTTGCTCTTTTTGCAATAATTGGAGCGGCACCTGTACCAGTTCCACCACCCATACCAGCAGTGATGAAAACCATGTCTGCATCTCTTAAGACTTCTTCAATTTCTTCAATAGATTCTTCAGCTGCTTTTCTACCTATTTCTTGTTTAGCACCAGCACCTAATCCTCTAGTTAAATATTTACCTAATTGAACTCTCGTTTCTGCTTTAGAAACCTTTAGTACTTGAGCATCTGTATTCATCGCGACAAAAACAACGCCCTTGACGTCATTTTCTATCATTCGATTGATAGCATTCCCTCCGCCACCACCAACACCGATGACTTTAATAACTGGTTTTTGATTGAAATTATCTGATTCGCCGAATACCATGATATCCCTCCTCGTACTATTTATATTTTACAATATAATCTTATTAAATAAAAGGTTTATTATCTCGATTTGAAATAATTCGTTTTTTTCTTCATTTCTTCTTTGTAATCAAGAAGTCTATCCTCTTGGATTGCAGTTCTAATTTCTGCCATTAAATGCTTTAAGTAAGCCAAATTTTGGTAAGAGACCAAACGCATTCCTAACATCTCTTCTGCTTTAAAGAGATGGCGTATGTATGATTTTGTATATTTCGAAACTGGTGTAAGTAAATTGGGATCAAGTGGTGTTAGGTCATGTTCATAGGTTTGGTTTTTTATTACAACTTTACCCGTTGTGGTTAATGCACTACCATGTCTTGCGATACGTGTAGGCAGTACACAGTCAAACATATCAATCCCATTGATCACGTTTTCTACCAAGTCATCAGGTGCACCAACACCCATTAAATAACGTGGTTTATCAAATGGTAAAATTGGATTTAAAAACTTGGTCATTTCATACATTTCGTGCTTGGTTTCACCTACAGATAACCCTCCAATAGAGTATCCTGGAAAGTCCATTTCAATCAATTTTTCCGCACAATATTTTCTAATTTCTTTATTTAACCCGCCTTGTACTATTCCAAATAATGCTTGATCGGTCTTTAAAATATCCTTACCTCTTTTTGCCCAACGTATCGTTCTATCTACTGACTTAATCATGTATTCATCTGTCTCATAAGGAGGTGGACATTCATCAAAACTCATGATGATATCTGCACCTAATTTTTCTTGAATTTGTATGGAATCTTCAGGTGACATGAAAAGTGATGAACCATTTTTATGGTGCTTAAAAAAAACACCTTCTTCTGTAATTTTTCTCATGTCAGTGAGTGAAAATACTTGGTAGCCACCACTATCTGTAAGGAGTGCACCATCCCATTGCATAAAGCCTCTAATTCCACCATGCTCTTCGACTAAATCAGCTCCGGGTTGAAGCCATAAATGATATGTATTTCCTAAGATTAACCCTTCTGAAACCTCTTTGACTTCCTCAACGGTTAATGTTTTAACAGTTGCCTGAGTACCAACAGGCATAAAAAAAGGCGTTTCAAAAACCCCATGAGGTGTTGTTAATCTCCCTAATCTCGCTCCACTTTGTTTACAGACATGCAATACTTCAAATTTTATACTCATATAATCATCCTTTACCTTGTAATTATAGCATAACTTTGTTAAAATGTTTTAAGTAATATGATTAGCTGTACCCTAGGAAACCAGCTAAAAAACAAAACAGGGAGCAAGACAATGAAAAAATGGGATTTAAAGGATTTTTTGCTGCAAGCAATGATTGCTGCAATGTATTATGTTTTGGTATTGGTTTTTCAGTTCTTAAGCTTTGAAGCTGTACAGTTTAGAATTGCTGAAGTACTCTTGATTTTAGTGTTTTTTGATAAGAAAACGTTGATTGGAATAACGATTGGAACATTCTTTGCGAATTGGCATTATGCACCTGCAGGAATTGTAGATGCTGTCTTTGGAAGTTTAGCTACACTTATTTCACTTGGTTTCATGATCTTATTCATCAAAAGAAAATGGTTAGCGCTCATATTCCCAGTTGTTATTAATGGTATTTATGTCGGTTTACTCTTAGTATTTACACTAGATCTTCCATTCTTGATTAATTTCTTACTGGTATCCTTTGGTCAGGCTGTAGTATTATATGGCTTAGGACTACCCTTATATTATGCATTAAGAAAAAACAAAGGTTTTCTCGAATTTTTCAATTAAATCAAATGAAAAGGATCAATCCCCTATCGGAATGATCCTTTTTTGTTTAAAACTCCATTTTATCGAGTAAATCTCTCAAAATATTAGCTGACTTTTCTAGCTTCAATTGTTCTTCTTTATTGAGTTTCAAGCTCACAATATGATGAACTCCATCTCTATTTAAAACAGCTGGTAATCCAATATACAAGTCAGGTTCTATTTGATAGACTCCATCATTATAAACAGAAATAGGTAGAATTCTATTTTCATTATTGAATATGGATGAAGTAATTCTCACCAATGTCATACCGATTGCGTAATATGTCGCTTTTTTTCTCTTTATAATCTCGTATGCTGCATTTTTAACATTTAGATATATTTCATCTAAATCATGAAAGCTAATTTGGTCCATCGAATCGATCACATCCATTATAGGCTTCGCACCAACATATGTATTGGACCAACAAACAAACTCACTATCTCCATGTTCACCTAAAATATAGGCGTGAATATTGGATACAGATATATCGATTTTTTTAGAAATTTCATATCTTAATCTTGCAGTATCTAATGAGGTTCCACTTCCAATGACCTTAGATGCTGGAAATCCAGAGGTTTTCCAAACGACATAGGTAGAAATATCAACAGGATTGGATGCTACTAAAAAAATCCCATTAAATCCAGATGCAACCACACTTTTTGTTACTGATTTCATAATTTTTGCATTGCTATTTAATAAATCAATTCTTGTTTGTCCTTCTTTTTGATTGACACCTGCAGTAATCACGACGATATGTGCGTCCTTACAGTCACTATAATTTCCTGCTTTGATACTCATTTTTCTTGGAGAAAACGCTAAGCCATGATTTAAATCCATAGCTTCACCAAGAGCTTTTTCTGTATCAATATCAATTAAGACCAATTCCTCAACTGTCCCTTGATTCACTAATGAATAAGCATAGCTCATACCAACCATACCAGTTCCTACAATAACAACCTTACTTGTTGACACAAAAATCACTTCCTTCATAGTTATTCTATGCTTATTTTTCTTATAACAACAGAAATTCGCATTTAAAAAACAATAACAACCCAAAGGGTTGCTATAATTTGATTTTACGATGTGCAATTGCCATGGGCAATTCATTGATTTTTTCTTTCTCTATGAGAACCCAATCCTCAAGAACTTTCTCTTTAACTACCATTTTATAAACGTGCATATTCCATATTTGATGTGTAAAAATATGCTTATAAGTTTTTTGGTATTGATAATAGGATACATGTATACCTTGATTTTCTAAATCATCAACAATATTTGAGATACTTTCAACTTCATATTGAGGATACTCATACATACCTTCAAGTAGTGATTCTGTTCTTTTTCTTAAGCAAATCTTATCTTTAAAAGAGATCAATAGAGTTATATAATTGAACTCCTTCTTATCCTTTAACCTAGATAAGAGCGGAAACTTATCTGTTTGGTCATTTAGATATGCAAAGCATTGTTCTTGAAGTGGACAATCCTCACATTTTGGGTTTTTAGGTCTACAAATTTTTGCACCTAATTCCATCATTGCTTGCGTATAGATTTTAGGAGTAGCTTGTTCTATATACGTCTGATTCTTTTGATCCAATATCCTTTTATTTTTCTCTACTCTCATGTCCAGATCATTACCTAAAAATCTAGATAATACTCGAATTACATTTCCATCAAGCGCACTATAAGGCTCATTATAAGCAATACTCATAATTGCACCCGCTGTGTATTTACCAATGCCTGGAAGCTTAATTAACTCTTCATAACGATTAGGAAAAACCCCTGAAAAATCATTTACAATAATCCTAGATGCTTTAAGCATATTTTTAAATCTACGATAATACCCAAGTCCTTCAACGTCCTTTTGAAAAACAGTCTCTTCTGCTTTTGATAATTCCAAAACAGTTGGGTATTTTTTGATCAGACGCTCAAAAAAAGGTAAGACTGCTTCAACTTGAGTTTGTTGAAGCATAATTTCACTTACCCATATGAAATAAGGATTATTTGTTTCTCTAAAAATAAGCTTTCGATGGTTTTTTTCATACCAAGCTTCTAGTCTTTGAATATCCATTATAATGTTACTTCTCTAACTCCACAATGCTCAATGACATCGTCAAATCTTGTGAGTGTCGACATTACAATGCCGTGACAAACCACAATCACTTTCTTATAAGATTTGTAGTTTTCTAAAGCCTTTAAAACTCTATTTTTTAAAACTGGATAAGATTCCCAGTGATATATGTGATGATCTTTTCTAACACCTTGAGCTGATAAATATTCCTGAAAGGAGTTATTCGCGTCCAATTCAAATTTAAACGTAGTATCTGGCATCCATTCATGCAAATCATTTTCTACAGTTAATGGAATACCTGTTATTCTAGAAATAATAGCAGCTGTTTGTAGTGCTCTTGTATAGGGAGATGAAACAATAATTTCTGCATCTTTAAATATTGGATCCTTTGCTCTCTTTTCAGCCTGTTGAACACCCTTTTCTGTCAATTTTCCTAAATCGTAACCCATACCAAAGTATTTTCTTTCTTGAACTTCATCGTAGCGTGGTTCACCATGGCGAACTAATATAAATTTTGTATTCATTTTCCCCATCCTTTCAAATCAATTATAGCATTTCTTATAAGCAAAACCAATTCACATAATTTTCTTTGCGTGATATAATACTTCTTGTTGAAGGAGGTCACTATGTCAAAGCTCACAGAACGTCGGTCGATTAGAAAATATGACCCGACTATAAAAATTACCAAAGCAGAAATGATAGAGATTTTAGAAAAAACAAATCGTGCACCATCGAGTATGAATATGCAGCCTTGGAGATACTTTGTTGTTGAATCCAAGGAAGCTAAAGAAAAACTAAGACCTATTTTATATGGAAATCAATTACAACTTGATACATCAGCAGCAATGATTTGCATATTCACTGATTTAAAAAAATATGAATATGCTGAAAAGATTTATGATAAAGCGGTTGAGGCAGGATTAATGCCAATTGAAGTTAAAGAAAAACAACTTAGAAATATCGCGAACATGATTCCAACACTATCTGAAGAAGGCATTGAAAAGGGTGGTTTAATTGATTCAGGGTTAGCAGCAATGCAGCTGATGCATGTTGCTAGAGAACATGGTTATGAAACTTGCTCTATCGGTGGTTTTAGACATGATCAAATTGCTAATGCTTTAGGTATTGATTCGAAAAGATATAAACCAGTCATGATTGTATCTATTGGAAAAGCTCTTGAAGAGGGTTATCCATCGGTTAGACTTGATGTTGAAGATGTAACAACCTGGTTATAAGAGACAAAAAGCCAAATTGAGTTTGGCTTTTTTGTTTGCATACTACAAATTGATTAAATATCGTATTGTGAAAGTATTTGTGCTGGTGTTTTTCTAAGCAACATGAAAATCGGAAACATACCACCTAGGATATTGACACCATATACAATTAAGACACCAACAAGAATTGTTAATGGATTGACGATGAACAACCTAAATTGTCCAAAAAATGATTGTGATGCTTCAAACATAGCAAATGAAGATACAATAAAACCTATTGCTGATGAAATGGTTGAAAGAATTAGAATTTCAACTAAGAATGAAATAAATATCTCACTCTTCTTCATTCCCAAAGCTCTATAAACTGATATTTCATAAATTCTAGATACCATCGATGAGTGCATGATGAAATAGAATCCAAGGAGGGTAAATCCGATGACAAACAAAGTAACAATTGAGGTGGTAACTCTTGTCGTTACCATTGCTTGATTGAATTGGTTAGTTATGTATTCTTTTTCAGAAATTGCAGTTAAATCATCTTTTATCATTTCTAGGATAACATCTTTTTGGTTAGTAGCTAATACATAATAGCTGAATGAGGAATCAAATCTTGTTCTTTCTACGATAGAATCACTGACAATAAATATATAATCCTCATCTGTGAATAACCCACTAGCAATAATTCCATCATGAATAGTTTTTGGCCATACATTATCAGGAGCGATTCCATATAGTTGTTGGTAATAAGCTGAAGATATTAAAATTTGATTTCCAGTAGGTATGCTTCCATGTGTAATATCATCTGTATCGATATATAGGATGTTCGTATACTTGACTTGTAACGCTTCATGAGTAGCTTCACCCATAACATTTGCATTAGAAAATGCTCTACTACCATAAATCAATTGAATATCACTTCTTAGAATACCAGTAACATTTACTGGTTTTCCATTGACTGAAAATTCCTCAATCAATAAATGATCGTAGCTCCAAATACCATATTCTGGACCATTTCTATCAACAATAGAGTCTGCAAGTTCGCTTGTAATCATGATTTCATTATCAAGAACCGCCATTCTACCCTTAATCAATTTGTTTCTATTTGCATGATCTATTAAATCAAGATTTGCATTAAAATTAAGCATTGGTTCATTTTCGTTTAGAGGATCTAAAATATCAACTCGAAGATTACCTAAGGTATTGATGTAATACTCAGAATCTCCTAAGCCATAGCTCAACATTTTCGGATAACTGGTTTTATTGGTGTAATTTGTATCCTGAACTCTAATATAATCTGCTTCATAGCTCAAGCTCGAATAATCAGGAATCATTGTTGCTGCAGCCATTGCTACAACTACTCCAATGACTGCACCTGATAGGATGAATGCGAATAGCATCAATTTGCCTTTTCTAGAAGAGTATATAATCTTTTGAATTGCTAACATGACAACTTGTTTAATCGATACGATCGTTTTAAATTGTCGATGTACATTGGTGTTATCCAGTGCCTCTGATTTAAATGTGGTTTCTAGTAACTCTTCTTTATTCTTCTTGACGTAATGCTCATCCTTAATGACTAAATTTGAGGACTGATCGATAAGTTTTATTTTTTGAATGGATGAATCCACATCGAGATATAAAGTTCTATTCTTTACTATTAATCTGATTTTTAGTGGCTCAATGGTTTG
>JAHIRQ010000075.1 GCA_018818645.1 Bacillota bacterium
AAATGTTAGAATTAAAAGATTAATATCGATGGCTGATGTCATGGAAGGCGATAAAACAAAGATTATCGATATCAAGATTGAAGATTTACTCAATAGAGATGAAATTGTACTCGATGATTCAAAAATTAAAGATTTTATAAAAGATGAAGTCATTCTAGTTACTGGTGGTGGGGGTTCCATTGGTAGCGAATTGTGTCGACAAGTCGCTATGCTTGAGCCGAAACAACTTGTAATATTTGATATTTATGAAAATAATGCTTACGAAATTCAACAAGAACTGAATAGAAGGTTTACAAGATTAGATAAACCACTCAATCTTGTTGTCTTAATTGGTAGTGTTTATAATAGAGAACGATTAGAAAATGTCTATAAGACATATAAACCCACAGTTGTTTTCCATGCTGCAGCATATAAGCATGTTCCACTAATGGAAGATAGTGCTGTTGAAGCAGTTAGAACCAATGTGATAGGAACCTATAATGCATCGAGCTTAGCAAATCAATATAAAGTGAAGAAATTCGTATTAGTCAGCTCAGATAAAGCAGTTCGATCGACTAACATTATGGGTGCAACCAAGAGATATGCAGAACTCATCGTTCAAGAGCAACAAGGTCATTCGAAAGTCACTAAGTTTAGTGCTGTTCGATTTGGTAATGTCTTAGGTAGTAATGGTAGTGTCATTCCACTATTTAAGAATCAAATTGCTGAAGGTGGACCGGTTACGGTCACCCATAAGGATATTACAAGATATTTTATGACCATTCCAGAAGCAGTTGGATTGATCTTACAGTGTGGTGTATTTGCAAAAGGTGGAGAAGTATTTATTTTAGATATGGGTGAACCCGTTAGAATCATTGATTTGGCAGAGAAAATGATTAGTTTAGCAGGATATAAACCATATGAAGAAATCAAGATTGAAATTACTGGTCTAAGACCTGGAGAAAAATTATTTGAAGAATTACTAGTTGATCATAATCACGAAAATCAAAGTAAAACAGAAAATAATAAGATCTATATCGAAGTACAAAGAAAAGTAGAAGACCAAGAGCTTGAACTTGCACAAATCACTGAGAAGCTTGAATCATTATCCAATAAAGAAGTTAAAGACTTTGTTGCACATGTTATCACAACTTATAAACGAAATGGTGATTGTTAGACTTTGTCTTTCATCATCCCAATAGATGAAAAACGAACTTCATGAGAAGTTCGTTTTTTACTTTAAGAGAGTTATTTCTCCGCTATTTAAAGCGATTAAACGATTATCTTTACTTACAATCAGATGTCCTTGATCATCAATTTCTTGAATCCATCCATGATGAGTCTCACTCGATTCTATATAGCTAATTTTTTGATTCTTAAAAGCTAGATATTGATTACAATAATTTACGACTTTCTGATGATCTTTTTTAAACATATGATAATCTTGAACAAGCTGTGCGTTCAGTAATTCTAGAATATCTCTTTGATGATAGTGTACGGCAGTTTGTTGAAACATTGAAGTGGAATGACCTTCTATTTGATTTGGAAATATGGAATGATTCAAATTGATTCCAAATCCAATAATGATAGCTTGAATGTCATTGGATATAGAAACTGATTCAACTAGTATTCCGGATACTTTTTTATGGCCAATGAGTAAATCGTTTGGCCATTTAATTAAGAGATTTGGGAGATGCTTAATCAATACTTGATGCAGTGACATTGCAGCGAGTAATGGAATAAGATGAATACAATCTGATGATATATCTTCTTTAAGTAAAACGGAGCATAATAAAGAGTTTGAATCTCCATACCATGATTTTGAAGATCTCCCTTTGCCCATTAATTGAATATCAGAAGTAACCCATGTGAAATGATCAAGTGATGTATAGTTACTTTTTATGTAGTTATTGGTTGAGTCTATAGTTTCAAAATGGATATGCTTCATCTTATGCAAAGAACATCAAAAGTAGTCCTGCAGC
Organism: Bacillota bacterium; assembly: GCA_018818645.1. GTDB lineage: Bacteria > Bacillota_I > Bacilli_A > Acholeplasmatales > Acholeplasmataceae > Peloplasma. The sequence continues at coordinate 1,962 of JAHIRQ010000075.1, forward strand.
AATTGCACTACCGATTACTCCTGCAACATTAGGACCCATCGCATGCATTAATAAATAGTTAGTAGGATCAATCTTTTGACCTTCAATATGAACAACACGTGCAGCCATCGGTACAGCACTAACACCAGCAGCACCAATCATTGGATTGACCTTACCGTTGGTAAGCTTGCACATAATCTTTCCACCAAGTACACCTGATGCAGTCGCTACAGAAAACGCAATTAAACCAAGTCCTACGATCATTAAGGTTTCTAGAGTTAGAAATGAACTACCCATGGTTGTTGCACCAATGGATAAACCAAGAAGAATCGTAATGATATATAAAAGTGAATCTCCAGCCATTTTAGTTAAATTCGGTACAATATTGGATTCCTTAATTAAGTTACCAAGCATCAGCATTCCAATAATTGGTGCTGATGATGGAACGAATGTTATACATAAAATGGTAACCAGTATTGGAAATATAATCTTTTCTGTTTGATGCACTTCACGTAGTTGTTCCATTTTGATAGCACGTTCTTTTTTGGTTGTGATTAATTTGATAATCGGTGGTTGAATGATTGGAACTAACGCCATATAGGAATATGCAGCAATCGAAATTGCTCCTAATAAATGAGGTGCTAAGCGACTTGCAAGAAGAATGGATGTTGGTCCATCCGCACCACCAATAATGCCTATAGAAGCCGATTCTGCGCCATTAAAGCCAAGTAGTAATGCTCCAATGAATGTGATAAAGATTCCGATTTGAGCAGCTGCACCAAGTAGCATACTTTTAGGATTCGCAATCAGTGGTCCAAAGTCTGTAGTCGCACCAATTCCTAGAAAGATCAGTGGTGGATAAATACCAAGTTTCACTCCATAATAGAGATAACCCAGCAAACCACTATAGGATGTTGTTTCAACACCGTCAACTAGTTTGGTTGTTTCTATGAACATCCCGGAATTCGGGATATTCACAAGTAACATCGCAAATCCAATCGGAATTAAAAGATATGGCTCAAACTTTTTAAATACAGCAAGGTATAGTAAAACCAGTGAGATGATCATCATCACTGCATATTTCCAACCGTCTTCTTGAAAGAAGAAGTATAGTCCAGTGCTTTTAAAGAAATCGATAAGCGCTTCAAACATCATCTTTACCCAATAACCAACATCAATTGATTGATATCGACTTTCTGAGACTCTTTGATTAAGACTTGACTGACATAGCCATCGACTGGAGATAAGATATCATTTTCTAGCTTCATTGCCTCTAATACCATTAAGACATCACCCTTTTTAACTTCACTACCTACAATGACGTTTAATTTAATAATCTTTCCTTGCATCGGAGCTAGTATGTTTGTCTTAGATTCTACTTGAGGTGATTTTTCTACTGGTTTAGGTACCAATTTGACAGATGGTTGTTCGGTTACACTTTCAACTTCAACTTCATAGGATTTACCATTTACATTAATTTTATAGAGTTTCATTTTATTTTACCTTCCTGTTAGTGAATCTCTTTGATAGAGAGGATACGTATATTTTCTTTGGTTTCTTCATAATAATCAATGGATGCTACAAGACCAGCAACCAGCATGTCATCATCTTTGATATCTGATAATTCAAAGGGCTTTTTATATACCTTTTTGATTTCAGGGATGATGATCGGCTTTTTATAGAGGTATTGCATCAAGTGAATCGTAAATGCGATAACACCTAAGATTACAAAGACAATCATAATGCTAAATATTGAGATAAACAGTCCTTCTGAAATGCTATCTAGATAAATAGTTGTCATAAGGGTTTACCTCCAATAGTTACGCTGAATGCATAAACCTGTTGTTTAGGTTTCTCTTGATATTTCTTTTCAAGAAAATCTAGAGCAACCTTTCCAAATAATGCAATCGATAGGATATCTTCATCTGATTTTGCAATATATGCATATTTCTTCTTTAAGTCCTCAAATTCGGGTTTTAAGTCATCTGCAGGTCGGTGGGTAATAATATGGTCATTTCCAATAATCTTCGCTAAGACCAAAGGATTTACAGGTGCAGGAGCTTGTCCGTAGTAGCCATGAAGATATTCTTTCACTTCAGTTGGTACGATTTTATAGCGTTCACCTGAAATAACGTTCATCACTGCTTGCGTACCAACCATTTGAGAAATTGGAGTGACAAGTGGAGGATATCCTAAGTCCTTTCGAACGACCGGTATTTCCTTTAAGACTTCCTCGTAATCCTGCATTTGGTTTTGTTCTTTGAGTTGACTCATTAAATTGGATAGCATTCCACCAGGTACTTGATACTGTAGAATACTTGGATTGGATGTTAACGCTTTGGGATTCAGAATTCCATTTTTTAGATAATTATCTTTGATGAAGGTTAGTTTTTGTGCAGCATTATTCAAATGCTTAATGTTTAGCTTTGGATCGTATTTTGTATGTTCAAGGATGTAATGAAATGATTCGGTTGCAGGCTGTGAGGTTCCTCCAGAAAGTGGAGAAAGTGCGGTGTCGATAATGTCGACACCTGCTTCAATTGCCTTGATATAAGTTGCTTCCATAATACCTGCGGTTGCGTGCGAATGCAGATTAATCGGAAGCTTTGTATTTTTCTTTAATTGAGTGATTAAGTCAAATGCATCAGATGGAAGAAGTATTCCTGCCATATCCTTTATACATAAGGAGTCTGCACCCATCTTTTCAACTTCTTGAGCAAGATTCACGAAATAAGAAACTGTATGCACAGGTGATGTTGTATAGCTTAAGGCGATTTGACAGTGACCTCCATATTTCTTGGTCGCATCAACTGCAGACTTTAAATTTCTAATATCGTTTAACGCATCAAAGATACGAATGATATCAATTCCGTTTTCAATTGACTTTTGGACAAACTTTTCAACGATATCGTCCGCGTAGTGACGATATCCGAGTATATTTTGACCTCTAAATAGCATTTGTAGCTTCGTATTGGGTGCGAGTTTCTTTATCTCACGAAGTCGTTCCCAAGGATCCTCGTTTAAAAAGCGTAGACAAGAGTCAAAGGTCGCTCCTCCCCATACTTCTAGGGCGTGAAAACCTGCTTTATCCAGTTCTGGGACAATGGATAGTATTTCTTCGGTGGTCATGCGGGTCGCGAGTAGCGACTGATGACCATCTCTAAGTGATGTTTCAACAATTTTGATTGACATTGGCAAATCTCCTTCTATTTTTTGCATAAAAAAAGGTATGTAAGGGTTTCCATTAATCATTCTAACATAGTTAAGCTAAATTTTTAAATATAGTTTTCATTTATGTGAATAATTCGATAAATGGAAACCTTGAAATGATTTTTGTATATTTATTTGTGATATGATAGGAGTAAATATTGAAACAACCATCATCAATTGAGAATCATTTGGTGATTCAGAGGTAGAAGAATGAAATTACTGGTATCAGGGTATGGGAAAAATGACAAATCCGTTCAGTTAGTAGAGATAGATCATCAAATGAAATATCAAGTCTTAAGTAAACTAGGATTATCTTCTCCATCATTTTTTGTCGAGGGTGATGACTATTTCTACACGTTTGAACAAAAATCATCAGTTTTATTACACATTTTTCAAGTCAAAGAAAACAAATTATTTGTAGTTGACTCTTTAGCTCTTGATGGTGATGACCTTACACATCTTGCATACAGTAAAAAACATAAAATGCTAATTGGTTGTAGCTATAAAAATGGTAGTTTCTTTAGTGTAAAGATTCTTGATGGCTTATTCAGTCGTCAAATACAATACGGTACCCAAGTAGAAGAACAGAAGTTATCCAGAGCGCATTGTGTGACGATCAACCTTAGTGAAACAGAAGTTGCTATCGTCAATATTTCACTTGATGAGATTTTCTTTTTTTCATTTGTAGAAGACAAACTCTTATTCACTAAACAAATAAGTGTACCAATTGGTTCTGGTCCACGTCATGGTGTGTACTTAAATAATCAAGTATTCTATATAATTACAGAGTACTCTAATGAAATCATTGTTGTCGACTTAATCAAAAATATAGTAATTCAAACGATTTCGACATTACCTCATTTTGAAGATAAGTCATTTGGTGCGACCTTAATGATTTCAAACGACAAAAAACACTTATATGCATCGAATCGTGGTGAAGATTCAATCGCTATATTTGAAATTCAAGATAATAATCATTTATCTTATATAAAGACGATTGGTTGTGGTGGACTCCATCCAAGACATATGACTCTATCAAAAGATAATAAGTTGATATTTTCTTGTAATCTGCATAGTAATCAGGTGAGTGTTATCGACATAAAAGAAGAAAAAGTGATTTTAGAGATTCCTTTTGAAGTTCCTAGTTGTGTATTTGAAATTTAACTACCCTCATAAGCAGTCTCTATATTTTCATAATATATGTCTGAATTGAAACTACAACTCTAAAATATCGTTTTAATTTCATTTCCACGGTTCAAATGAAATTAAAGTATGAGTTTCATCTATATTAAGTGTGTAATTATTGTGAACTACTCCCACCACTTAATGAGACTCATTAGAAGTGGGGGCTTCTTGGGTAAAACAGACTAATGTCTATTAATTTACCAAGCTATCGCGTCTGTTCCATACGCTTTGGTTACATATTTGATTAAACCTTGAACACCAATGTTAATTGCTGCATTTAGGTCTCTATCCATCTTATGTCCACATTCGCAGTTATAGGTGCGTTCAGATAGCT
>JAHIRQ010000076.1 GCA_018818645.1 Bacillota bacterium
TATCTTATGGATATAGACCTAATTTTAATGTGATTGATGAGGATGATGGAAAGAAGATTATTCAAGATCAAATTAAAGAATTGGGACTTGATACGAAGATGTTTTCAATCAAACTACTTAAAAATTTGTTTTCACTTTATAAGTGCAGAAGAATGGAAGAGTTTGAAAGAACGGATGAAGAAAAGATTTTTAAAAAATACCAACAATACTTGCGAGATAATCAATTGCTAGATTTTGATGACCTTTTATTATACACATTAGAGTTACTTGAAGATTATAAAAAAGTTAGAGAATTTTATCAAAATCATTTTAAGCATGTTTTAGTAGATGAGTTTCAAGATACAGATTCAATACAGTATAAGATATTAAAGATTTTAGGAACAACTCATCGAAATGTTTTTGTCGTTGGGGACCCTGATCAATCCATTTATTCATTTCGTGGTGCGAACTATGAGAATGCTAGATTGTTTATTAAAGATTTTAGTGCTGAACAAATTGTACTTGAACAAAACTATAGATCCACAAATCAAATACTTAGAGCAGCAAATCAATTGATTAACTATAACTTCAATAGACCACAAGCTAAAAATTTAGAAAGTGATTTAGGAGTAGGAGAGGCACCCATTTATCATCATGCACAAAATGATATTAGAGAATCATTTTATGTTGTAAACGAAATAAGAAGATTAAATAATCTTGGAATCCCTTATGATGATATGGCTGTTTTATATAGAAATAATGCTCTATCAAGACTCTTTGAAGAGGCTTTGATTAAAGAAGGAATCCCCTATATCATCTATGGTGGTATTTCATTTTATGAGAGAAAAGAAATTAAGGATGCTCTTGCATATATTCGAGTTGTCTTAGATCCTTCTCTGGATTTCTATTTCAAAAGAATTGTTAATGTACCCAAACGTAGTATTGGTTTAGTGAGTATTCAAAAGCTAGAGCAACGTGCTAGAGAATTGGGTGTATCTATGTTTGAAGCTATTGAATACACAGAACTTACTCCAGCAGCGAAAAATAGTTTACTTGATTTTAAAAAGTTAATTATGGAAATGAATCAAGACTTTAATGATCTTTTAGATCTTTCTCAAATCATGCCGTACTTGATGGCGAAGACAAAATATATCGATATGTTAAGAGCAGAAGATAATGAGATTGCTGATGATCGAATTGATAACTTAAAAGAACTTCAAAACGTATTTACAAGAGGCGATTTGTACTATGAAGGATCATTTATTGAAAAGCTTACACAGCAGTTAGATCAGATAGCACTCTATAGTGATCAAGACCAGGATTTAGATGATTTTGATCATGTGAAGCTAGCTACATATCATCAGGTCAAAGGATTAGAATTCAGGGTTGTGTTCATGGTCGTTATGGAAGAAAACATATTTCCAAGTGACAGGTCTTTGATGAGTTCAACAGAGCTTGAAGAAGAAAGAAGAGTTGCTTATGTAGGAATTACAAGAGCGAAGGAAAAACTCTATTTAAGCTACGCGGATCAACGCATGGTTTACGGTCAAATGAGATACAGTTATCCATCTAGATTTATTCAAGAATCTAGAGTTAAGCTTGATCAACCTAAAACAGTTTATGATGGAGATCAGGTATCTCACTTACTTAAAACTGGCGACAAGGTTGAACACAATGTGTTTGGGTTAGGTGTGGTTATAACAGTAGATGAAGATATAGCAACCATCGCTTTTGGTATGCCACATGGAATCAAGAAGATCTTAGAAAGTCATCCAGCATTAAGAAAACAAAGAAAATAAAGATAAATCACTCTATTATAAATGGGGTGATAAAATGATCTTAAACGAAGAACAAAAGATTGTGGTTTATTCAAATGAACCCTTTCTTTTTTTACTTGCTGGAGCAGGTTCTGGCAAGACAAGAGTGATTGTTGAAAGAATCAAACATTTAATTTTAGAAGGCATTATGCCTGAAGAAATACTAGCTATCACATTTACAAGAAAGGCATCATTTGAAATGAAGGAAAGAATTGATAATCCTCATGTGCATGTTCATACATTTCATCAATTCTGTTACATTCAGTTAATCGATTACTATAAGGAAACATTCAAGTTGGTAAATGACGAGATAGAGCCATTTTCAAGGGAAGAACTCTTGGATATATCTAGACATAAGAACAGTTTGTATCAATCAAAAAGACCTAAGAAATTTATAGAATATCAGAACTATTTAAAGAAAAAAGGCTTAAAGGACTTTGATGATTTGATTCTAGGGGTATATTTCAAGATTAAAGGTAAGAATAACCCATTTCACTATCAATATATCTTTATTGATGAGTTTCAAGATACCAACCACTTACAATATAGCCTACTCAAGGAACTCATCAAAAAAGATACAAAAGTACTTGCAGTAGGAGACCCAGATCAATCCATTTATAGGTTCAGAGGAGCTGACTCAAAAATCATTTTTTTATATGTCAAAGAGTATCAAGCAAAATTGTACACATTATCTACAAACTATAGATCTAGAAAAATGATACTAGAGCACGCTAATCGCTTAATTATGCGAAATAATAGAAAGTATAAGAAAGAGCTTGTTGCAACAAACATAGAAAATAGTTATGTTTATAACTTACATTTTGATACCGAAAAAGAGGAGGCATTTTTAATCATGAATTTAATAAAAATTTTTAAAAGTCATCAAATCAAAGATGAAGAAATAGCTATCCTATATCGTAATCATCATCGAGCATTTGAATTGATTCAGATGCTCCATTATAACCATATTTTGTTTCAAACCTATGATGACTCCAATGAAGAGAGAAAAAATGGGGTTCAGCTCTTAACAATCCATAAAGCGAAGGGCTTAGAATTTGATGCTGTAATCATTATTGGCTTAGAGCATGGTGTTCTCCCTTCAATAAAAAATCACCAATATCTAGAACTCGAGGAAGAAAGAAGATTGATGTTTGTTGCGATGACGAGGGCTAGACACTTTCTGTATTTTTCAAGTGTCAAAAAAAACAGTGATAACCACACTTTCACATCATCTCAATTTATTTCTGAAAGTGGGACGAAAACCATCCCAGGAAGGCGTATTAATGATATAATATCATTGGGTGATTTCAATGGACGCAAAGCTAAGAATTCAAGAATTGATTCAAATCATTAACCAAGCAAATCATGATTATCATACAAAAGATCAACCAACAATCTCAGACTTCGAATACGATAAACTCTTGCATGAACTACTTGATTTAGAAACGAAATATCCTGAATATAAAGAAGCAGATTCACCAACTGAAAAGATTGGTGGTACGATTCTAGAAGGTTTTTCAAAAGTGACTCATTTGGTTCCAATGATGAGTCTTTCTAACGTTTTCAATGAAGATGAATTGGATAGTTTTGATGAGCGCATCAGAAAAGTTGTTGACCGTTACACCTATGTAACTGAACTTAAAATAGATGGATTAGCAGTTAGTCTCACCTATAAGAATGGTGAGTTTTTACGTGCTGCAACCCGTGGTAATGGAGTCGTTGGTGAAGATGTAACAAGCAATGTAAAAACGATTAAATCACTTCCTTTAAAACTAACTGAAAACATTGATATTGAAGTTCGTGGTGAAATCTATATGCCACATAAAAGCTTTAAGAAATTAAACGAAGAAAGATTGAGTTCAGATGAACCGCTATTTGCAAATCCTAGAAATGCTGCTGCAGGAACGATACGTCAA
>JAHIRQ010000077.1 GCA_018818645.1 Bacillota bacterium
AGGTGGGCAAGTCTTTTATCTCTTCAATACTGTACAAGGTATAGAAGGTATGGTTTTTAAACTTCAAAAGCTAGTTCCTGAAGCTCGAATTTGCTATGCACATGGACAACTCAATAGAGATCAACTCGAAAATGTTTTAAGTGATTTTATCGATCATCAGTATGATATTTTAGTATCGACCACAATCATTGAAACAGGCGTAGACATACCCAATACAAATACACTCATTATTCATGATGCGGATAAGTTAGGATTATCTCAACTTTATCAAATCCGCGGACGTGTTGGAAGAAGCGATCGGATCGCGTACGCATACCTATTATACGATGCATATCGAAACATTAATGATGAAGCTAAGAAAAGACTCTCTGCAATACAAGATTTTACAGCACTTGGTAGCGGATTCAAAATAGCGATGAGAGATTTATCTATTCGTGGAGCAGGAGATGTTTTAGGTTCTGAACAATCAGGATTTATTGATTCTGTTGGTATCGAACTTTATATGAAACTTCTCGAGGAAGCTGTTACCGGTATATCGTTTGAAAAACCAAAGGATACGCAAATCGAAGAGGTTTTCGCTCCGCGACATGTTGATCCAAACTATGTATCACAAGATGGTGTTCGAATTGAAATTCATAAACGTATCGCAGAGCTCAATAAAGTATCCGACGTTGAAGATTTAAAGAATGAGCTTACCGATCGTTTCGGTGCCTTAGACCCAGATCTTCTCCTTTACATGTATGAAAAGTTATTTAAAAAGCTTTCTTCAAAAATAGGTGTACATAGAACAATTGTTGAGTCCAATCAAGTAACACTAGTACTCTCCATGGAAGCATCACAAAAAATTGATGGAAAGAAACTGTTTGAAAAAGCAAATGATTCTCCATATAAAGTTAGGTTGGGTTACTTTAAGGGACACGTCCATATTATACTAGTAACGAAGCACGCCAAGGAACATTGGCTATATTTGTTTGACCTATTTTTAGAGGATTTCATATATAATTGATAATAGAGGTGATCGAGATGGCAGTAGATATTTTAAAGATATCAAAGGATGCACAAGAGGCGGCTAAACACTATAAAGACGTCATTAATGCATCGATTGGTATGTTTTACGATGAGGAAAAACAAATCGGAGGCATGCCAACAGTATCAAAAGCGATTAAAAATCTTACGGATGAAGAAATTCTTCCATATCCAGCGGTTGACGGTGGAGCACTTTTCAAAAAGAATGTCATTTCATGGGTACTAGGGAAGTACGAGCATGAGATTAAAGAAAAAATGTTTGTAAATGCGTGTGCAACTCCTGGCGGAAGTGGAGCAATCGCATCCACATTTTCTATCTTTTCTAAGCCTGGAGATTCTATTTTTGTTTCAAACATTAGATGGCAGTATGAAAGATTTGCTGATCGAGCAAAACTCGATGTATTCGAACATAATCTTTTCGATGGAGACCATTTCGATATGGTATCATTTAAAGAAAGATTGATTGAATTATGTAAAATCCAAAAACAAGTGATTGTTATTATTAACGATCCGTGTCATAATCCAACTGGTTTCACATTAAGCGAAGAAGAATTTAAAGGAATCATTCATGTTTTAAATGAAATGAAGGATAACGATATTGTCTTTTTGTATGATCTAGCATATCTTGAATATTCTCATGAAGAGGATAATCGAAAGAAAATTACATATCTTCCACTTCTTAAGTCACATGTACTTACTATTATTGGATTTAGTGGTTCTAAAACCTTTGGAGTATATGGATTAAGATTAGGTGCAGCAATCATTTTATCAGTTGATGAAGAAAAGGTTAAAGCAGCACATCCTAAGTTTGTGAATGAAGCGAGAGGTTCATGGTCAGCTACGCCAACAGCATCCATAGAATTATTTAATAAATTCTCAATCGAATCCAATCGATTAGAATTCAATCGTGACTTAAATAAGATTAATAGTCTTGTTCAAGAAAGAAGCCAATCCTTTATTACACAAGCCAATGAGATTGGATTGAAGACACACCCATTTAGAAGCGGGTTTTACACAGTTGTGTTAACCAAGAACCCAGAAGTAGATTACTTAAAGCTTGCTGAGCATCGAATCTTTGCTGTTCCAATGAGTGGAGGCGTAAGATTTGCACTTTGTAGTCTATCTAGAAATGAAATCAAAGGACTCCCACAAAAAATTAAAACTATACTCAATTTATAAGACCCAACTCATGGGTTTTATTTTTTTTATAAGTAAGTCTTGTGAAAAACGTTTTCACCAAATTTTCTTATGATTTCATTTGGTTTATAGGATTTCTTTAGATATAATGAACCAGTCAAAAGCGAATGAAAT
>JAHIRQ010000078.1 GCA_018818645.1 Bacillota bacterium
AGTGCTGAGTGTCAAAAGAATGTATAAGTCTCCAGAAAATCTCAGATTCAAATCAATAAATTCCTGAATCATAGGTGAGAGAGTTAAAATTGGAACTAATAATACTAGTGAAATCAAAAACCTTCTTTTAAAATCTTTAACCATCATAGTATGGTGATCGTGATGCCCTTCATGACTTTGATGCTCTGCACCTTTGTAACTATCACCGTGACTATGGTTGTGAACTCCATGATGGTGTATGTGGTCATCATGCGTTCCGTGATTCATGACTTTTTTATTGCGATCGATATGCTCATTTTTATCATCTTTGTGATGATGATCGTGTTCATGCTTGTCCATAATTTGCCTCCTTTAGGCTAGTTTAAGTGTTGTAAGACATGTATTTGATGTAGTAAAAGTTGAAACTTCGTCAGTTGCCGAAAAATTCTCATATGAAACAGTGATCTGATATCGGTTATTTATTGGTAACCAAATACCGGCAAATCCATTCGAACTGCTTATAATTGTTTTCTCTATGATGACAGTATTTGTTTGAGAATCAACAATCTTAACTTCAAAAGATTTGTTTTTTAACTCTCCACGACAGGTGACTAAATTATGATTAGCACAAGGATGAGTCTGATTGATATAGGGTGCAAATGAGAGATAAAACTGACCTTTAGGTAGTTCTAACTCCATCTGATGTGTCGCATCACCTAAAAGCAATTTTGTTCCAGTAATCGCTGCACTAAAATTTGTAGGTTCATTTAAATCATTCTCTAAATAGGTGACTATATCTTTTACTGTCATACCATCTAGATCATATTTTGCCAAGAAATCATTTCGATTTGGTGAATTTGCTGCTACAAAAGCTATAAGTCCAATAAATGCTATAAATATGGAAAAACTGATTAGTAATTTCTTTTTCATCATAGACCTCATCTCAAGTATTTCACTAAAATTTCAGTGATTTCATCAATTTTTTCTTTACCTTTTTGTTCGAAAATAGCTTCTGTAACGCATGTACTAATATGATCGTTTAATATTAATGCATTAGCATTTTGAAGCATAGCAATAACTGATAGTATCTGTTTTGAGATATCTATACAGTATCTTCCTTCTTCATACATTTTTAGTATGCCTTCCACTTGACCTCGCCCGGTTTTTAATAACTGTTTAATTTTTTTCTCATTCAAATGTCTTGTGTTGTGTTGATGCAACTGATTCATAGTTTCCTCCTTTAACCCCACCACGGGAGGGGTATACAAGTACATTATATCATGATAGTGTCAAAATGCAATAATAATCTTCACATTCATTTTGTATTCATAATTGTTTTGTATAATATAATCGAGGTGAGTAAGATGAATAAAAAACAAGGTATCTTTTTAGGGGTTTTTATAGGATTATTGGTTATCGTTGCTATCGTTTTTTGGTATTTTTCACCACAATGGGCAAATAATAGTGATTATCCGTACTATGGTCATATGGTGGGAGGTTGGGGTATGCCGTTCGGAATGTTAGCAATGGGTATATTTTGGATTGGTGTGATTTACTTTGCTATAAATGGTTTTAGTTATCGCAGTGAATGCAGAAATGATCGAGCAATTGAGTTGTTAAAGTCGCGCCTTGCAAAAGGTGAGATAACTATTGATGAATATGAAAAATTAATAGAGAAATTGAGGGATAAATAATATGAGAAAAGGATTGATTGCTTTCGGACTAACTATTGCTGTTGGGTTCTTAGGCGCGGTATCAATGGGTGCAGTGAATGCGTATTCACGTGATATTAACAGTGATACTATCAATTTCAACTACAGCCAACATGGCATGATGGGATCTGACTATATTCATAATAGTATGGAAGAAATTTATCTTCATCTACCCATTGAAGAACGAGAAAAGATAGACTTTGGTTTTGCTAATGAGATAAAAACCGCAGATGTTCAACAAAAAAATATTGAACAAATTGTTGAATTGATTAATCAGATTAAATCCGAATTTTTAGATGATGTTCAATTCGATTACTCAACTTATCGATATGGCATGATGGGTGGTAACATGATGGGGTATGGTGGAAATGACCCATATGCAAATTGTGGTTACCAGAATAATGCAAGTACTTATGAATGGTTGTATATTCATTCGAGTGATGTCCAAAGAGATATTTTGGATTTATCGTTTGCG
>JAHIRQ010000079.1 GCA_018818645.1 Bacillota bacterium
AATGAAATACTTTTGCAATATTTCTAATTACTTCTTAAAACAAATCAATTGATATGTTATAATTGACTTATATTTGTGACCAGTTTTAAGTATTTTTTGATGAGCTGGTTTTTACAAAGTAACCCAATCTGGTGCGTCGTTTCCATCAAAGCCTAATGTGACCCAATCTGGTGCATCATTTCCATCAAAACCTAAAGTGACCCAATCTGGTGCATCATTTCCATCAAAACCTAAAGTGACCCAATCTGGTGCGTCGTTTCCATCAAAACCTAAAGTGACCCAATCTGGTGCGTCGTTTCCATCAAAACCAAGGATTGTATTTGAAGATGAATTCATCTCAACTTGTTCTAAACCGATCTTGGCAAATAAAATTACTACAAAAATTAATGCGACAGTTACTAATTTTCTCATGGCTAATGCCTCCCTTTTACCTAATTGTATTATCAATTAGGGTAAATGAACAGGGCGTATATGTCCTATTCGTACAAAAAAACTGGGAAATAGAGGTGAAAATATGAAATCTCAAGATTTATGTGGCTATTTAGAGCGTTTGCGCTCTTCTAGAAACATTTCTCAAGAAATCTTCACAAATGGAATAGTATCGCTTAGACAGTACAGAAGATATCTCAGTGGTGAATCAGATATCCCTTTTCAAGTTGCTGATAAATTATCAGATAGACTAGGTGTTCAAACTATAAATCTACTTGGTGAAATTGAAGCAACAAGATTTGAAGAAAAGAGAAAAGTCGATAAGTTTTACAACTCAGTCGTGAATAATTCAAAAGACGATGTTTTAAGTATGATTTCGTATTTTGAAAATCTCGAATTTATTGATCCAGAAAATAAACTTTTGTTTCAACACGGCTTATCATTATATCTGCTAATTACGGAACAAGCAACACGTAGTGTTACTGTTCAAAAAAATAAAGAGATAATTAATTATCCTTCTATTTTAAAAAGAACGATAATTACTTTGTATGAAATGGTTATTTTAAGTTCCATTTTGGACTATTCGGATGATCCTGATGATACTGCAGAAATTTCTGTTCGTTTGAAAACATTTTTAGTTAACCGGTCGTTTATAATTGGTACCGGTCATGAACCCATTTTTAACTTAGTTTTGTTTAGGTTAGCACGTTATTCAGGTAAGAATAATTTGTACGACGATGTAATCAATTACTGCAATATGGGAATCGAACGAAATCACTCTCATAAATTCTACTATCTACTAGATTATTTCTATTACTACTCAGCATTATCATACTATAGTCTGGGCGATATGCCAAATTACGAAATCATGTTGGTCAAATGCTTTCATGCTTTGCAAACCGAAGGTAATCAGAAAAAAATAGAAAAATTTTCGAGTTTAATCAGCGAAGATTTTAACATAAATTTTAAAGATTTTGTGATCAGTTTTTATCAAAAACAGAACCAAGAATAACAAGAGAGCATCTAACAAATGCTCTTTTATTTCGTCTTTAAAATTTTATTATGCTATAATGAACTTGGGAGTTAATAATATGGAAACCTGCAAAATTTATCTAAAGCCAAAAGAAGAAATTCGAATTATTCAAGGTCATCCTTGGGTATACAATAACGAAATAGAACGCATCGATGGAACCATAAAAAGTGGTGATATTGCTTGCGTTTATAGCTACAAAAACTCATTTGTCGGTAAGGGTTTTTTAAACACTTCCTCAAAAATATTTGTTCGGGTTTTATCAAGGGATGAAAATGAAGAAATTGATGAGAAATTTTTCACAGAAATCATCCAAAAAGCTAACCAATCAAGGATTGATTTGGGGTATAAAAATAGCTATCGTGTACTCTTTGGAGAAGCCGATGGAATACCTGGTTTTATCGTAGATAAGTATGGTGAATACCTATCTATTCAAATTTTATCACTTGGAATCGATTTAAGAAAAGAGATGTTTGTTCGTATTCTTGTATCTATTTTTAATCCGAAAGGCATCTATGAACGAAGTGATGTTCCTGTTAGAAAAAAAGAAGGTTTAGAACTTTTCAAAGGTATCATTTATGGTGATGTTCCCGATTTAGTTACAATAAAAGAAAATGATTTGCTGATGGAAATCGATTTGAAAAATGGTCAAAAAACTGGTTCATTTCTTGATCAGCAAGATAACCATAATGCAATCAAACCCTACGTAAGAAACAAAACTGTTCTTGATTGCTTCTCTCATATTGGAGGCTTTGGTTTACATGCTGCATACCATGGAGCACATCATGTAACTTGCCTTGATATTTCGGAACACGCTGTTTTACAAATAGAAAAAAACGCTAAATTAAATAAATTGACCAATGTAGAAGCTGTTAAATCAGATGTATTTGATGCACTCAGAGATTATCAACATTCTAACCAAAAATTTGATATGGTTATCCTTGATCCACCCGCTTTTGCTAAAAAAATCGAAGACATAAAAAAGGCATATCAAGGCTATAAAGACATTAATTTACAAGCCTTAAAAATCATCAATCCAAATGGTTATTTAATGAGTTGTTCATGTTCACATTACATGTCACCATCACTATTTTTAGAGATGCTAATGGATGCATCAAATGATGCAAAAAGAATTACACAAATGGTTGAATTTAGAATTCAAGGGAAAGATCATCCTGCACTAATAGGCTCAGATGAATCACTATATTTAAAGTGTGTTATCCTTAGAGTGAAATAGAAATTGGAGGTGTCTTACATGTTTCAAGTATTCAAAAAGTATGCACTTGTTTCAATGATTGTTGGTGTTGTTTTAATTGTCATGGGAATACTATTTGTATTCGTTATTCCCGAGATTGGAGAAAGTATTAAGAACTCTGCAATAGGTTTAATTATATTACTTTTAGTCACAGTAATGATTTATCCAGAACTCAGAAAACCTAAATCAAAGCTAGTTTTTACTTTAATGGTTGTTGAACTCATCATCACATTATTAGTCAGTATTATGTTCATGGCTAACGTTGGTGGGGCACCTTCATTATGGTTTGGTCTTGTCATTTATACACATGGTGTAATCCAGTTAATAGGTGGGTATTTTAGTCAAAAGAGTCAGAATCTACTTTGGTTCATACTCTATATAGTCTTCATTACACTTGGAGTTTATGTATATGCAGCCAATGTTATTACTGACAGCATGCTACTCAATTTACTACTAGTCATGTTCGTACTTCCAGGCTTAGTTCTCTTAGTTGCAGGGCTACTTGGACTCAAGGATAGACCTAAAAAAACAGTAGCTGTAGAAGCATAATTATCAAATGAAGAAATAAATTAAAAATAAAAAAAGATACAAAATTTTTGTATCTTTTTTTCATCCGTTTTTGTGAGTTTTTAACTAGATATCTGCATTATAAATCTTTTTGAACTCATCTTTCATACGCAATGGAATCAAGATGATTGCTAGTATTGATACACTAGCGGATATTAGCATTATAAGGCGATAATCGTATGTTGAATACTCTGCAATAAACCCAATAATTAGTGCTCCTGCTATTGCTCCAATGTTCCATAAAAGACCTTGAGATGAGTTAACTCTTCCTCGCATATGATTAGGTATGTAAACCTGAGTTGCGGTCATCCGAATATTGAATGAAGTCACAGACAAAAGTCCGACTAAAAAGCTTGCTGAAATCATTAGAAAGTAAGGCATATACAGCATGGTTGCACTTAAGGCTTCAACTGTAAAATAAACGATGATTGCTATCATATATCTCTTATGTGGAGGGTACTTAAATGTGTAGTGAATGATACCACCAACGATTCTACCAACCGAACTTGCAGTTATTAAAAATGAAAAGTCTTGCAGGGTGAATACATCACTATTAATGAAGTATGGCATTCGAAGTAAGTCATGTGACATATAGACAAATGAGAATGCTGCGAACAAAATACCTATTCCTAAAATACCTTTTTCAACCCTATAATATCTAAAGCCTTCTTTTAAGTCTTCAATAAACTGGAAGCCTTGCATCTTCTTTTGATTCAATACTTCCTCTAACTTAATTGTGGTTTCCATGATAGCAGCGATTAGGAAAGTACCTGCATTAAAGATCATCAATAGTGCTACACCAAACTCGAAATTTTCAATCATGAATGCTGCAATAGGTGCCATAATGGCTGCTGAGATTGGCCATATCAAACTAGATAGTGAATATGCTTTGGAGTGCTGCCCTTTTTCAATAACTTCGGGAAACATACTCATGAAGGCTATTTGATAAATAGTATCCATAATTCCAAAGAGCATTGCTACTAGAGTAAAAACAACAACACTAAAGAATCCTGTAAATAAAACCAACGCCATCCCTGTAAAGAATATAGTAGACAAAAAGTCCAATGAGTATATGATTTTTTTTCTAGAATGTCGATCTACAAACGGTCCTGCAATGAATCCAGTAATCACTCTTGGAATGATATTTGCAACTGTAAATAATGCAAGTGTTAATGGTGATCCTGTCTCTTGATAAATGAGTATACCAAAAGCCACTCCAGCTCCAATACTACCTAGTGCTGAAATGAAAGATCCAAGTGTTAATATTGTAAAATTTCTGGTCCATAGTTTTGTCATTTGTTATTCACCTGAAATAGTATAACATAATTTTTATGTAAAAAAAGCAGTTCCAGATGAACTGCATTGTTTTAACCTTAAAATGCCAATAATTAATTTAATCTCATGCCAAATTCAAGACGAACTTCCTTGGATTCAATATCGTTATTCGTGTAACTCATTGTGTCCATTCCAATAAAATGAAGACCTCTTTTCATGTAAAAACTGATTGCTGGTTCATTACAGGATTGAACCTCTAAAACAAGCGCTCGGGCTCCTTCTTTTTTTGCATGTGAAACCATATGTGTGAATAACTCTTTTCCATATCCTTCTTTACGATATCTTTTGTCAACTACAAAGTTCCAAATACGATATCTATTATTCCAAGATTCGAGTGATCCTTCAATGACACCAATCATTTTCTTTTTATCAAATATCGCGAAAACTTTTGGGTTTTCAATATAGTCTGCAAATAAATGATCATTGAATTTTTTCTCAGTTTTTTTAATCTTCTTTTTTTTGATAGAAATAGCTATATCTTTCTTCTTTTTAATAACCACTTCATAATGAAATCGAGTTATATACTCATATTCAATTTCATACCCCTTATATTCATTTGGATTCAGTTCTACAATTTTCATCATTTCAGTCCCCTAATTATTCTCATTATATTATCATACTTTTATTTTTATGAATAGAAGAATCTCTACATGAATAAGGTAATCTTAGATTTTTCTTAATATTTTGTAAACGACAACAAAGTTCAATATCACTTTATCATTGAAGAAGATAGATTCTTAATGACATTCAAAATGAATTGATGCATCGCATGCATTCCTTTTTTATCTAGCTTGAAAACTCCTGAATGTTCAATAACTTTCTCGAAAATTTTAGCAACTTCTTCTAAAAGATAGTTTTGATCAATTATGGGTTTTTTTGAATTTCTTAATTCTTGAACCCATTCTTTATGTTTTTCGAGTGATTCAGGGAATTCTATCTTATTTCGTAGATAGTCTTCGATTTGCTGTAGTTCAGATTTTAGTCTACCAGGTAAAATAGCTAGTCCCATTGCTTCAATTAAACCAATGTTTTCTTTTTTGATGTGATGAACTTCATCATGTGGGTGGAAAATACCATCTGGGTGTTTTGTTGAAGTTCTGTTGTTTCTTAAAATAATATCCATTTCGTAGAAATCATCTTTTTTTCTTAATATTGGAGTAATTGTTTGGTGAGGAACTCCATTTGTGAAAGCTATAATATCTAGCTCTTCATTTTGATATACCTTCCAGCTATCAAGAAATAATGTTGCTATATGATATAAATCATCTCTATTTTTTGATTTTAGTCTAATTGTTGATAATGGCCAGAATAAATGACTCACATGAACATTTGAAACTTTTCCAAAATCTCTAATTTCTTTAGCAAATTCAATTGGAAAATGATGTTTACCACCTTGGAAGTGATCATGATTAAGAATCGATCCTCCAACAATTGGTAAATCTGCGTTCGAACCAATAAAATAAGTTGGAAACTGATCAACAAAATCTAGAAGATACTCAAATGTTTGATGCCCAATCTTCATTGGTCGATGTAAATCATGTAAAATTATTGAATGCTCAGGATAGTAAAGATATGGTGAATACTGAAAATGCCAAACTTCATCCCCTAAAATAATCGGTACAATTCTTAAATTCATACGAGCATTATCATAGTTTTGTTCGTTTTCTTTGCATATAACACAAAGTGGTTTTCCTGTTTCTTTTAGGATAACTTTATTTTTAAGTAATGCAATTTCTCTTGGGTCTTTCTCAGGCTTAGATAAATTGATAGTCAGCTCTAAATCTCCATAAGTTCCAGAATAAACCCAATGGATGTTCTTCTCTAGTCTTCTTGTTTTTATATAATTGACATCTTTAGATAGTTTATAAAGGTAATCAGTAGCCTTTGTAGGTTCAAGACTATAGAGTTTTTTAAATTTTTCTTTAACCTCAGTAGGAGAAGGCATCACACAATCAAATAACTTAGCCTCAAAAGCGTCTCTTTCATCGATTGATATTTTTTGAATTAAGTTTTGATCACCTGTAGTATCTAGCAAACGATTTAATACCAATTCAATATCATCATGACTTTCAACTGTTTCATAAGAAAAAACATCCACTTCCATCACTTTGGACAATTTAAGAATTGCTTGATTGATGTAATCTTTTTGCATTAGATTTTGCGCAATCGCATAATCAATGAGCTGAATCAAATCTTTTTGCATAGGTATCCAAATGATTTTATCAATCATTTATCCTTTCGGTAGAATTGAAAGACGATACTTTCATGATATGGTGTATCTTTTCTTAATATAGCAGGATTTAAATCCTCAGGATAAACTCCAGCAGGTTCGTATTCACATTCAAAGGTAATCCCTTTATATGCTCCATCATCATTAACTCCAATCAATTTCTTTTTGGATGGATATTGATGGGTGTAGATAACTACAGCAGGGTATGTAGAATAAACATCTAAGCCAATCTTTGAGCGAGGATGCTCAAGTCGTGCCATAAAGCTTGATTCTTTTTCTACTAAAAAAATGGTATCAATACCTTTTTGTTTTGTATGTTTTAGTGAATTACTTAATAAGGTTGGGGATTTTTTTACTCTAAAATCATATAATGTTTGATCAACAGATTTAACTTCTTTAAAGTGAAAATCGCTATCAAGATGAACATATTGATTTGCATTCAACATCAATTCATGAGAATCAATGGTTTCAAATTCAGGAGACAAATTGAAATATATATGGTTGGTGAGATTTAACAATGTATTTTGATCTGTTGAAGCATTATAATCGATTACAATTTGATCTTCATTATTGAGTTCATAAGAAACATATAAATCCAGATTTCCTGGAAAACCTTCTTCATTGTCAGGACTGAGATAATAGAATGTGATTTTTGCTGCATTGTCTGTGATATCTTCATTGACTAATAGAAAATTTTGAAATGGAATTCCTTTTTCTCCTCCATGCAGCATAGAGGATTGACCTTTTGCTAACTTTAAAGGATAGGTTTGATCGAGTACCTTAAAATGACTACCAAATAATCTTCCACTAACTCGACCTATGGTTTTTCCGTAATAGGATGAAGAACTTAAAAACTCTTCTATATTTTCATTGGTTAAATTAAGTAATTGGTCGCTACCATCATCATTTCTATAGATGACTTGATAAATGGATGCTCCATAAGAACACAAAACAAGCTGATATCCATGATTGTTTTCTAATGTCACGAATATGATTTCCCCAACTGATGTTTGATGTGATACTTTACTAATCAACATAACTGTCTACCCCATTTACAAAGGTTACATCATAAAAAGACGCTTTTAAACCTGTTTTAGAAAAATAATCTTCTCCAACAAGTGCATGAAAATTTTCAAGATTTTTCAGTGGTACAAGTGCAATTGCACATCCCCCAAAACCAGCACCTGTTACTCTAGCACCAATTGCTCCATGTTCTCTTGCTGAGTATACAATACTATCGAGTTGAAAGCCAGTAACCTCATAATCATTTTTTAATGATTCATGAGATTGATTGAGTAAATCAGCAAAAATCTGTGGTTCATTATTCTCCATCGCAGTTTTAGACTTAATCGTTCTGAGTTGCTCTGTAACAGCATGATATGCTCGTTTATATATTTTCTCATCTGTAAAATGTGATTTAAGTTCAATCAAATCTTCTAAAT
>JAHIRQ010000080.1 GCA_018818645.1 Bacillota bacterium
TGAAATTTGAATCCATGCAATTTTAACATTATCTCTTTCCACCAAATAGCCAGAAGTAAATGAGTGTGTTTCAAGAGTAGTAATCTTGAAACTATTATCTTGAATTATATTTGTTGGTTTCCAACTTGGAGCAATTACCAAGGCATCATATATAATATTTGAATCTAATCCAAAATTCATATATGCCATGTTTGAGACATTATATTTGTGTATATGGTCTAATATTCTCTTCATTTTCTCTTTCATCTAATCACTCTTTTCTTAAATCGGATAATATAACACCACCCAATTTTGAATTGATACCCTTTTCTTGTACTTTATGTTCTTTGTAGCTATTTTATCATATTTGTTGATTCATGAGTCTAAACTGTATAGAAGAATAACCTCCAAGTGTCAATTTGATACGATGATGGTTATACCAATAAATATACTCATCAATGGTCTTTATTAAGTCCGATAATGATTTAATGAATTGATACCATTTTCTTGTACTTTATGTTCCCTATATATTTTCAGGATGTGTTTTTCAAACATAGACAACTTATGCAAATATAATCATATAGGCAAGCATATTTCCAAATCCATGCAATATAACTGGTCCTATAAGATTATTGTATCTCTGGTACAATAATTGTGCGATAACATGAAACCCAAAGGAGTAAATCATCTGTATCCATACATAATCTATTGCTCTTCCAAAATCCCAAAATTGAAAAGCTAAAGCACTAAAAAAATGCATGAGTGAAAACATAACACCAACAATTGCAATTGAAAGCCATCTATTTTTAATTACATATCTTATTCTCGGTGATACAAAACCTCGAAATAATATTTCCTGATTAAAAGCACTTATTAAAAAATAATAGACTACATAATAAAAAAGTGTATGATTTACTTTAAAGATGATTTCATTTTTTACAATTAGTGAATAAACAAGTGCTCCTATAAAATAAAGTATGCTAAGAGATAAAGCGAAATAGGTGCTTTTCATAAAATTTCTATTTGAAATCCCTATACTGCTTATTGATTGTTTTCTTAGAAAAAGAACAATGAAAATTGGTAAAGCTACAACAATAACCCTTAGTAATCCTGAAATTATAACATGGCTCTCAGTGCTTAACCAGTCAACATTACTGTTATCATAAACAACAATCCCTATATAAAGCAGGAATAAAAACACAGCCAATAGACCGTCAATTTTGCTAAATTGATTTACTTGCTTCATATAAGATTTATCTTCTTTTAGTAAATCTATTTTAATCATTTTTTATTCCTACTCTAACTTGTCATTTATCCAATTCATATAAGAACTATATATTACTTTGCCAATTTGGAAATATGGCGGGGGAAAGGGGAGCTTAAGAGAACCCCTAGTTGAGTTCGTACCAGGTTTCATAGTTTTGACAATGTATTTGTAAAGAAAAGAGTTTACAGCAAGACTCGATTCTTTTTATAAGACTAATTTTTTGAAGAATCTAACCAAAGGACAATTACAAATAAGAAAGATAATGTGGTTATTATATAATACACTAGTGTAATTACATTAACAGAGATAATTGTCACTGCTAATAATGTAATGATAATGTTACGTAAAATTATACCAGATGCATATTTGTGTTTCGTCTTTTTCCGAAAAAGACTAATAATCATAAGAACAAAATTATAAAATAAAAGAGCAGCTATTATATACGCAAAAATGGAACTTAAAACATTCATAAAATTAAAATAAGAATCGGAAAAGCACATCGGTATAATTCCATATACAACCAACACACTAAATATCAACAATCCAACAATCATAAATCCACCATAAGCAATAATTACTTTGTCTCTTGCTGATGTTTTGTGTGAGACTTTTTCATCCATCAAAGCTTCTGATAATCCCTCATTTTTTTCCATATTCCCTCCCAATGTATTCTTTTGATATAATTTTAGCACTATAGTATAGTTATTGCAATTAGTAATTATTAAGAGAGGTTTCTCATGTGATTTACTTCATATTTTGTTGTATATGTAATTCAATAAAAGAAAAGAGCTTCATCTGAAGTGCTCCCCATTTAGTAGACAATAATAAAAAGGGTTTAAGCATTTAAGAGGTTTAGATTTTTAAAGAAAATTTTAATTTAGACACTTTCATACTACAATTAAGTATGGAGGTGTTTTTATTATGGCAAGTAAGGGTCAACGTTTTGAAAAGTTGTTTTGAACCACATTTAGGACAGGTACTAATATTTTTGTCATTTGAAAAAATATAGTTGCACTCTAAACAAGTAAAATCATATTTAAGTTTGTCTAACAAGATGATCACCTCTCATGTAAACAATATTTACTTTGATTATAAAACGAGTTAGAAAAAAATGGAATTTTCAGTTAGGCTCTTTTTCTTCAAAAATTGAATGACACGGAGATAAAACTAGGTATCAACTTCACTAGGGGTTCTCTTAAGGAACAGTTTGCACCAAGGAACCATTAAGGACTGTCTGTTACTATGAAATGGATACTCTTTTCTTACCAAGCGTGTTTTAATATAAAAGGTTGGCATCATTTTGAAATTGCGATTTTCCTTTAATATAAAAACCTAAAACATCGAACAATAGAATTTCATAATATTGAAGTTAACATAACTTCTTCCCCTTAGCTAAGACAAGAAGGTTCTTTTTTAATTATTTTTTGCTATTATATTTGTTTTTATGTATGACAATGAACTCAAAGGATCCAATTCTTTTGTAAAAAAAGTGAATAGGTTTGATGATGGGGTATCATTTAATTGAGATATTTAATACTATAAATCACTGTAAAGTAATGTTGATTTACTTATTTATAACTTTTATTTTGTTTACTTTTCCAATCTATTTTTGTGTTTGTTGCTAAATCTAAAATTCCATAACCATAGAACGCATCGTGCTTGAAGACTTTATAGTTCTTTTTTTCTATTGAAAATTCTGGATAGTTGTCTGATTTTTTTTCATTGTTTAGTCTATGCATTGGTTCATAGTTATTGTAAAAATCACTATCGGTTTCGTTTTTAAAATCTGATTTAGGTCTAATGTGATCCACATTCCAACTATAATCATATTTTTTATCATTTCCTGGTCTTAACATTTTTACTTCTTCATTGCTCCAAGCATCTTTGTGCACCCAAGTCCCAAAGCAATCTTGAGCCCATTCTAGTTTCCCAAAAACATCTTCCCATAGTTTGTTTGCAACATTTTTATCAATCATTTGTGATAATCCCCCTTTCAAATTATATTTATCTAAATAATAAATTAAAAGAATCCCCCACCATCATCATTCAAATTGCTATATTTTTTATAAATCACTTTACTGAATATAAACTCATTAAATTGTTCCCCTGCAAAAAATCAAATTAGGTGTAATATAATTATATTTTTTTATGCCAATAAATTCAATTAGGAATGCTGAACAACAGATTTCCTTACCGTTGAACATATGATATTTTCATGTCTTGCTGTAACACTTTTAATGTTGGCAAAAGTAAATGAGTTACAAATGTTGAATAGCTGTTAAGATCAAATAAAAAATTAAACAATGTAAGCCAAATGGGGAGTTGGGTTTTTAGTGTGATTAATATTATCCAAATTTAGATTTTTTCTACACCATAGTTTTGTGTGTGTTTTTCACTTTTATTAAGTTTTTCACAATTTGAGAGTCTTCACTTTGAACATAATCGAGTAAAATGTAACCCTTCACTTTGAACATAGTTTTTCATCTAAGTCGGCACTTTGAACTGTCGATTTCTATGCATTAATATGAA
>JAHIRQ010000081.1 GCA_018818645.1 Bacillota bacterium
ATTCATCGTAGATCCAGGTTATGAATCCGATGATGTCGTTAAGTATATCAAAAAGTATGATTTAGAAGTTCAAGCTATATATTTAACACATGGTCATTTTGATCATGTTGGAGGAGTTAAGCAAATCAAAGAATTGTTTGGATGTATTGTATATGCTCCAAGCAAAGATAAAATATGGATTGGGAAAAGTAGCTACAACCAATTTGGTTATGAAATACCAGTAGACCAGTGGGTAAAAGATCTAGATAAGATAGATTTGCTAGGACATACTTTTACTGTCTATGAAACTCCAGGTCATTCTGAAGGGAGTACAGTACTTCATTTTGAATCAATTTTGTTTTCTGGAGATACCTTGTTTTACCAAAGTATAGGAAGAACAGATATTCCATTATCAGATTCAATGTCAATCTATCAAAGTGTGAAAAGAATATATTCACTTTTTGATGAAGATGTGGTTGTGTATCCCGGTCATGGGAGAGCAACAGAAATTGGACATGAGAAGAAATTTAATCCTTTTGTTAAGGAATAAAAAAATTGCACAAGGATGCAATTTTTTTTATATAAGTGTAGATTAAATTATTAAATCGTATACTTTTTTCAATAATGGGAAAAATTCACACTTCATCTCTTAGTTTAATTAACAAATCTGGTATGCTTTTAATTGCTATCTCATAAATTATAAGTAATTTTATACCTTCATACTCATGAGAAATCATATTTCTTAAGCCTATAATACTTGGCCAATTAATGTTCTTATAGTAATGTTTTGCTTCTAAAGATAACTTTCTTGCAGTCTCACCAATCTGTTCTAAGTTCATGATCACAGCATCAATCTTCTCATCATTTGATTCAAATTCATCAAATGATTCGACATTAAGTAAATAATTAGAGATTTTTTGTGCATATTTAATCATACGTTCTATATATGCACTATCTCTCATAAAGTAAAACTCCTGTTTTTTTGATTTCTTCTTCAATTCTTGATGATTCCTTAATTGTCATATTACTGAGTAATTCAACTTTCTTACTCAATTTCTCTCTTAGATTTTCTATAAACTCAAAGTATTTAAGACCGAACAAACTAGATTCCATATATAAATCAACATCACTATATTCAGTAGCTTCCCCTTTTGCGTATGATCCAAATAAGTATATATGATCAACATCATAGTCTTTTGCTACTTGCTGAACTATTTTTTTCATTGTTAAAAATGACAAAACACCAGTTGTTTCATCGATAGTTTGAGTTTGTTCGTTTTTTTCTCTTAACATACGGTCTATCAATAAATCTACTGCCCAATCACTAGGTTTTCTGATTTCTTGTTCCCAGTTTCTAATTGTCTTAACAGGTATACCCGTTAGCGTAGAAACCATTTCTTGTGTAAACCCAAGATTTTCTCTAACTGTTTTAATTTGTTGACTCATTTTCTGTCACCTCTACTCACATTATATACCCCATTGGGTTACTTGTCAATATTTTTATACCCCATTGAGACATGTAAAGTCAATAAGACTATTAAATCTCTAACCAGTCATGATTCAGCCTATATCAGAAAGTAAGGTTAATTTCAAAATCGTTTTTATATTGATGAAGATATTGCTTAATCAAATTAATTGTATCTTCAACGGCACTTGGTTTAGCATCTATTTTTTTCACGATTAATGATGCCTGTTGAAAAGTTCCTCCACCGCTTGTTCCAGCCTCAACATCTCGTCTTATTGATGTAATTGAGCAAAGTTCTCGCAAGTAAAGACAGTTGAACCCTTTAGAAGAAAGATCATTTGAGCATGCGATTGAATATTCTATGTTCATTGTGTTCGTGTCCTCACTCACAATGAAGCTAACTCCATTTATGATATCAGCAACTCTTCTTGCTAACTTTGAAGTGATAATGTAAGAAAACATTTTAGGGCTCAAAGCAATAGCCAGAGAAGTTTCATCTATAATTTCAACTTGCCTTACAAATTCATCAATGTTCACATCATCAACAAATATCTGACAAATTACGTGTGAAACTCGTATTAGTGAAAGTTCTTTCAATTCGGTTTTCATATCCAACGCTTTCAAGAGTGTTTTACGAATCGATGAATCGTTAAATTGCTTTACATGTTCTACAGAAAAAATTAATGATTGGACCAGCGCTCCAAGACTAATATAATTCTCAGAAGTTATTCCATGTAAATTCACATCGCCTATAAGATCTCTAAGCGACATAGATGAAGCCATTTCAAAAATATGTAAACCTTCATTAATCCCTAATACTTTATAAGTCTTTTTAAGCATTTCCTCATCAGGTAATGACAAACCTCTTTCCCATTTTGAAACTGCTTGAAATGAAACGTGCAGTTTAGTGGAAAGTTCAGTTTGAGTCATTCCAAGTGCTCTACGTTTTTTTGCTAAATACGTCCCCATCATTATTTTATCGATCATGGATTACCACATCCTTTGTTTCAAGTATACCTTTACTTTTGTATATATTCAATCAACTGATAGTAGAATTCTACTGTAATATTTTCAAATATCATCATTAAAACTAAAATGTCATAAAAAACAGCACCTTGAGGTGCCCTCAAGGTGCTGTTCCATCTATTTGTAATGTGTAGTTGATTTATTCTTCTACTATGCTAATGCCTTTTGTTATTGCTTGATCTATTCTTTCAATCATTTCACGTCTTTTACCCATGAAATAAAGTTTAAACATATGA
The DNA here is from genome assembly GCA_018818645.1 of Bacillota bacterium. Taxonomy (GTDB): domain Bacteria; phylum Bacillota_I; class Bacilli_A; order Acholeplasmatales; family Acholeplasmataceae; genus Peloplasma. The sequence goes on from JAHIRQ010000081.1 coordinate 2,707, forward strand.
GTTCCAGCTTTAATAACAAACTGATTGTTTAATCCAAATATTCCTTTTTTAATTTCGTGGCTTTCAATTACATCAAATGAGAAACGGAATCTTTCTTTATTGGGTTTAGTTCCCATGGTATTCGAATTAAAACAAACCAATTGGTTTTTGTATATTCCAACAAATCCATCGTTACCAGCACCTGTCATGCCACCTAATGCAATTACAGTAGCCTTTGAAATCGTTGTATAAGAGATGACAACTTTTGAAAATAGTTCACGATCATCTGTTAATTGTAAATCTTTAGCTAATGCTAATACTTCAGATTGACCCATATTCGTTATTCTCCTTGATTTGACTTTGTTTCAACTGCAACTTCTTTAACTTCATTGGTTGATTTTTTTGGAATCAACTTATCAATTAAAGATCTTACCTTAGTTGGCACAAATATAAAACCCCAAAAAAAGACGAGGGTAAATAATTGTAGCAGCTTTCCTATGCCATTACTAGAACTTGCAATACCAACTTTTTGAAATAGCAATGCATAAAAGAAAATTAATGTACCTAATATTGCTTGTCCTAGAAAAACTCTCTTTGTTAGTTTTTCTTCACCACTGAGTTTAAAGAATACAAACAAAAAAATTAGCAACAAAAAAATTAAAGTGTATATAGTTCCTCCGGGTAGTTTCGATGCAGCTAAAGATCCACCAGTGATAGTAGGGTGAACCATATATGGCATTATGATAGCCAACAGAAATAGAAAACCGACGGTAAATTGTGCAACAACAAAGATGAACGTCGTTTTGTCCCCACGCAACAAGTCTAGGAAAGCTTTTTTATACTTTTCCACGCGATTCTCCTTTTTTAGTGTTTTGCTTTTATATTAGCAATAAAATGAAAAATTGTAAATAAACTATCGAAATATTTATGAAATAAACTGCTAAAAACACACTATTTTCAAACATACTATAAACAATGTGTCTTCAGTTAACACCAATTATTAAGTTACCTTTATTTGCATCATAACCCATCTGAGAAACAATCAACATGAATCAAAAGAAAAAAAATACACAAAAAGGACTTCCTCAACGTGTATTTTTTTACTTATCTAAGATAACATTATTTTTTCTAGTTAGTTTCCTAACTCAATGTTTCTCTACTTTTTTTTCAATATAACAAGTGTTTCTAGTTCAGAAGTATGATAAAACATTTTGATAGGAATTATATCTTCGATCTCAAATTCTTTGGTTAACTCTACTAAATCTCTAGCTAGAGTTTTCGCGTCACACGATAAGTAAAACATTCGTTTAAATGATTTAGTTAAGACTGTTTCAATAAATTCAGGCATCAATCCATTTCTTGGGGGATCAACAACTAAAATATCTGCATCAAGCATCTTAATGATAACTTCAGCTTTCGCATCAATAATTTCAACATGTGACAGCATCATTCTATCTTTAATCATTCTAGCCATTTCAACAGATTCAATATTGGATTCTACCATCACTATTTTTGATGCGATATCACTTAAATAAAAACCAATGGAACCATTACCACTATATGCGTCTATAATATACTGATTCGGTTCTATTTTTTCTTTGATCAGTTGATATGCCATTTGAATGACTGGTAAATTCACTTGGAAAAATGATCGATCACTCACAAGCATATCCATATCTCCAATTGGCTCAGTAATAAGATTTTCACCAAATAGGACTTTAGAATGCTTACCTAAAATACTCTTTGGATTATCCTTGATATTCAGTGTTATACCAACAACATTCGGTATTCTTTTCAGCTTACCAAGTAGTTCACCCTTACCGAGGAATTTATCATCAAGTGCAATCAAGGTAATCAGAATTTCCTTTTTTAAGTTTGTTCTAAAGGCGATATGTTTTAATTTATTAGGGTCAATCAAGACACTGTTTTGACTGATAAATTTTAAGACTTCATTTGTCTTTTCATCTGCTAAAACAAAACTATCTACAGGAATTAGATTTTTTCCTGTTTTGTCATATAACCCAAGCTTTAAAAATGGTTCATCGATTACATGAAAAACATTTTTATTTCGATAGTTATTGGACTTATTATCAGATAATATATGTTGAATCTTAAAATCTATATGAGCAATTTTTTTAATCGTTTCTTCTGTGATTCTGACCTGCCACTCAAGCTGCTTAATCGGGTCGATATGAATCATATCACAGCTTCCCAATCTTTCATCAGGATGATTTATTCTATGCTTACTCTTTTTAACTATATTTAAGACTACACCTGTTCCAAAGTTCTTATTGAGCTTTGTAATTTTTATTTCAGCTTCTTCACCGTCTATTAAACCGGGAACGAAAATGACATAATTATCATGTCTAACGACACC
>JAHIRQ010000008.1 GCA_018818645.1 Bacillota bacterium
ATCATCCAAGCAATTAAGAGTGAAGAAATATGGTTTGATAGAAAAATCGACATCACCGATCGACTTGTCGAAGAATTGAAGGAAGTTATCTATCATGAATAGCTATGGGACATTATTTAAAGTAACTTTATACGGAGAATCACACCAAGAAGCCATTGGTGTTGTTATTGATGGGATTCCTGCAGGTATTGAAATTGATGAAGCAAAAATCACTTCAGATTTAAAAAAGAGACAAGCAGGAGCAATCGGAACAACAACTCGAATAGAACCTGATCTATTTAAAATCACTTCTGGTGTTTTTAAAGGATACTCAACAGGATCACCAATTCATTTGATGATAGAAAATGTGAATGTTCGCTCAAAGGATTATGAGCATTTAGCAAGTCAGCCTAGACCAGGTCACGCTGACTTTGTTTCAAATGTTAAATATAAAGGATTTCAAGACTACCGTGGTGGTGGAAGATTTTCTGGAAGATTGACTGCTCTCTTAGTAGCTGCAGGAGCAATCGCTAAGATGGTTATTCCATTTCAGTTATCTCATGAATTGATTCAAGTTGGTTCTTTAACCGACTTATCAAAAATGGATGAGTATTTAGAAAGTGTTGCACGTCAAGGAGACTCTGTGGGTGGTTTGATTGAAGTGAAAGCAACCCATATGATTGTAGGACTAGGAGAGCCATTTTTCAATAAATTAGATGCAGAAATTGCTAAAATGATGTTTTCTATTCCAGCTGTCAAGGGTGTTGAAATAGGAACTGGATTTAAAGGTTTAGAGATGATGGGAAGCGCATTTAATGATGAGTTTTTAGATGAGACTGGTAAGACAAAAACGAACAATTCTGGTGGAGTCTCTGGTGGTATTTCAAATGGTAATGATATCGTTTTAAGGGTAATGATCAAACCAACATCATCGATTCAGAGACCTCAAGAAACATATAGCTTTGAAACCAATCAAAAAGAAACTCTTCAAGTCGGTGGAAGACATGATGTTTGTATCGCTAGAAGAGCGGGTATTGTTTTAGAAAATGCTTTAGCAATTGTACTTGCTGATTTATATTTATTGCATAAAGCGTATCGCTAAGGGATAGAAAATGAATAGAGAAGTTATAGGCAAAGGAAAAACTGCTAAAGTATATTTAGATAATGGTATTGCATATAAGGTTTTTCGTGACGCACATCCGATGAACTGGATAGAGTATGAAGTTCAAATTCAAAATGAAATCTTTGAACATACCTCATTACCAGTATTACCTTATAAACTCAATCCGCTTAAAAGAGAAATAGAGATGCCCTATGTTCAAGGAATCGAGCTTACAAAGCGAATTCGGAATGAAAAGTATAAGGAAGGTTTGGAAGATTTTATTCGACTTCAACTAGATATATATTCCTATAAAAATCTAAATCTACCAAACGCACATCAAGTCTTTATTCAGCATTTTGAAAATCATAAAATATCGAGTGATTATAAAAGTATTGGATTGAAATACTTATCTGAAATTCCTTTTCAACCTGTTTTATGTCATTTTGATTTACATTTTTCGAATATTCTATATGATGGAAATTATACGATTATTGATTGGGTGAATGCTAAACTAGCCAACCCAATATTGGATGTTGCTAGATCATTTGTTATTTTAAGACAATATGCTTTTCGCCTATCATCTAAGTATTTAAAAATCATGATGCGTAAGATGCAATTTTCTGAAGTAGAAATGAAAAAAGCCATCGTTGTGATGGCAATCTTAAGAATCATAGAAATTGAACAATCAGAAATTCATGTACTCCATAAAATCATTGAGGAGTTTCATATTTCCTAACGGTTAAAATCTAAATCATATTGATCTAAACCCAGCAATGGGTTTTTTGATTTCATTTTTTCACTCAATTTACTTGTCTTTTTACTTGAGGATTGTGTACTCAAAAACTTCATCAATCGGAAGCTCGAAGACTCGAGCTATTTTATAGGCTAAATCTAGTGATGGGGTATATTTACCAAGTTCGATAGCATTAATGGTTTGTCTAGAAACACCTGTCAACTCAGCAAGTGTTTGTTGAGACATGTCGTTTGCAAAAAAGCGTAAGGTTTTTATTTTATTATTGATTTCATAGTTCTTATGCATGACGAATTCCTTTTCGATAATAATAAAGTTGAGCTAAGCCTTCAAGAGTTGATCCTACACTAAAGGATAAGAAAAGAATATTGAGCATGATGATTGGTGAGTAATTTAGAAGTATAGATACTAATGCTAGGATAAAACCGATACCTGCAAATACAAAACCAATACGCATAGATTTTAATTCAATCAATCTTCCCATTTCGTCTTCAACGGTGTCAGTCTTGATCATTTGAGCTATTCTTTGCTCAACTTCTTTATCAGTCATCTCTTTATTTTCAAGCTTTAGTTTGATAGCTAGGCTAATGGAATAGATGATATGAAATAAAATCATGATAATAATGATACTGACAACACCAATCCCAATGAAGATTAGGATAGTTATTGCCCAAAATTTTAAGGTTAATGATTCAGCTGATCCCTCATTATACTTTAGAATAGCGTAGATTACATAAGCTAAAGTTATGATTAATCCTGTAATA
>JAHIRQ010000082.1 GCA_018818645.1 Bacillota bacterium
AGCGGATTCTGTATATGTTGCAATACCAAAGAGTGCAATTGCTAGTCATAGAAGTCAATACAAGTCATTTCTATTACTTTTAAGAAGACTTTCAGTAGGACTCTTAATTGTCTCTAGTTCAGGAGTTGAAGTGCTTCTAGATGCGAAAGACTATGATCTAAATCAAAGTAGAAATAGAAATAAACAACATAAACACCAATTAATTAGTGAATTCAATCATCGAAAGAGTAACGCAAACCTTGGTGGTATGAAAGGTAAGAAAATTACCTTTTATAAAGAACAAGCCATAGAAATATTAAAGGTCATTCATGCACACCCCGGAATTTCTCCTAAAGAAATCAAGGTTTTAACTGATATCAAAAATATAGCTTCAATTCTTCAAAAGAATTATTATGGATGGTTTCATCGTTTAGATCGAGGAAGTTATGTCTTGTCCGATAAAGGAATAGAAGAAATCAAAACTGAAAGTCAAAGCTTTTAGTTTTTTTTAGTTTTAAGATGAAAAAACAAGGGAAATATGGGTCTTTAGCATGGTATAATATAAACATAAACTATACGGGAGAATTGACATGTTTTTAATTACAGAGAAAATTATATTAACTCCAACAGTATCGATGTTAAAAATAAAAGCACCAGACGTTGTAAGGCACGCAAAACCTGGTCAATTTGTCATGCTTAGAGTAGAAGAAAATGGAGAAAGAATACCATTGACAATCGCCGAATCTAACTTAAATGATCAGACCATTTCAGTTATTTTTCAAATTGTAGGTGCAACCACTAAAAAGTTAAATCAACTTGAAAAAGGTGATTATTTGATTGATTTTGCAGGTCCTATGGGAAGACCAGCAAAATTAGATGGACTAAAAAAGGTGTGTGTGATTGGTGGAGGTGTGGGATGTGCAATTGCTTATCCTATTGCAAAATCATTATTTGAACAAAATACAGTAGTTCATACCATCATCGGTTTTAGAACTAAAGAATTGGTATTTCTTGAAAATGAATTTAAAAGAATTAGTAATCAATTCTACCTCGTAACAGATGATGGATCATATCATCAGCAAGGCAAGGTCACAGATATCTTAAAAAGCTTACTTCTAAAGGGTGAAACTTATGATGAAGTTTATGCGATTGGACCACTTCCAATGATGAAATATGTAAGTCTTTTGACAAAGGAATATAACATAAAAACTATCGTTTCAATGAATCCAGTCATGGTCGATGGAACAGGTATGTGTGGTGGCTGTAGAGTATCTGTAGGTAATGAAATGAAGTTTGCATGTGTTGATGGTCCTGAGTTTGATGGTCATTTAGTAAATTTTGACGAAGCAATCAAAAGAAATAAGATGTATGAATCCTTTGAATCAAAACAATACCAAGAGGTATGCAATAGTTTAAAGGAGGTATCTAAATGATCAACTTATCTAAAGAAAAAAATATAATGCCAGTTCAAGATCCAAACTATAGAATCAATAATTTCGATGAGGTTGCTTTAGGTTACACACTAGAGCAAGCTCAAGATGAAGCGAAAAGATGTTTAGATTGTAAGCATAAACCGTGTGTTCAAGGATGCCCAGTAGGAATTGATATTCCTAGATTTATCAATAAAGTCATTGAAGGTCAAATCGAAGAGGCATATCAAATCATTAGTGAATCCAGCTTACTCCCTTCTGTATGCGGACGAGTTTGTCCACAGGAAACACAGTGCGAAGCTTTATGTGTCAGAGCAAATAAGGGCAAATCCGTAGCTATAGGCAATTTAGAACGTTTCGTTGCTGACTACCATTTTGAACATGAAAACATGAATCCTTTAAGAATTGAATCCAATCATATAAAAATTGCAGTCATTGGTTCTGGTCCAGCAGGATTAACAGCAGCAAATGATTTATCCAAATTAGGCTATGAAGTCGATATGTATGAAGCTCTTCATACACCAGGTGGAGTACTTACATATGGTATTCCAGCATTTCGTTTACCTAAAGATATTGTGTTAAGAGAAGTAGAAATGCTAAAACTACAAGGTGTAACTCTAAAAACCAATATCATCATTGGTCAAACTATTTATTTGGATGAACTTTTTGAAATGGGATATAAAGCTATCTTTTTAGGTACTGGAGCAGGACTTCCTAAGTTTTTAGGAATACCTGGAGAGATGCTGAATGGAGTTTATTCAGCAAATGAGTTTTTAACACGAATCAATTTAATGAAGGCATATGAAAAGAGAAGTCAAACTCCAGTACAAATATCAAAAAGAGTTGCAGTCATTGGTGGTGGAAATGTTGCACTAGATGCAGCTCGATGTGCAAAACGTTTAGGTGCAGAAGATGTTTATATTATCTATAGAAGATCAATGAAGGAGCTTCCTGCAAGACTAGAAGAAGTACATCACGCAATTGAAGAAGGAATAATCTTTAAGATGCAGATGAATGCTAAAGAAATAATTGGAAATCAAGATGGATTTGTTCAAAAAATCAAGTGTGTTGATATGATTTTAGGTGAACCAGATGAATCAGGTAGAGCAAGACCTATAGAAGATATAAATTCAAGTCATATCATTGAAGTTGACACAGTCATTATGGCGATAGGGACCACACCAAACCCCTTAATTATTCAATCCAATCCAGATATAGATTCAACTCGAAGTGGATGTATAATCACACAAAATGATAGTGGTGAAACTTCTAAAGAAATGGTATTTGCTGGTGGAGATGTGGTTACAGGCTCAGCAACAGTGATTTTAGCGATGGGTGCTGGAAAAAAGGCAGCAAAAGCTATTGATTTGAAAATAAAAAGCATAAATTAATAAATTATATTAGGATTCAATCCATAATGAAATAAAAATGCGGATAGAAGTTATTTCTGATCTGCATTTTTTACGTTATATATTACAAAGTTCTTAAGAAAATATTACAATCTCAATTATATTTTTTTAAGTGTTATAATCAATTTAGAAACAAATTTGAAGTACCTTTTTTTTATTTAATAGGAGGATATCCTTTGAAACGTTTTTATAGAACACAATTAATCGTCACATTAGTATTCTTGGTAGTCTTTCTATCATTTTTTACGATACTATATGCCTATTCATCCAAAACGATTTCAGATAAACAATATCAGCAATTAATTTTAGAGAGAAGTAATATGGAAATTGAGATTGAAAATTTCTTTCTAGATACTTCTCACGTCGTAGAAGCACTTGAGTCCTATATAAAAATTTATGGTGATCAAGATCTTTTAAGTTTTTTAACAGAAGTTCAATTAGAGAGTCGATTTATGTTTTCTATTTATTACTTAACAAAAGAAAATCTGATGATCAATTCAAGTGGGTATATACCTCCAGAAACAATCGATTTAAGGGATCGTGTTTGGTACACATCAGCAATAGAAACTGAGGATATTGCTTTTTCACCAGTCTTCTTAAATGCATCTGAGGATAAAATGATTGTTACAGTTTCTAAGGCGGTATATGATGGGGATGAACTTTTGGGAGTTATTGCCTCAGATATTGATATTTTAACAATTCAAGACTATGTCATCAATAAAAAAATAGGCGAAACTGGGTATGCGTTTTTAATTGACACGAATGATAACATCATTGCACATCCTAGTGTCAATTTTGATAATCTTGAACTTGTTTCTCTTGATACAATCAATCCAAATCTTTTATTATTTCAAGGAACTGGATTTCAAGATAATTTTAAAATGAATGGTACCACAGGAATTATTGTACATAGTGAGTTTATCAACAATTCTTATGAAATATTTCTATATATTCCAAACCAAGAATACGATGCCTCAACAATGCATTTATTATCAAAATATATCATCCTTTCTATCATTATATTATCGATAGGAACAACATTTATTTATTTCAATCAAAAGTTTATCTTTAAACCTTTTAATTATTTAATAGAGGATATTGATAAAATTGATTTGAGTAAGGATATGAGCTACCACGTTTCCATGGAAAGCAATAAAGGATTCCTAGAGATTAGAAAAGTATTGAATGAAGCTATTGATACCACAACACATTATTTTGAGTTAAACCAAATTGCAAATCGAGAATTACGCTATGAAAATCAGCGCGTGATGTTACTGATAGACTCCACAGCAGATATAATATTTGAAATTGATACAAATAAAAAATATGTATCTGTTTTTGGGAAAGGAATTCAAAAAGTCAAACAAACTCCCAATCAATATATAGGTAAAACAGTTATAGAAGCATTTGGAGAAGAAGGGATCGAAAGAGATAGAGCTTATCAAAAAGCACTGGATGGTTTTCCTTCTATTTATGATTGGAAAATTGGTGTAAATGGAGAGATACTTTATTTTGAGTCATCTATCTCACCAATTTATGATGAAACAGGAAAAATAGTTGGTGCAGTAGGGATTTCTAGGGATATAACAGAAGCAACAATAAGACAAGATGAAATTGATTTTATCAATCGTCATGATTATTTAACCAGTTTATACAATCGTAGATATTATGCAGATATGCTTTTGAAATACGATGCTAAAGAATATTTTCCTTTAGCAATCTTAAATTTTGACTTAAATGGACTAAAAATTATCAATGATGCATATGGACACATCTACGGCGATGATGCATTAGTTAGAGTTGGAGAAGTCTTAATGAACTCATTTGAAGAAAAAGACATAATTGCTAGAATCGGCGGAGATGAGTTTGCTGCTATTGTTCCTAATACAAGCATTGATAAAGTCGAACAAATCAAAAATAAGATTCGTCATGAAATTAGCTTAATTACTGTTGAAAATATTCATCTTTCGATTGCGATAGGTTTTGATTTAAAATATGATGAAGGGTCAAGTATTCATGATGTGATTAAATTCGCTGAAAATAAGATGTATAGAAATAAACTCTCTGAGGGGATGAGTGTCAGAAATAATGCGATTCGTGCAATTCATAAGACTTTAACAGAAAAATATAATGAAGAACGCATCCATTCTGAACGTGTTAGTGCACTTTGCAAAGCTTTAGGTATAAAACTAGGCATACAAAATGAAGAACTCAATGAATTGGTCATGGCAGGTATGTATCATGATATCGGAAAAATATCAATACCAGATGCAATCTTAGATAAACCATCCAAACTAACCAACGACGAATATGACATCTTAAAAACTCATACTGAAGCAGGGTATCAAATACTAAAAGCTGCAGATGAGTATTCTAACCTTGCAGAATATGCACTATCTCATCATGAAAGATGGGATGGTAAAGGTTATCCAAGAGGATTAAAAGAAACTGAAATACCCTTATATTCAAGAATTATCAATATTTGTGATTCCTTTGAAGCGATGACTTCTGACCGTGTATATCGCAAGAAAATGGATAAAAAAAATGCTGTTTCGGAAATTATTCGATGCTGTGGATTCCAATTCGATCCATATCTTGCTAAATTATTTGTAACTGAAGTGCTAAAAGCAAAATGGGTTGAATAGTTAATACTACCAACATATTAAAGATATAATAATGAGAAGATGCATACTTTCAAGTGTGTATTTTTCTTTATCACCAGACATAGAAATATCATGAATTATACGCTATGGAAGCGTTGACACATTCTTATATCTTATGATATAATAGTATATGCGGACACAGTCTATATATGCGGACGGTTTTGGGAGGTCCAAGTATAGTGGAAAAGCATGGATTTCATCATAGCTAATCTTTAGTTACTGTTATCTTTTTTCTACGTCAATTTAAATATAACAAATCATAGGAGGATTTACATGTCTAATCTCATCAATTTTATCAAGGAGCTACCTTTAGTAAATCAAGCAAAGCAATATGGAGTTTATCCTTTATCAGTGAATCATTTTGGACATCTTCATGTCTTTATGATTTCTGAAGGAGATCAAGATTATCTGATAGCTACAGGAATAGGGGCAAGTCAATTTCAAGGTGAGCTTGTACAAGAAGGTGAGTATAGCTATGTTAAAGCTCCTCTATCCAATCAAAATGCAAACATACTCAGAGATCTATTTCCATTCACCAAACCCATTCCAGTACTTCACAAATTAAGAAGCTTTGGTGTAGGAGATCGCTTGGGTATTGCTACTGAAGGACATATTAGAGTATTTAAAGAATATGATGCATATCCAATATTGGCACAACAATCCATTAGAGAACTTGCGTTAACCAATAGAACATATAAGGATGTTTTGGATGCTGCATCTTTTTCTGTGTTTAGAGATGGTTATAAGGATGGCTTCGGAGCTGATGGTGATCACTTAAAGAAGGCTTCTGAAGTTGAGATGGCGCTAGGCTTAGGATTTTCGATGATTACTTTAGACTGTAGTGAATTCATTCGTAATGATGTAATATTAATGAGTAAGGAACAAGTGAATCAAGAATGCTCATTAGATCAAGATATTAAAAAACGTTATTTAACTCACGATTTTGAAGTTGAGGGTATGAAGATTAGTTTTGATGAAGAAGAGTTAAAGCGTAATCTTTTGGTCTATGGAAAAGCAATTGATTTTGCTGTTCAAATCTATACGGATTACTTCGCAGATGGTAAGACAGATGCTAATTTTGAAATATCAATTGATGAAACTGCAACACCGACTACTCCAACGCAGCATTATTTTGTTGCAAACGAATTGACTAGAAGAGGTGTTAAGCTAGATACAATGGCTCCACGTTTTTGTGGTGAGTTCCAAAAAGGTGTCGACTATATCGGTGATATCAAGCAGTTTGAGGAAGAATTAAAGATTCACGCAGCTATTGCTAGACATTATGGATATAAGCTAAGTATTCACTCAGGTTCTGATAAGTTTTCAATCTTTAAATTAATCGGTAAACATACAAGAGGTCATTTCCATGTGAAAACAGCTGGTACAAACTGGTTAGAAGCAATGCGTGCAGTTGCAGCAACAGATCCAAAACTATACCGTGAAGTTCATCAATATGCATTATCTATGTTTGAAGAAGCGAAAAAATTCTATCATGTCACTACAAACTTGACAAATATTCCAAATGTCGATACATTAAAGGATGAGGAGTTAGTAAATCTATTTAAACAAAATGATGCTAGACAATTGATTCATATTACTTATGGATTTATTTTAAATGCAAAAAATAGTGATGAATCTTTTAGATTTAAGACAAAACTTTATGACTTATGGAGAGAACAGCGTGAAGTCTATGCAAAGATGCTTCATACTCACATTGGAAGACATTTAGAACTTTTATATAGCGGTTTCGAAAAATAATCAAGGGAGATTAACCATGAAATTTAGAGAAAATTTTAAGTATGCAATTGTTTGTCCAACAAGTATGGGAGTAAGAATTACACCAGTTGATCGTCAACCAGTTCATTTAAGCAATATGTTTCACATGCAAGCAACGAGTGCTGAATCGAATGTCTTAAGCATTTCATCTGCATTGGGATTACCTGCGAAAGTTTTGACAACCTTTGTTAAAGAAAGCCCAGTTGCTCAATTGATTAAGAATGATTTAAAGCGTCGTCATATCGACTATGAGGGAGTAGAAGTTCCTCAAGGTGGACCATGGGGATATCGTCATCAGTTCAATATTGCAGATAGTGGCTATGGACTGCGTGGACCTCGCGTTCAAAATGATCGTGCTGGTGAAGTCGGGAGAACATTAAACTTAAACGATTTTGATTTAAAAAGAATTTTCGATACTGAAGGGGTTCAGCTTCTTCATTTGTCTGGTTTAATTGCAGCACTTTCTCCAGATACTGGATTATTTTGTTTAGAACTTGCAAGACATGCTAAAAAGTATGGAACAAAAATTTCATTTGACTTAAATCATAGAGCATCTTTTTGGAAGCATAGAGAAGCTGAACTATCAGCGATTTTCAAAGAAATCGCATCAGTTTCTGATATCTTAATTGGTAATGAAGAAGACTTTCAACTCGCACTTGGTATTCATGGTCCAGAGGCTGGTGGGAAAAATATCGGTGATAACATCGAAAACTTTAAAGAGTTAATCAATAATGTTAAAAAAGAATTTCCAAATGCAACTACATATGCAACAACTCTTCGTCAAGTCATCAGTGCAAATGAACATCATTGGGGAGCAATTCTCTTAGATGGTAGTGATTGGACAGTCATTGAGCCAAGACCAATTCCAGTACTTGATCGTATTGGTGGTGGAGATGGCTTTGTTGGTGGTTTATTATACGGTTTCCTAAAAGGATTTACCTCTGAACAGTGTGCTCAATTCGGTTGGGCATCTGGAGCGTTTGTTACAACATTACTTGATGACTTTGGTCAACCAGCAGATGAAGAGATGATTTGGAGCATATGGGAAGGTAATGCAAGAGTTAAACGTTAAAATATATAGAGTAGGAGTGTGAATGATGAAAAAAGCAGATATTGGGATGATTGGACTTGCAGTCATGGGTGAGAATCTTGTCATGAATATGGAATCCAAAGGATTTCATGTTGCTGCATTTGATATTGATGCTAAGCGTGTTAAGGATTTTGAAACAGGACGTGCTCAAGGAAAAAATATCGTTACAGCATATACATTAAAAGAATTTATTGAAAAAATAGAAAAACCACGTAAGGTCATGATGATGATTCGAGCAGGTTCACCTGTCGATAGTGTCATTGACCAGTTAATCCCCTTACTCGATAAGGGTGATGTTATTATTGATGGAGGAAACTCTAATTATCCAGATTCAATTCGCAGAACAAAACATGTAGAACAACAAGGTCTACTCTTCATCGGTACAGGTGTTTCTGGTGGTGAAGAAGGAGCTCTTTTAGGACCAGCGATGATGCCAGGTGGATCACCTGCAGCTTGGCCTTTAGTAAAACCAATATTTCAAGCAATTTCAGCAGCAGCAAGCGATGGTGTAAAGTGCTGTGAATGGATTGGTGAAAATGGTGCAGGTCACTTTGTAAAAATGGTACATAATGGTATTGAATATGGAGATATCCAGCTCATTACAGAAGCTTATCAATTAATGAGAGATTTACTTGGTATGAGTGCAGATGAAATGCATGAAGTCTTTAAAGCTTGGAACGAAACAGAATTAGATAGCTATTTGGTTCAAATTACAGCAGATATCTTAGGATTTAAGGATGTTGATGGTAAACCTCTTGTCGATAAGATTTTAGATACTGCAGGACAAAAGGGAACTGGTAAATGGACTGCAACTACATCATTAGATGAAGGTGTTCCACTCACATTAATTACTGAAGCTGTCTATGCTAGATTTATTTCTTCAATGAAAGAAGAAAGAGTTGCAGCAAGTAAGGTTTATCCAAGAAAGAATGAACAATTTGTTGGCGATAAAAAAGCATTTATTGAAGATATCAGAAAAGCATTATATGCAGCTAAAATCATTAGCTACACCCAAGGGTACAATTTAATGAAAGCAGCTGCAAAAGCATATCAATGGAATCTTAATTATGGTTCAATTGCGATGATTTGGAGAGAAGGATGTATCATTCGTTCTCAATTCTTAAATAAGATTAAAGATGCCTATGAAAAGAATCCAAATTTAGAAAATATGTTACTGGATGCATACTTTGAAAACACAATGAAGACTTTAACAGATAGCTGGAGAAAAGTTGTTGCTACCGCTGTAATGCATGCAATACCTGCTCCTGCGATGAGTGCAGCATTATCATATTTTGATGGATATACTTGTCAATCATTACCAGCAAATTTATTACAAGCACAAAGAGATTACTTTGGTGCGCATACTTATGAAAGAATAGACAAACCTCGCGGTGAGTTTTTCCACACGAATTGGACAGGACGTGGCGGAGATACTTCGTCAACAACATATAATGGCTAATGCCATAGGAGGGTTTTATTATGAAATTACCATTTAAACCAGATTTCAATGGCAAGGTTGTTGTGATCACTGGTGGTGCAGGTGTTTTAGGTAGTGATTTTGCGAAGGCTATTGCAGCTTGTGGAGCAAAGGTTGCTATTCTAGATTTATATGAAGATAAGGCTAAAGAAGTCGCTCTTGAAATTTCAAAGCAAGGTTTTACAGCAATTGGTGTAAAAGCAAATGTATTAGAAATGGAATCTCTTCAAGAAGCACATGATGAAGTTTTAAGACAGTTTGGACCTTGTGATATTCTAATCAATGGTGCTGGAGGAAATCATCCAAAAGCAACAACATCGGATGAGTTTTTTGACCAACCCAAAATGGGCACTGAAGGACATAAGAGTTTTTTTGATCTCGATCTCAATTCGTTTAATTTTGTTTTTGGTTTGAATTTTACAGGAACACTATTACCCACTCAAGTGTTTGCTAAAGATATGATCAATAAAAAAGGATCAGTGATCTTAAACGTTAGTTCAATGAATGCATTTACTCCACTAACTAAGATTCCTGCATATAGTGCTGCAAAAGCAGCGGTTTCAAACTTTACACAATGGTTAGCAGTATATTTTGCGAAAAGTAATATAAGAGTCAATGCAATTGCTCCAGGTTTCTTTTCGACTCAACAAAATGCAGCATTACTATTCAATGCTGATGGAACACCAACTCCTAGAACCGGTAAAATATTAAATAATACTCCTATGGGACGATTTGGTGAAGCGCATGAGTTAATCGGAACTCTTCTATGGTTACTTGATAATGAATCTTCAGGATTTGTTACTGGAGTCGTTGTACCTGTTGATGGTGGATTTTCTGCATACTCTGGAGTTTAGGAGGACATCATGAAAGAAATTTATCTAACGGAGACAAAGCCTGACGGACTATCCTTAGTTGAAATTAAAAAAGCAATCGAAGATTCCCTCGAAGGAAAAAAATATAAGAAGGTACTTTTAGTACCTCCTGATTTTACTAGATTCTATTCAAATGCTGGAGTCATTACCAATACATATTATCATTTATTAAAAGACACAGCACAAGTTGATATTCTTCCTGCTCTTGGTACGCATGTCGCAATGACTGAAGAAGAATGTGAAGAAATGTTTGGTGATATTCCATTTGAAAAGTTTATCTATCACAATTGGAGAAATGATGTTGTAAAAATTGGTGAAGCACCAAAGGAATTCTTACTTGAAGTTTCAGAAGGTCTTTGGGATGAACCAGTCAATTTTGAGATCAATAAACTGATTATGGATGAGTCATATGATTTAATCATTTCAATTGGTCAAATTATTCCTCATGAAGTGGTAGGAATTGCGAATCACTCTAAAAACTTATTTGTTGGATGTGGCGGAAAAGATATTATCAATTCGTCACATATGCTAGGTGCAGTATATGGTATGGAACGCATGATGGGTAAAGATCACACTCCTGTACGTAAGGTCCTAGATTACGGTATGGAGCACTTTCTAAACAAACGCCCTATCATGTTTGTCTTAACCGTAACAACTGCTCCTGGTGGAAATACACTCACTCATGGTTTATACATAGGTAGCTCTAGAAAAGGTTTTGAACTTGGTATCGTTAAAGCTCAAGAAAAGAATTTAATCTTTTTAGATCGTGGAATTAAAAAATGTGTTGTATACCTCGAGCCTAAAGAATTTAAGAGTACTTGGCTTGGTAATAAAGCCGTTTACCGCACAAGAATGGCAATTGAAGATGGCGGAGAGTTGCTCATTCTAGCCCCTGGAGTCAATAAGTTTGGTGAAGATCCTTAT
Organism: Bacillota bacterium; assembly: GCA_018818645.1. Taxonomy (GTDB): domain Bacteria; phylum Bacillota_I; class Bacilli_A; order Acholeplasmatales; family Acholeplasmataceae; genus Peloplasma. Next base: position 11,621 of record JAHIRQ010000082.1, read on the forward strand.
AATGATGAACTGATCAGAAAGTATGGCTACCAAGGAAGACTTAAAGTTTTGGATATCTTTAAAACGGATGATATATTAAAGAAAAACATGAGTATTTCAGCTCATCTGATTCATGGATCATCTGATGGTAGATTTTCAGTGACTTATGCAGTCAAAAATATTACACAAAAAGAAGTTGAAGGTGTATATTTTAATGCAGCAGATTATGATGAAATGGCAAAAAGATATAATCCCGAAAAGTTAAAAACTGGATGGAACATCATGCCGGATGGAGAAGAAATATTTTACATTCCAAATCCTGCGTTAGGACTTTGGATTGATAAGAATCGATTTTAAGTAGAAAAGATTAAGCATTCGCAAGTCTTGTGAATGCTTATTTTATATAAAATGAAAAATGAGGAAAAAATATGAATAAGGAACTAAAAAATAGATTAGAAATAAGAAAAATGATTTTAGCAAGCTTTTTTATAGCATTAGGTATTGTATTACCATTTCTAACTGGAAATGTAGCATTCCTTGGAGCAAGATTCCTTCCAATGCATCTTCCTGTTTTATTTGCAGGTATCATTCTTGGTTGGAAATATGGATTGCTTGTAGGGATCATCACACCGTTACTAAGAGCAGTAACTGTTGGAATGCCTCCATTATTTCCGATAGCTACAGTGATGGCATTTGAATTGGCAGCCTATGGATTTTTAATCGGATTCATCTATCATTTACTACCTAAGAAGATGATCTTTGTTTTCGTTTCTTTGATACTTGCAATGATTGGTGGTAGAATTGTATGGGGTTTAGCTGCATTTTTAATTTATCCGCTTGCTGGCATGAATTTCACATTTGAACTTTTTTTAGCTGGTGCATTCATCAATGCAGTTCCTGGTATTATACTTCAACTCGTTTTAATTCCTGCATTGTTTATTGGTTTAAAGAAAGCAGATATTATCAAAGAATAGGATATTCAATATGGCAAAAAAGGATGAAGAAAAACTAAATCAAAGTCAAACAACTCAAAAGAACAGTGGTGTTTTCGATAACCATCCTTTTCTTCATATCCATGGAAGTCAAAAGAGTTCTATCTTCTACATTGGTGAGATTCGCAAACTGAAGTCTTCATTTGTCGTGATTGAACTGAAGAATGAAGGGAAAAATTTACTTCGTTTAGAAACCATTATAAAACTTTCAGGTATCACGCTTGATGAAAATAGAAAAAGAACTGTAAAGAATTCTCATTTTTTCAAGTCATATTTTATAATCAATCAGCATTTTGCATCAAAAATCTTCATATGGAGTGCAATTGATACTCTGCTAGAAAAGAAGCAGAAAGCAATCATAGCACTTGATGGGAATGCAGCTTCTGGGAAAACAACATTTTCCAAACTCTTTGAAAAAGTGTATGACTGCAATGTTTTTCATGTGGACCATTACTTTCAAAAGCCTATGAGTCACATAAATGAGTTAGTTTCTAAATATGCGAGTCATATCAATTTTATAAGAATGGAAAATGAAATCTTTAATCCTATAAAAAATGAGCAAGCATCTAAAATTAAACTGATGGATCTAAGAACTCATACATTATCAGATTCTATAGAAGTTGATTACAAGCCTTTATCCATTTTAGAAGGTGCTTATAGCATGCATCCTTATATCATTTCAAACTATGATTTAAAAATCTTTATGAAGACTATCTATCTAAAGCAATTATTTAGAATTTGGAAGCGAAATGGTTTTAAAAAACTCATCCAATTTATAAAAAAGTGGATTCCAATGGAAAACAAGTATTTCCATGATCTAGATATTGAAAAACAAGCAGATCTCATTTTTAAAAGATAAAGACTAAAAATAGAAAACATTTCAGTCAAAGGACTCAAATGTTTTTTTTGTTCATTAGGTGAAATTTTGAATAACTAAGGGTAAATGAAAGTCCTTTTGTGATATAATTAATAATTGGTGAACAACGATGAACAAAGACGAAAAAAAGCGTAATTTAATACTTCATGACCCCAACATCTATAAAGGTCTTTTTTTACTTTCTATACCTTTAATGCTGAATAATTTTATCAAAACAATTCATGATGTTATTGATATGTATTTCGTAAGTGAAATACCCGGGTTTTCAGCAGACGCAGTAAGCTCCATATCACTTACCTTCCCCGTTGTTTTTACATTTATTTCGCTTGGTATCGGTTTAAGTGCAGCAGGAACTGCCCTCATCAGTCAACAAGTAGGTTCAGGGCAACATGAGGAAGCTAGAAAATTTGCAAGCAATTTAGTTATACTTTCTTTAATTGCTGGTGTCCTATTAAATATATTTTCATTCTTTGCAGCAGGTCCAATTATGGAGTTAATGGGTACTGAAGGCTTTGTCTATGAAAACAGTGTAAAATATCTAAAAATTAGATCCTTTGAATTGCCAGTCGTGTTTTTATTCTTCGCATTTACATCGATTAGGCAGTCCTCTGGTGATACTGTGACTCCTGTAATTTATGGGGTTTTCACAATGGTTGTTAACATTGTGTTATCACCAATCTTAATCTCTGTATTCAATATGGGTGTACCAGGAGCAGCATATGCAACACTTTTCGCAAATGTCATCATCATGCCAGTTGGATTATTACAACTCTTTAAATCGAAGAGTGGTGTCACAATTTCTAAAAAATACTTAATTTTAGATAAAAAAATCAGTCATTCCATCATTAAAACTGCGATACCCGCTTCTTTAGGACAGTCTTTTACAGCAATAGGCTTCGCAATCATGAATGGGATCATCGTATCTTATGGTACACAAACAGTTGCTGCATTTTCAGTAGGAAATAGAATAAGTTCACTGATATTGCATCCAGTTATGGCGATTGGTGGAGTGTTAGCTGCATATTTAGGTCAAAATATAGGAAATAAGAATATTCCAAGAGCCAGAGAAACCTTTAAAAAAGCGATGATTTTATCAGTTGGTCTTATGTTTCTTGGTAGTTTAGTCATGATTGGATTTAGAGAATACCTAGCAGGATTCTTTATTAAAGGAGATCCAGTTGCTCTAGCATTGACTGCTGAATATATGTTTTATCTCTTGATAGGATTACCTTTAATGGCTATTTTCCAAACCTATATGGGTGCCTTTAATGGAACTGGAAATACGAACTTTACGTTTATTATTACCATTACTAGATTATGGATACTTCGGATACCTTTAGTGTTTTTCTTCAAGCTCTATACAGATTTAGGAAGTAGTGGTATTTGGTATGCTATGCTCATCAGTAATGTCTTGATTATGTTTGTAGGTATGTATCTCTATAAGAAAGTAGATTACAAACCTAAAATAAGAATTAAAAAGGAATCCCCTCAATTAGTCGAAGAATATGAGTAAAAAGCACAAACAATGTTTGTGTTTTTTTTCAAATTGATGGTAAGAAAAGATCAATAATGATATACTTTAAGAAAGGGAAAAGGTGAAATTATGAAAAAAGAACTTGCTATAAAATCAATCCCACAAATCATTAGAACTGCACTGATGTGTGTCTTATCTCAAGTGATCGCTTTTTCATTATGGGCTTATTACGGATATCAAATCATGGATATGCCAACAATCATTCTAGCCATATTTTTGGTTTTCATGAGTATAATGATTATGCTTTTTATTCTAGTGATATTGATGATTAATAATCCAAAAGTCATGATGGAGTATGATCAAAGCTTTATTTATATCTATCGAAGAAAACTTGAGCCACAAAGAGTTAAATATGATGAAATCGTTAATGTGAAAGCAACCATCAATATTTGGGCTAAACCATTTTTAATCTATACTGCATTAATCATAGAAACAAAGGATAAAGATTATATCATTAGAAACATTGAAAAAATGGATGAAGTTAGAGATATGATTATGCATCTAGCTTTTGAAATCGATGAACAAAAATAAAAAGCACTTGCGTGCTTTTTTTGTTTACAATAATGGGATTGAATTGAATAATCCCATCGTATAAATGAAATATCCAACAGCTAAATGTAGCAGTAGAGCAATCCAGTTGATCACTACAAAATACCAATGCTTGGTTTTATGTCTGAGTGAATACATAGCAATAAGTCCACCAAGTGCACCAAATAAGATGCTCATCATCAATAAAGTTTTTTCTTTCGTACGCCATTTTCCTCTAATTGACTTTCTTTTATCGATTGAATAGCTAAAATAAGTCAAAAGTGACATCAAAGATATAATTATTAAATATATTATCATCAGTCTTCCTCCTTGATGTCGTTACTTATATATTCCCATTACCCCAATTTAGCATAAATTCAGATAGTTCATGATAAGTTGGACTCATTGCATTTCTTACATAATAACCACTAGTTGCCATTCCCATGTGAAGAGATTCCATAGGGTCAAGTCCTAAGAGTAACCCAAATACAAAACCTGAATTGAAATTATCTCCAGCACCTGTTGTCAATTTAGGCTTTTCTGCAAGTGGACCCATCGCTTCATAATAAGTTCCATTAACGATTGTACAAGAACGGTCAACTGGATGTATGACAATTGAATCTAAATTTAAGTAATCATAAATGGATTGATTGATTTCTTGAAGAGAAGAATGCTCATTTCCCAGTTCAAGGATGGAAGCAATATCATAGGCTTCCTTTTTATTTAGACCTAAAACAACATAAAAATGTGATTTAAATTTTTGAAGTAAAAGTAAAGCCTTTTTAATTTCTGAAACTTCTCTTTTCTCAGGGTCTGCAAGATCGATGAAAAAAACTGGTTTTTTATGTCTGACTTTTAGTAAAGGAAGAATATTTAGATAAATTTTCTCCCAAAGGTCTGTCATATAAGGAATCATCGACCAGTTCACTGCTGCAAATAGATCTGTTTCATTGAGTAGTGAAACAAACTTATCCAATCCAACTGCTTGAATCAAATTTTCGTAGGTGACATCATTTAATGAACTCATCTTTCCTAGCATCAGTTTCCCATCATTAAATTCAATTGCATCCGTATGACCGCTGTTTGCAAAAGAGTATAATTTTACATTCTTCGGCATACCATAAAAGACTTCATGAATGTTTGGAACACCAAGTGCACCTATATAGGTAATATCAACATCATGCTTTGCGAGTGCATTACACATGATTGGTCCGTTACCACCTATTTTTTGTTGTAAGGGGTATAATTCAATATTTGTGGATAGACCGCTTGCCTTTTCGATTCTTTTAGCAAGATCACGAATTGTCTCAATACGTGTGAATGTGTTACTATCTTGTCTTTTGTCGACAGCGTGGATGATTTCATCGATGAATCCATCAAATCCGATTAGCATTTTTTTGTTTTCAGGTTGTATACTTTTGAGTTTATGACCCAAATTGATAATATAATTGTTCATAAGATATTCAAATCAAGAGATTTGAGCTCCTTTCATCTGATCATTTACTCATATTATATCATGTTATTAGGTTATCTTATAGAAGATATTGTGCTTGTGATAACGGTTATCGGTGATTGAATCATCAGATTTAAATACGCTTTCAAGGTGAAGCAGGTTTTAATCATTTATTAGGAATCAATCTCTTGTGAATAGAGCCAAATCTGATACCAATTATGTTATAATAAAAATAATAAATATAAGTTTTTGGAGGATTTAAATGAAATCACTAATCACAATAGAACCTAGATATCAAGAAACTGATCAGATGGGTGTTATTCATCATTCTGTATATGCAGTTTGGTTTGAAATGGGTAGAGTTAAGTATTGTGATGATATTGGACTACCATTCAAAGAAATAGAAGATAGTGGATTGAGACTAGCGATGATTGATTTACGCAGTATCTATAAAAAACCAGCTATGTTTGGTTATCGATATAAGCAATATACATATTTATCTGATTTTTCTAGAGTGAAAATGACTTTTCGTTATGAAATCTATAATGAAGCAGATGAGCTTGTTCATCTAGGTGAATCTGTTTTAGTTTGGCTAGATAAAGATCTAAAACCAACTAATGTCTTAAAATCAAACAAGCATATTTATGATTTGTTTTCAAAACATGTCTTAAAGGAGATTCAAAATGGATAAACCAATTCGAATATCATATATTGGTGGAGGTTCTAGGCAGTGGGCAAGAAACTTAATGAGTGATCTTGCTTTGGAACCAGATTTATCAGGTACAGTTGTTTTATACGATATTGATTATGAAGCAGCAACCAATAATGCAATCATCGGAAATATGATGATGTCACTACCTGAAGCCAAAGGCAAATGGGATTTTGTAGTTGCTAAAACACTTGAAGAATCGCTTCAGGAAGCTGATTTCGTTTTTATTTCCATCCTACCTGCTACATTTGAGGAAATGAAAGCGTATGTTCATATCCCTGAAAAATGGGGAGTTTATCAAACGGTTGGAGACACTGTAGGTCCCGCTGGAATATTTAGAGCACTTGTGATGATGCCTGCTTATCGAGAGTTTGCTAATGCTATTAAAAATATTTGTCCAAATGCATGGGTTATTAACTTCACCAATCCAATGACAATGTGCGTTCAAATACTTTATCATCTATTTCCTGAGGTGAAAACATTTGGAAATTGTCACGAAGTTTTTCATGTTCAAGATATCATTGCTAGAGCCTTGAAGGAAAAAACTGGAATTACTGCGAGTCGAAAAGAAATTCAAATTAATCCTCTAGGAATTAATCATTTTACATGGATTAATTATGCATCTTATAAAAACATGGATTTAATGCCTATCTATAAAGAATTTGTCAATAAGTATCATCAAGATGGTTTAGGGAAAGATGAATGGGAAACCTATTATCCATTCGGTAGTGGAGAAAGAGTGAAATTTGATTTATTTAAAAGATCTGGTGTGATTGCAGCTGCAGGGGATAGACATTTAGTAGAATTTTTACCACAAAGTTGGTATTTGAAAGATAAGAAGATGATTCATGATTGGCATTTTTTCTTAACACCAGTTGATTTTAGAGTCAATCGCTGGAAGGAAGCCAATGATGCATCTTTAAGAATCATTAAAAAAGAAGAAAAGATAAAAATAGAACCATCAGGAGAAGAAGGCATTCTTCAATTGAAAGCTTTATTAGGTCTTGTAGACTTAACAACCAATGTCAATATCATCAATACCGGTCAAATACCAAATCTACCTCTAGGTCATGTTGTTGAAACCAATGCACTATTTAGAAGAGATGAAGTAAGACCAGTTTATGCAGGACCAATGCCAGATTTTTCTTTAGGTATTACACAAAGACATATTCAAAACCACAAATTATTATTAAAAGCATTTGATGAAAAGGACCTTTCTTATGCTAGAATTGCTTTAGAACAAGATCCATTATTAGAACATCTTTCAATCCAAGATATAAATGATATGTTTGATGAGATTGCCTTAGCCATAAAACCTTATTTATCATATTATATAAAATAAAAACCAGAATTAGGAGTATGCATGAGAAAACAACATGGACCTATTGTCAAACTCTTATTATTTTTCCTAAGAATATTTGTTAGGAAACCAAAAATCATAAACTATAATAAGTCTTTTGAGAAAAAAGCTATTTTCATCGCAAACCACAGTGCAATATCAGGACCGTTATTTTTAGCTTTATATTTTCCGTCATTTATGGTACCTTGGGGAACCTTTGAGATGACAGGGAATTTTAAGAAGAGATGGAGATATTTATATCATCATATCTATCGTGATGTCATTGGTTATGGGAAGTTTCTCTCTTTTGTAATGTCCACATTTTTCGCAACTATTGCAAAAATGCTTTATAAAGGAGCTCAATTGATACCAACTTATCCGGATATGAGATTTTTGACTACATTAAGAACAAGCGAAGAGTTTTTAAATAATGATATACCTATCCTTATATTTCCTGAAGATTTTGAAGATGGTTTTAAGGTTTTCTTAGAAAAGTATTTACACGGATTTGTTGGATTATCTACATACTATTTTCAACAAACAGGTATTGATCTACCGATTTATCCAATCTATTTCCATAAAAAGAAAAGGGTTATTAGCATCGGTAAGCCTGAATATGTACAAGGTTTAGTCAATCAAGGATTCTCAAGAATAGAGATTGCAAGTCGCTTCAAAGATATAACCAATCAGCTTTATCTTGAAGTTGAAGACGGTTCATATAAAAAAAGATTTGAGACTCAAGAATCTACAGATTAGTTAAAAGGTGCCTATGAAAACAATGATTTACAAGGGATATGAGTTATCCGACAAAACCATCCAAAAACATATATATGAAGTCTTCCATAAAGGAGGACTTGTTGTGTTTCCTACAGAAACAGTTTATGGAATTGGTGCGGATGCAACCAATCCAGAAGCTGTAAAGTCCATTTTTAAAGCAAAGGGTAGACCATCAGATAATCCTTTAATTGTTCATTTATCAAAGGTTCAAGATCTAGAACTCTATGTAACTGATATTCCTACAAATGCTAAGCCATTAATGGATTCTTTTTGGCCAGGACCACTGACTTTAGTATTTAATAAAAAAGATATTATTCCTAAAGAAGTAACTGGTGGTTTAAATACTGTGGGTATTAGAATTCCAGGGTTAAAGATTGCAAGAGATATTATTGATATTGCTGGTTTACCTATTTGTGCACCAAGTGCAAACTTAAGCGGAAAGCCTTCATCAACTATTTTTGATCATGTAGCCTCTGACTTTGAAGAGAAAGTCGATATTATTATTGATGGTGGTAAAGCACAAATTGGATTAGAATCAACAGTGCTTGATATCACTACACCAATACCGGTAATGCTAAGACCAGGATTTGTAACCAAGAAGATGATTGA
>JAHIRQ010000083.1 GCA_018818645.1 Bacillota bacterium
TATTTTCAACATTATCGATGGTTCAAATGGTTGCAGCTAACATGGAAAGAGATGCTCAAGCACAAGTCATCGTTACTGAATTAAAGAAGCTTGGTGATGAATTCAGACGTTATATTGAACGTTGGGATAAACTTAAAAAATCAATTGATAGCGTTGCTAAAAATGCTGAAAATGTCAATATAACGAGCACTAAAATTAGCACTAGATTTAAGCATATTTCGAATACTGAATTTGATGCTATCGAAGACGAAGATTTAGAAGAAATAGAGGATTTAATCGAAGTCGATGCTGATTGACAAATCATAGGATTAAAGTTATAATAAGTTGTAAATCGATGAAGAGAGAGTAACATTTTAAGTATTTTGTTAGCGAGTCAGGGATGGTGTAAGCCTGGTCAAAATAAAAGATGTGAAAAACACTTGGAGAGACAGAAGAAATCGTTTGAAAGTAGACCTGTTCGTATGCTCGCGTTAAGAGCTTTGAGGGCTAGGATTTAATTCTAGAACTAAGGTGGTACCGCGTATATTTTACGTCCTTAGATTATTCTGAGGGCGTTTTATTTTTGAAACACTTGTTGGCTTAGTAAAGATATTGATATTAAAGGAGCATTCCATGGAAACCACAGTAAAAAAGATTTATAGAAGTACAGATTCACAACTGGGAAAAGAACTCATTTTATATGGATGGGTACGTAATAATAGAGCACAAAAAGAGTTTGGTTTTATTAACTTTCATGACGGAACTTTTTTTGAAACTATTCAAGTTGTTTATGAAGAATCAAAGCTTCAAAACTTTAAGGATGTTCAAAAGATTAGAGTTGGTAGCTCTGTGTTAGTCAAGGGAGAGTTACTACTCACTCCTGAAGCAAGACAACCATTTGAAATCAAAGCAACCTATATTGAACTACTTGGAGATTCACCTGAAGATTATCCGATTCAGCCCAAAAGACATACGAGAGAGTTTTTAAGAGAGGTTGCTCATTTAAGAGCGAGAACTAATCTTTTTCATGCTGTATTTAGATTAAGAAGTGTAGCAGCATTTGCAGTACACGAATTCTTTCAAAGTAAAGGATTTATATACACGCACACTCCAATCATTACGGGTAACGATGGAGAAGGTGCTGGTCAAACCTTTGGAGTTACGACGCTTCCGCTCGATAAGATTCCAATGAATGATGAAAAACAGGTAGATTATAAAAAAGACTTTTTCGGCAAGAAAGCAAATTTAACAGTAACAGGACAACTTGAGGCTGAAACATTTGCACTAGCTTTTAAAAATGTTTATACATTTGGACCAACATTTAGAGCAGAAAACTCAAATACAATGCGACATGCATCAGAGTTTTGGATGATTGAACCAGAAATGGCATTCGCTGACTTGAATAAAGATATGGAAATTGCTGAAGATATGGTGAAATACATTATCAAGTATGTCTTTGAAAAACTCCCTGAAGAAATGGTTTTCTTTGATCAATTTGTTGAAAAAGGATTGACCGATAGACTACTTAAGGTTTTAACAACACCTTTTGCTAGAGTCACACATAGGGAAGCTATTGATATTTTATTAAATAGTGGAGTTAAGTTCGAAAACAAGCCAGTGCATGGTCAAGATATAAATACTGAGCACGAGAAGTTTTTAACAGATCGATACTTCCAAAGTCCAGTATTTGTTACGGACTGGCCAAAGGATATTAAAGCATTTTACATGAGATTAAATGATGATGGACAAACGGTTGCTGCTATGGATCTACTCGTTCCAGGAAGTGGTGAATTAATCGGAGGATCTCAAAGAGAAGAAAGACTCGATTACTTAATCAAGCGTATGGATGATATGGGTGTACCAAAAGAAGATTTAGATTGGTATATTGATCTAAGAAGATATGGTGGATGTGTGCACGCAGGCTTTGGACTAGGATTTGAAAGACTGATCATGTATCTATCAGGTGTAGAAAATATTAGAGATGTAATTCCATTCCCAAGAACGCCAAAGAATTGTGAATTTTAAGTAAAGGCCGTTTGGCCTTTTCTTTTTAAGAAAAAGATTGATTCATAAGGCGTTTATGATAAAATAGTTACGGTTGCTAAACCAACAGTTTAATACTGCTAAACAGGAGAACAAAATTATGGAAAAATTAAAGCTTTACGGATTCAATAATTTAACAAAAACATTAAGCTTCAATATCTATGATGTTTGCTATACAAGAACATCTGAAGAAAGAAAAGCATATATTGAGTATATTGACGATCAGTATAACTCTGAAAGACTAACAAGAATACTCAATGATGTAACAAAGATTATCGGAGCTAATGTTCTAAATATTGCAAAACAAGACTACGATCCACAGGGAGCGAGTGTTACCATCATGATCGCTGAAGAAAGAGTAGACGAAAGTTTATTAGATCCTTCTTGTAATCAAGGTGACATACCTCATAAAGAAAGTATTGTCGGACATTTAGATAAGAGTCATTTAACTGTTCACACATACCCTGAATCACACCCAGATCAGAGCATTTCCACATTTAGAGTTGATATCGATGTATCAACCTGTGGGAAAATATCGCCTATTAAAGCTTTAGATTACTTAATTCAAAATTTTGATTCCGATGTAATCATTATGGACTATAGAGTCAGAGGGTTTACTAGAGATTTAGAGGGTAGCAAGCACTATATTGACCATTCGATTAGTTCAATTCAGGACTATATTGACCCAAACACTTTACAAAAATATACATCTATTGATGTGAATCTAGATCATTCAAACATTTTTCACACGAAGATGATGCTCAATCAATTTGTCTTGGATAATTACATTTTTAATGTAACCGAAAGTGATCTTGCAGAAGATGAAAAAATAAAAATCAAGACAGATATTAATAAAGAAATTGCAGAGATATTCTATGGAATGAATATCCCTCACATGAAATAGGAGGAAAGTTATGAGCTGGTTTACAGAAGAATGGACACCTAATATCCGTTTCTCAGTCAAAATAAAGGAACATATTTATAGTGAGAAAACTCCATTTCAACAATTAGAGGTTTATGATTCTTATGAATTGGGAAGATTTTTTACCTTAGATGGGATTATGATGGCAAATGAAAAGGATGAATTTATTTATCATGAAATGATCGTGCATACTCCGATGTCAGTCAATCCTAAAATAAAAAATGTTTTAGTGATTGGTGGAGGAGATGGAGGTTCGGTTAGAGAGTTAACGAGATATCCATCTATTATAAGGATAGATATGGTTGAAATCGATGAAAGTGTCGTTAGAGCGTGTCAAAAACACTTTAAGATAACAACTACAGGGTTAAATGATGCTAGAGTATATATGAAGTTTGAGGATGGATTAGCATTTGTCAAAAATACTAAGGAAGTTTATGATCTCATTATTGTAGATTCAACAGATCCAGTTGGACCAGGTGAAGGATTGTTCTCCATGGAATTCTATCAAAATTGTTATCGCATTCTTTCTGATGATGGTATATTGATTAATCAACACGAAAGCCCATATTTTGATAAAGAATCTCAAGAAATGAAACGCGCACATCAAAAAATTAAAGCACTTTTTACGATAGCTAAAGTTTATCAAGCATTCATTCCAACATACCCTTCAGGCCATTGGTTATTCGGATTTGCATCTAAAAAATATGACCCAACAATTGACTTTAAAGAATCTTTAATTGAAGCTTTAGGATATAAAACAAAGTACTATAATAAGGATATCCATAAAGGAGCCTTTGCACTACCTAATTACGTAAAAGAACAATTAGCGAATTTGTAGAATAAATAAAACACCTTTAGGTGTTTTTTTTACTTTGATATTCAAATTCACAATACTATGATTGACAAACATAATCTAAAATACTATAATCTAATTACCCCTAAAAGCGCTTTCATATATTTTGTTTGAAAAATTCTGGTAAATTTACCACTTTTAGTAGTCATTTCCAATTGTATTTTAAGGGTTATTATTATATAATACAGTTGATGAGGTGAGTAGTTTATGTTAGTGGAACAAAATACTATTCAAACATATAATATGAAAACGAGACTTATCGTTTTTTTCATATCTAGAGTCTAGAGTGCTTTTGGGATAACCTAAAGGACTTTTATTTTTTTAATAAAGGAAAATTATACATAAGGAGTATAGAACCAACATGGATATTAGATTAGAGAATTTGACAAAAATCTTTGTCGACAAGACAGGGAGAGAAACAAGAGCAGTAGATCATATGGATTTAGTTATTCCCTCAGGAAAGCTTGTGGGACTTCTCGGACCATCAGGATGTGGAAAGACAACCACATTGTTTATGATTGCCGGATTGCACAAACCAACAGAAGGAAAAATATTTTTCGGTGATGAAGAAGTCACCAAATTATCATCCGACAAGAGAGGCATCGGACTTGTTTTTCAAAACTATGCCTTGTACCCACACATGACTGTGCGTCAAAATATTATGTTTCCTCTTGAAAATTTAAAGATTGAGCGTGAGGAAGCGTTAGCTCGTGTCATTGAAATGGCAAAGCTAGTTGGTATCGAAGATCAACTTGATAAAAAACCAGCACAGCTATCGGGTGGACAACAACAACGCGTAGCGATTGCTAGAGCTTTAGTTAAGAAACCACGTGTTTTACTCCTTGACGAACCACTATCAAACCTTGATGCTAGACTGCGTCTACAGACAAGAGAAGAAATTAAGCGTATTCAAAAAGAAACAGGTATTACTACTATTTTCGTTACCCATGACCAAGAAGAAGCAATGAGTATTTCTGATGAAATCGTCGTCATGAACAATGGTATTGAACTACAAAAGGATGCACCACAAAATGTTTATACGAATCCACACAATATTTTCGTAGCTAAGTTCTTAGGTAATCCTCCAATCAATATTATTAGAGGAGAAATTAAGTCAAATAAACTTTTCATCGAGGGATTTGAATTTGGTCCAAAGAAAGCTAAGGACGGTATTTATGATGTAGGTCTAAGACCAGAAGATTTTAGAATTGATAAAGTGGGATTATCAGTAACCGATCCTGAAGTCGACGTCATTGGTAGAGATACAATGATACGCTTCAATATTGGTGAAACTCAAGTTAGAGCACTTGTAGATTCTGAAACCTATAATCAAGCGGATGCAATCATCCTTACTGTTCGTGAAGCTAAAATTCACCTCTTTGATACTGAAAGTGGTGACATTATCAAATGAAGAACACACTACAAAACTGGGTGTGGAGTACAAGAAACTTCTTCGTTAGACTAAGAGAAAAGCTTCACCTCAATCCAAATCTTCCAACATGGGCAAAGGCTTTAATTTATTTATCTCCAGCCTTAATCCTACTCGCAATATTCACATTTTATCCTATTATTAACGCATTTAGATTGGTTATTTACACAGGGTATCAGCACGTTAGAAGTGTTGATGGAACACTTGTTGAAAGTATTACAGGCTACACACTTTTTGGTAACTTTGCAAAAGTATTAAGTGCAGATAACTTTATTTTTCCTTCGAGTCATACCAATTCAAGTGTATTACTCAATACATTAGCGATTGTATTCATATCTGTTCCAATTTCGATTTTAGCGTCTTTGTTTGTTGCAGCGACCTTAAATTCGATTAAGCCATTAAAAAGTTTCTTTCAAACCATATTCTTCCTTCCTTACATAACAAACACCCTAGCGATTGGTTTAGTGTTTGCATATATGTTCAAAAGTGGAGAATCTGGAATTGTAAACCAATTCTTTATGCTATTCGGAATCAATCCAGTTTCA
>JAHIRQ010000009.1 GCA_018818645.1 Bacillota bacterium
ACGAGTCAACGGGCAATATAAAATTGTTGAAGAGCTTTCCACTTTAGTATTAGCGGATCGTCCACTTCCTGAAAAAATAACTGAAATTACAAAGATTACTGATGAAATGCTACTCAGAGAAGGAATTACCCAAGAAGAAGCATTTCACCGTTTTTTTAAGATGTATCAAGATGAAAGAACTCTTTTAGTTGCTTATAATATTCAATTTGATCTTGCGTTCTTGAATCATGCATTTAAAAAATATTGGAATCCATTATTTCAAATCAAGAATGATATTTTAGACGTTATGGCAATTTATAAGGATCGTTATTCTTTTCCTCATAAATTAGATAACGCAGTTTCAACCTATCAAATTGAATTACCAAATACACATCGCGCTTTGGATGACATTAAGGCAACCCTTGAAGTCTTGAAAAAAATGAGTCTTGAAAAGGATAATATTGAGAAATATGTCAATGTGATTGGATATAATGCAAAATATGGTGTTTCCGGGATAAGACTTTCTCATGTGCGCTACATCGCTCAAAAGGGTGGATTTAGAGAAATAGAAAATAGCTAAAAAAAAAAGACACACCGTGTCCTTATTTTTTTAGAGTGTATTTACTAAATTTGAAAGTTGAGATTTGTGTCTAGCTACGAAATTCTTATGAAAAATTCCCTTTGCAAGACCTTTATCTAATTTCTTATGTGCCAAAGACAATGATTCTAAAGCTTTTTCTTTTTCGTTAGCTGCTACAGCACGTTCTACTGCTTTAACAGATGTTTTTACGGATGACTTAAAAGAAGCGTTGTGTAAACGACGTTTTTCATTGGTTTTGTTTCTCTTGATTTGTTGTTTGATATTAGCCACAATTTCACCTCCTATATGCGCACAACCATTGTATCAAAACGATATCAAAATTGCAACAGTTAACATATATTTATGGTAAAATATAATTATATTATTGAAGGAAGTAAGCAAATGACGACAGCGAATAAACTCACATTGTTAAGAGTAGTAATGATTCCCATCATGATTGTATTTATCTATATGAAGTCTATGGAAAGCCCACTTGGCTTTTTTAACGATATCATGTTGAATCAACTCATATTCGCAATTCTTTTCATCATTGCATCGTTTACCGATCTCTTAGATGGATATGTTGCGAGAAAATATAATCAAATCACAACCTTTGGTAAGTTTCTAGATCCAATCGCAGATAAAGTTTTGGTGATGGTAGCATTCCTCTATCTAATGATCTTAACTCCTGATCGAGTTCCCTTATGGGCAGTAATGATAGTGATAATTAGAGAATTTGCAGTAACCGGTGTAAGACTTCTTGCTATTGAAAGAGGAAAAGTGATTGCAGCATCTCCCTATGGGAAGATTAAAACAGCATCGACGATGGTTGCACTCATCATCATGCTATTCAATGATTTTGGTTTACCAGCATTAATAGGTGACATTATTTTCTGGATAGCGATCTTATTCACCCTCATCAGTGGATTTGATTATCTTATTAAAAATAAAGAAGTCATTTTAGAAAGTATTTAAAGTAAAAATGAAAAAGACTGTCTACTATAAAATGGAGGTGCAGCAGTGGAAAAAGATAAAAGAGCACAGGCCTTAGAGGTCGCAATGAAACAAATTGAAAAGCAATATGGTAAGGGAGCGATTATGCGTTTAGGTGATGAAGCCGAACGTAATGTCGAAGCCGCACCCACAGGATCACTAGGTCTTGATATTGCACTTGGTATTGGTGGTTATCCTAAAGGAAGAATCATCGAAATATATGGACCTGAATCTTCAGGTAAGACCACACTTGCACTTCATGCAATTGCAGAAGTTCAAAAAAATGGTGGTTATGTTGCATTCATCGATGCAGAGCATGCACTCGATCCTAAGTATGCAAAGGCATTAGGTGTTGATGTAGACAATTTGATTTTGTCACAGCCTGATACAGGTGAACAAGCATTAGAAATCACGGAGGCATTGATTCGTAGTGGCTCAGTAGACTGTATCGTTATTGACTCAGTAGCAGCACTTGTGCCTGAAGCTGAAATTAATGGTGAAATGGGAGATTCTCATGTAGGACTCCAAGCAAGATTGATGAGTCAGGCAATGAGAAAATTATCAGGTGCTATTTCTAAAGCAAATGCAACTGTTATTTTCATCAACCAGATTCGTGAAAAAGTGGGAGTCATGTTTGGTAGCCCAGAAACAACTTCTGGTGGTCGCGCTTTAAAGTTCTACGCTTCTGTTCGTTTAGAAATCAGACGTGGTGAACAAATTAAAAATGCAACCGACATTATCGGTAACAAGACAAACATTAAAGTGGTTAAGAATAAGGTAGCACCACCATTTAAGACAGTATCTGTTGATATCATTTACGGTCAAGGTATTTCTCAAGTTGGTGAAGTTGTTGATTTAGGGGCAGATTTGGATATCATTCAAAAGAGTGGAGCATGGTTTGCCTATAATGGTGAAAAGATTGGTCAAGGTAGAGAAAATGCTAAGGTTTATTTAACGGAGCATCCTGATATCTATAAGAAGATATTTGAACAAATCTTAAATCATTATAAAATCGTTTATAAGAAGTAAATACTTGGTTGACAACTGTCAACCATTTTTTCTTTTTGCTTAAAATAAAGTATTAAAATGAGCCAATCGATAGATGCCATAAAAAGTAAGCAAAAGTTATAAGAAATATAATTAAATCAATTATAATTAGAATAGATATACTCAAAGGGGGTATAAAATGGACATTCAATATTACAACAAATTTATGGAATTACTTAAAAATGAGGATAAAGACGGGGCAGTATTATTTGCACATCAGCTTTTAGAAGGTAATATACTTTCTATTGAATCACTTTACCTTGATCTATTGGCACCCTCTTTAATCCATTTTACATGCAATGTAGAGGATGAAGATATTTGTATCTGGAAGGAGCATTTAAGAACATCGATTGTAAGAACGATATTAGAGATGAGTTATCTTTATGTTCTAAAAAGATTAGAAACAGTCAAGAAGAATCATATCAAGGTCGTTTTTTTAACACCAGCTTTTGAATTTCACGAAATTGGAGCAATCATGAATACACATTTCTTTCTACTAGAAGGATTTGAAGCTTCTTATATAGGTGCGAACACACCAAAGGCAGATATATTACAAGCAATTCGTGCTTACCGGCCTGATTTTGTAGCATTATCGGTTACCAATCCCTATAACATCGTCATCACAAAACAAACTACAGATGAAATTAAACGCTTTTTTCCAAATGTTGGAATCATCCTTGGAGGACAAGCATTTAAGGAAGCACATAATCTTGAAAACCTACAATATGACCATATCCTTCATTCATTAGAAGATTTAAAGGCATTTGGAAAGAAGGTATCCAAATGAAATTAGCATTTCAATTGGCATGGAGATTTTTATCCTCTGCGAAAAGACAAACATTCATCATCGTTTTAGGGATATCTGTAGGTGTATCTGTTCAAGTTTTCATCGGATCTTTAATATCAGGACTTCAAAATAGCTTAGTCGATACAACAATTGGTTCATCAGCTCATATTACAGTTGTATCAAATGATATAAATAATCGTTTCATAGAAAACTATGAAGATATAATTCTTGATTTAGAAACATCTAGTGAAGACATAACTGTTGTTTCACCAGTGGTTGATCTAGGTGGAACTTTAAAGAAGGATTTACTGGAAAAAGAGATTTTACTTCGAGGCTTTGACCTAGATCAAGCAAATCAAATCTATAATTTTGATTTAAAGCTTACAGAAGGATCTAGTCTTCCTATACTTCCGAATGAAGTGATACTTGGTGTTACTCTTGGAGAAGAAGATCAACTCGATTTAGCGATTGGTGATACCATATCGATTACGATTCTAGGTGTTGATCATACGTTAAAGGTTGTCGGTTTCTTTGATTTCAATGTAGCAATCATCAACCGTACTTGGGGTATAGGCACTTTGGAAACACTCCAAGATATCATTAATGAAGATTCTCTGACTTCTATCGAACTTCAAATTAAAGAAGTGTTTGATGCAGAAACCATCGCATTGTCTCTAGATTCTTTGATTTCAGATGATAATTTAAAAACAACAAACTGGATGGCTGAAAATCAAGAACTCCTATCTGGTTTGCAAGGTCAATCTATATCTTCACTGATGATTCAAGTCTTCGTTATTATTTCAGTCGTTTTAGGGATTTCATCAACTTTAGCAATTACTGTGATGCAAAAATCTAAGCAAATAGGAATACTGAAAGCCATGGGGATCCTCGATAAGGATGCATCCAGAGTCTTCTTGTTTGAAGGATTTATCTTGGGTATATTTGGAGCAATCGGTGGCGTTTTACTTGGCTTAGGTTTATCCTATTCATTTACCACTTTTGCATTAGGACCTGACGGTGAACCTGTCGTTCCACTCTTTATTGATTCCGGATTTATTGCTCTTTCAGCAGGTATAGCGCTGATTGCATCGACACTCGCTGCATTAATTCCTGCAATTAAGAGTTCTAAGCTTACCGTAATCGAGGTGATTCGCAATGCCTAAAATCGTTGAACTCAAGAAAATCAATAAGATTTATGGTATTAAGACACCAAATCCAACACAAGTCTTATTTGACTTAGACTTATCCTTTGAAGAAAGTACATTCAATTCGATTATTGGACAATCTGGAAGTGGTAAATCTACGCTACTTAATATTTTAGGAACTCTAGATAAAGCATCTTCAGGAGATGTATTCATCAATGGAAAGAATACACAAGCAATGAAAAAGGATGAGTTATCGAATCTAAGAAATGAAGCAATTGGTTTTATCTTCCAGTTTCATTACCTACTACCTGAATTCACTGCCCTTGAAAATGTGTTAATGCCTTATCGAATATCAAAAAAACCAATCACTGAAGAAGTGATGAATAGAGCACTAGAACTTCTTGATATCGTGGGATTAACAAAGGTTAAGGATAATTTGGCGATTAATATGTCGGGTGGACAGCAGCAAAGAGTAGCTATCGCTAGAGCATTGATTAATAATCCTAAAATCATTTTAGCAGATGAGCCAACTGGAAACTTAGATAGTGACACAACTGAACAAGTCTATGAGCTACTCAGAGAAATTAACTTAAGATTTAAAACTACCTTTATTATTATCACGCATGATCGACATATTGCTGAAAAAGCAGATCGAATTATTGAGATTAAAGATGGTAGAATCAATTTAGATATTCAAAAGTAAAAGATACATCAACAGGCTGATTCGTTAGCCTGTTTTTCTTTAATGATAAAAAAAACGCTAATGAATTAGCGAATAAATGATTAAGAATAGATCGATATATAATTAAACTTGATAATATTTCTTATAGTATATCTTTAAAAAAGACGATTCCGTTGATTATAAGTAACAATACTAAAGAAAAAATCGTAGTAAATACAATCGCAGGATACTGGAAATTAAACTCTGATTGACTTAAGTGTCTGATGAGTATTCCAATGTAAGCCCAAATGAGAACAATTCCAAAAGCAATATCAGACTTTAAATAGATGACTATGGAACCAATGATGATCCCTACAATTAAGATCAAGACAGTTAGCAGTACAGCAGGTCTTTCGAAACTAGGAACCCCTAGATCGACTAACCAAATCGTAAAATTAGCGATGGTAGCAACAACAATCCATCCAAAATAAACACCAAATGCTATTTTCGTTAATGAATTTAATGATCCAACTTGATTGGATATCAATATTAAGGAAACGAGTAGGATTATCATAGCAATCATGGATAATCCTATTTTGTTGTGATGCCAAAAGAGTAGCCATGAAATGTTAGCGATAGAACTCATAGAAAATAAGATATTTAAATTAAAATAAGTTTTTTCGATGACATCTGTTTCTACTTGACCGATTCGAATAATCTGAAAAACTGAATAGGCACCTAAAAGAAGATAGATAACACCCCAAATTGAAAAAGTAGAGCCTGTTGGCTGAAATAAATTTGGATACTGATCAGAGATCTCTCCTGTATTTTGTCCATTGATAGGAAGTGTGTTCGCTAAAACATTCATTACAATCGTGAACTACTCCCACCACTTAATGAAATTCATTAGAAGTGGGGGCTTCTTGGGTAAAACAAACTAGTGTTTGCTAATTTACCAAGCTATCGCGTCTGTTCCATACGCTTTGGTTACATATTTGATTAAACCTTGAACACCAATGTTAATTGCTGCATTTAGATCTCTATCCATCTTATGTCCACACTCGCAGTTATAGGTGCGTTCAGTTATCTTGATGTCACGCTCTCTACCACACGCACTGCAGGTCTTTGTTGATGGATAATATTTCTCAATTTTGATTAAGGTCTTTCCTTCATCTCTTGCTTTATACTCAAGATATCTTGTGAATGTCCCATAAGATGTATCATAGATGGATTTTCTGAAATGCTTGGTTTTCGCCATTTCAGTTAAATCCAGTGTTTCGATACTGATTAAG
>JAHIRQ010000084.1 GCA_018818645.1 Bacillota bacterium
ATATGTCACTCCAAAATCACCTTCTATTTTAAATAGTATTACCAATCGTTCTTTAAAATATTTAGCAAAAAATCACTTAGGATTAGAAGTGGTTGAAGGAGAAGTATTTATTGATAAACTCGATCATTTTACAGAAGCAGGAGCTTGCGGGACTGCTGCAGTGATTACTCCAATTGGTTCAATTACGAGTGATGAGAAAAAACATACATTCCCAGCACATGAAAAGATGGGAGAATATACAAAGAAACTCTATGATTTACTCACTGGTATTCAATTTGGTGATGTAGAAGATCCTCAAGGATGGATTACAGTTCTCTAATAAAATATAAAAGGATGGTGAGATATCACCATCCTTATCAATTATCCTCTTCAATTAAATAGTACTGACGATTGACAAGCGTGAAGCTTGTCTTTTTTTCTGATGTTTCAAAGAATGCGAGTATTAAAACGATTAAGACACTATATGGAACAGAAAACTGAACATTATCAATTAAACCATGTACCTGAGATGCGATATAGCCGATGATGAATAAATACTTTTCAAATGTTATATTTTTAAACATATATTTAAATATTTGGAAGTAATGCACCATCAAAGCTGCAAATCCGAATAATCCCATGGTAGCTAAGGTATGGATAAATGTTTGGTGATACATAAACATGCGTTCTCCAGGATATAGTCTTTGGATCGATAACCAACCACCACCAAAGAACGGATGATCCTTGAAAACTTCCCAACCATTCTTATAAATCTCAAGACGTCCTGTAGAGAAATCATTAAGATTTTCTCCAAGTGAATCTAAGAAAAATTCATACCAGATATCAAAGATTGAACGATTGATCCAAAATACAATTATTGAGAAGGTTAGAAAGATTAAACCATGTGTTAGATGTTTCTTATTTCCTCTGATGACGAAAAATAAGATAACACCAATTAAGACTACTCCAAATCCGATGACTCCACCACGAGATTTCGATAGAATCACTGCAGTAACGGGTAGAATCATTAAAAACCATGTTAAATACGTTTGAGGTTTCTTAAATATGAAATATAGATAACTAGGAAATGTAAGTGCGATATAAAAACACATATCATTAATATTCGCCCAACCTAAATTTCTACCCCACCCTTGAAAGAGTCTATAATAGATATCTAATTCTGGATGCAATAGATATCCTTGATAAATATAGAAAAATACTTGAAGTGTTAGGGTGATATTCGCGAATAGCATGATCTTAAATAAATAATTCAAATTCCCCTTCATTGTATTTGAATAAAACATATACAAGAATAGGAATAACGCTCCAAGTAATGAGACTGCAATCGCGTTGACGTCGAATGGAAGATAAATCATTGCGAATGGATAAGCGACTGCGATGAGAAGAAATCCTAAGAAAAATGTTTTTCTTTCAAACTTAGGCTTAAACCTGATGATATGAATAACAAAACTTATTAAAAAGATTGACATTGCGATGATCGGAAAACCTAAGTCAGTTGTTGTTTCAAAGGTCATATTTGATTTATTCAAAATAAATAAGAAAGAGATGACTATTGGAATGGAATACATGGTATTCTCATAAAAAACAAAAACAAACCCCAACATTAAAATCAGTAAAAAAACACCAATCATATTGTATAAATTAAATATGTGTGGTGGTGTTTCCTTATAAAACGACCACGCAATGAATGTGATCGAAAAGATTAAAAATATATATGCTCCACTATTTAGGAATTTCTCGATTTTTTTCATCAGTTAGCCCCCATCATGTACTAACATATATTATAAAGATGTTTTCATAAAAAGTCAAAGAGGAGAGAGTAAATATAGATTAATCTATTATGATACTCATTTAACCATCATTTCTAGTATAATGTTATTGGGATGGTGATGATATGGATATACTATTTTTAAAACCCATATTTAAAGAACGTATTTGGGGTGGAACAGAATTAAACAAAGTATTTGGATATGATATACCCTTTGAACACACAGGAGAGTGCTGGGCGATTTCTGCACATCCTCATGGAGAGTCTATCGTAACTAAGGGTCCCTTTAAGGGATATAAGCTCAGTGAGGTTTATCAAACACATAGAGAATTATTTAATAAAATCAAAAACCCTCTATTTCCGTTACTCACTAAAATATTAGATGCAAACGATGATTTATCCGTTCAGGTGCATCCAAACGATTTATATGCGAAAAAGTTTGAAAAGGATTTAGGTAAAACTGAATGCTGGTATATCCTATCAGCTGAAGAAAACAGTTATATCATCTATGGACATCAAGCAAAGTCTAAAATAGAATTAAAGAATATGATTGAAAACAATCAATGGAATGAATTGCTGATTAAAAAGCCTGTAAAAACTGGAGATTTCATCTATGTTCCTGCTGGAACGATACACGCGATTGGTAAGGGTGTTTTAATTCTAGAAACTCAACAATCTTCAGATACGACTTATCGTGTTTATGATTTTGACCGCTTAGGTACTGATGGTAAGCCAAGAGAGCTTCACATCAATCCATCGATTGAAGTGACTACAGTTCCTCATCAGGACTATAAAGTAGAAAAAGAAGTCAAAAAAATCAATACCCATACTTTTACAAGATTTGTGAGTAACAATTTCTTCACTGTAGAAAAATGGGAGATTGATGGTTTACTAGAGATTCCTTCAAATCATTATAAATTGGTTTCCGTGATTGATGGACAGGGTGAAATCAATGGTCAAAAAATAGCCAAGGGTGATCATTTCATCATTACAGCATTAGAGAAAAGGATAAAATTAGAAGGAAAGTTAGAACTTATTGTATCTTGGACATAGAAAAAGGCGAAAATTTCGCCTTTTTCTTTATTTTGTTAGTAACTCTAATAATTTCTTAGCTGCATACTTAGGTCCTGTCATATGATGACCATCGACAGCAAGTCTTGTATAAATTTCACCGAC
>JAHIRQ010000085.1 GCA_018818645.1 Bacillota bacterium
CAGTTGTTTTAACGCATCAAGGAACTCAAACATTCTTTATGAAGGCTATCAATAGCCTAGATGAAGAATCTTTAGTATCTGCTGTAGATGTAACTATTACAAGGGTTAATAATGTTCTACCTACGATTACCGTTAATGGTATGCAAATAGGCTCAAGCTATGTCTTAGGTTCAACAGTTACAGTGACGAGCTCATCCAATACGATTTGGATGGCGGTCAATAAAGGCTCAATTGGGACTTGGAATATATATAGCGAACCACTTGTTTTAAATCAAACAGGAACTTATTTCATACGAACTAAAACGATAGATTCATTAGGTATAGAATCAAATGAGGTCACAAGATCTGTTTCTGTGGTTGCTGAAACCTATCCAAGTCCTACCATCAATATTGTAGGTACAGGAAATGATCCATATTATCAAGATGCTGACTTTTCATTATCATCAACTGCACCAAGTTACTCATATAAGATTAATGATGGAGCGTGGACTATTTATAGTGCACCAGTATCCTTAACCACTGATGGGACCTATATTATCTCTTACCGTAATAATGATGGAGCATCTGTTGTTCAATCTAAAACAATATATATTGACAACGTAGAACCTCTGGATCCTATCATTACCGTGACTGGTGAATACGATGGCTGGAATTATATCGAAGAAACTACTGTTGAATTAGAAAAAGCTGATATCAATGACAAGATTTTTCATAGAGTGCATAATGGTTCATCTTGGACTGCATGGAGTGAATATACTGAAATTCTAGAATTTGTTATCAATGCAGTTTATACAGTTGAATATTACGCAGTTGATCAGGCTGGCAATGTATCAGAGACTTTAACGCAAAGAATAAGACTCAACATGCCAATTTCTGAGGATAATTTATATGTGATTCGTGATGGAAAAATTATCAATTACTACAATACGACAAACCCAATTCTACTTCCAACATCCTATACAGAAAAAACACAAGAAATTAGAGCAGTTTGGGTAGCAACCGTCGCGAATATCGATATCCCTCTTCATACATCAGAAGCAGATTATAAGAGTAGAATTATCGTGATGCTAGATCGCTTAGAAGCCAATAACTTTAATACCATGTTTTTCCAAGTTAGACCGATGAATGATGCATTCTATGAATCAGACTATGCACCATTTTCAAGATATCTAACAGGTGTTGAAGGAGGAGATCCAGGTTGGGATGTTTTAGAATTCATTATTTCTGAAGCACACAAAAGAGGCATTGAGTTTCATGCTTGGTTAAATCCTTACCGTGTTTCAAATAATGGTGATTTAAGTAAAGCAGAACAATTATCACTGCTTCATAATGATAACTTTGCAAAACAAAATCCAAATCTAGTTTTACAAGATTTAGGCGGGAAATTAATCTTAAATCCTGGTGAAAATCAAGTAAGAAGCTATATTAAAAATGTAATTCAAGAATTAATGTCTAAGTATGATGTAGATGGCATTCATTTTGATGATTATTTCTATAGCTATTCAGGTATGAATGATAGTCAGGATGCAACAACCTATAACAATACGAAGGATACTGGACAGACTCTTGCCGATTGGAGAAGAAATAACATTGATTTATTAATGGAAGATTTATTCTATACCATTGAAACATGGAATACTACTCAAGATAAAAATGTCAAGTTTGGTATCAGTCCATTTGGAATTTGGTTATCGGGTGGACCTGAAGGATCGAACACTTCACCTTATGCACTACAAAGCTATAAGGATCAATATGCAGATAGTAAGAAGTGGGTTGAAAATGGATGGGTTCATTATATCCTTCCACAGCTTTACTGGCAATTTGATCACTCAGCTGCACCATTCGCTGATTTAGTCGATTGGTGGGCTGACTTAACAGCAGCAAACGGTGTTGATTTAATTATTGGTCAAGGCTTCTACCGGTTTACTGATGGTTCATGGGATGATCAAAATGAACTGATTGAACAGATTCGCTATATTTCTACTAAGGAAAG
This sequence comes from Bacillota bacterium, assembly GCA_018818645.1. Lineage (GTDB taxonomy): Bacteria > Bacillota_I > Bacilli_A > Acholeplasmatales > Acholeplasmataceae > Peloplasma. The sequence goes on from JAHIRQ010000085.1 coordinate 1,994, forward strand.
TGTTGTTGGGGTCTCATTTTTCTCCTATAAAACATTACTCAGTCCAAATGAAAATGTTCAAAATACACTGGAACGATTAAATAATGTTTATTGGACAGAATATCCATCATTCCCTTGGGTTAGTGATGTAGATAAAGAAGAAGAACCGATTGTTTGTGAAACGGGCTATGAGCTTGTAGATGGCGAATGTGTATTGATTCCACCTGTAGAATGTTCACCAGGTTATGAACTTGTCGATGGAGAATGTGTATTGATTGTCATACCACCTATCGAATGTGCGGATGGTTATCAATTAGTAGATGGCGAATGCATCTTGATTAAAGTCCCAAAGACTGGTTGTTTTTCAACTATCAATGAAACAAGTGCAGTATTCGTAACATTCAGTTTAGTCATCGGAGCGGCATTGGTATTCTTCATTAGAAAGAAACGATAATGTATAAAAATATAAAAGAATTGTTACAAACAGGTGTGGATCAAGGGTTTTTCCCAGGTGCATCATGGTGTGTTGTTCATGGTGATGGAAAAGTGTTTTGTGACTTCGTGGGATATAAAAGTTTAATACCTGAAAAGGTGTTAAACTCTGGTGATGAAATCTATGATGTCGCATCACTGACGAAGGTTATTAGTACAACTACGATGATTATGACATTAATCGAGAATCAGAAGTTAAGTTTAGATACAAAGATCTATACTGTTTTACCCAAATTTAAACATCAAAATATCGATGTCTATCATTTATTAACGCACTGTTCAGGATTACCTGCAGATATATCTAGAGCTTCTAAATTGAAAAATAAAGAAGAAGTTTTAGATAGAATATATGAAATGGAGTTAATCTATCAAACCGGTGAGCATATTGTTTATTCCGATGTAGGATTTATCCTACTAGGACAAATGATTGAAAAGCTCACACATATGAGCTTAAATGATTATGCTAACCTAATGATCTTTAGACCACTTGAAATGCATGATACATCCTATCATCCTGATCAAAAAAGATCTGCTCCAACAGAACTTAGAGAAGATGAAGTCTATTCTGGAATGCTACAAGGCCTTGTTCACGATGAAAAAGCATTCGCTTTAGGTGGTGAAGCAGGACATGCAGGCTTATTTTCAACAGCTAAGGATATTTCAAAGTTTATCGTATCCATTTTACAAAACAACTTTGTATTAAACACTAAATATTTAAATGAACTATTCTTGCTAAGAGAAGAAAAACTAGATTTAAAGGGAAATATTTTAACAAGGGCTCTAGGATGGGATAAACCGCAAAAAGGTAGCTCAGCTGGAGATAAAATTTCTAAGGATAGTTCTATTATTCATACAGGATTTACAGGATGTAATATGTTTATCGATAAAAAGAATCAGTTTGGGTTCGTAATGCTTAGTAATGCAGTGCATCCCAAAAGAGATATGAACAACATTATACAATTTAGAAATAAAATTGGGAATATGATTTTTAAGGAATGGGAGGAAAATCATGATGCTTAAGAAAATATTTGGGTTATTGGTAATTGGGGTAGTTGCTATTGGTTTGGCTGCATGTGGAGAAACGATAACGATTGACATTGAAGATTTAAATGTAGATGTGATTGAAGGAGATACGTATCAAATCGAATTTGATACCAATGACTCCATGGGTCTTCAATTTGAATCTGGGAATACTGCGATACTTACAGTCAGTGCGACTGGATTGGTGACTGCAGTTGCTGAAGGTGAAACAACAGTAACAATCAGTTCTAAGGATGACCCCGAAATCAAGGTTACAGTTACAGTCAAAGTATCCAAAAATTATGTATTAACAGTTCCAAGCAATTCAATAACTGTTAAGGTTGGTGAATCTAAGGATGTTATCTATACATCAAATGGGAATGTCACTTTCACTTCAGCAAACACAGATATATTTACTGTGAGTGCTGCTGGCTTAGTGACTGGAGTTGCTGAAGGCACAGCAAATCTAACCATACAGTCCGTTAGTGACACAAGTCTATCTGTAGTGGTTTCAATTCAAGTGAGAAAGATTGTAACATTAGAAACCGATTCTATGGAAGAAACATTATGGGTTGGTGGAACAGTTCAACTCAGTCATGAAAGTAATGCAGATGTTACATTTGAAACAGAAGATCAATTGATCGCTTCAGTGACTCCAACTGGTTTAGTTACAGGTACTGGTGTTGGTGAAGTTATGGTAACGATTCGTTCAGCTTATGACACATCTGTTTTTGAAGAAGTGTTAGTCAAAGTGTATGGCCAAACTCAAACGATTATGATTACTGGTCAAGATTTAATCAATGTAGGCTCAGAAAAATCGCTTGAAATTGAAGTTTCTCCTGATCTATCCTATTCGTTTGTGACTTGG
>JAHIRQ010000086.1 GCA_018818645.1 Bacillota bacterium
AATTATCTTATTTACTTTCTAAACGAATAACTTCTCTTGCAATCATGACTTCTTCATTTGTAGGAATAATATATGCCTTCACTTTTGAATCTTTTGTTGAAATCATGCGTTCTCCGCGCTTACTATTTTCAGCGGCATCCAATTCAATACCAAGTACCTTCACGGCTTTAATAACGTCACGTCTAACCTCTGGTGCATTTTCGCCAATACCTGCAGTAAAGCAAATTGCATCTAAGCCTCCCATGTAAACATAATAGGAACCAATATAGTCAGCAATTCTCTTGACTTGGACTTGATGTGCTAAGAAAGCTCTATGATTTCCTGCATTCATACCATCAATAATATCTCTAGAGTCATTTGAAAATCCTGATAGACCTAGATAACCAGATTTCTTATTGAGTTCATCTAAGACTTCACCATAGGTCTTATCTTCCTTAGAGGAGACTAGCATTAAGACTGCTGGATCCACATTACCACTACGTGTACCCATTGGAATACCTTCAAGTGGGGTTAGACCCATTGAAGTATCTACAGATTTACCACCATCGACTGCGCAAATGGATGCTCCATTACCCAAGTGACAAACAATAATCTTAGCTTTTTTATTTCCTAAAATTTCTGCAGCTCTTTCTGAAACATATTGGTGTGATGTTCCATGGAATCCATACTTACGAACACCATATTTTTCATACCATTCGTATGGCACTGCATAAAGGTATGCATCTTCTGTCATACTTTGGTGGAATGTAGTATCGAATACTGCGATTTGAGGAACATTTGGAAGTGCATTTCTAAATGCTTCGATTCCTGTGATATTTGCAGGATTATGAAGTGGTGCAAGATCGATTAATCCTCTAATGTGTGCAATGACATCATCATCAATTACTGCAGAGTTTTTAAAGTATTCTCCACCTTGAACAACACGATGTCCAACACCTTTGATTTCATCAAGAGATTCAATGACCTTATGGCTAATTAAACCATGAATCACTAACTCAACAGCAACTTTATGGTTTAAAATTTGCTTGTCTTCCTTGATTTTTTCTCCATTCACCTTAAAGGTAATGATGGCATTATCATAGCCAATTCTCTCAACAATACCGCTTGTAACCACTTCCTCAGAAGGCATTTCAAATAGCTGGAACTTTAAAGAAGAACTACCAGCATTTACCGCTAAAATTTTCATCGTTTTATAATCTCCTTATATATATATTCAGTTCTATCTTACATGATTTAGAGTATGAAATCAAGTATGTGAACAAATATTCATGTTAATATAGGTAAGCATAGATTGCAATAAACTGCAAAATGGTACCTACGGATGTAAAAATGTGCCAAATGAAGTGAAAATACTTTATTTTTGGGAATACATAAAAGGCAACCCCTATGGAATAGGCAAGTCCTCCACCAAAGACAAGAAAGAATGCTGCAGGTTGATATGCAAATAGCTGTTGTACAAAGATTAGTGCACTCCAACCCATCAATAGATAGATCACTAAATGAAGCTTTGCATACTTTTTAATCCAAATCGATTTGAAGACGACCCCAATTAAAATCAGTATCCATTGAATGATAAAGAGTACAGGTCCTAGACCTAGTCCTGAGATACCAAACATAGGTCTTTGAAGCTCTGGGAGTAAGAGTAATGCTGGAGCAAATGTACCACCAATTAAGATATAGATGGATAAGTGATCAAATCGCTGAAATAAATTTTTTGCACCTGGATGAAACAATGCATGATAGAGTGTACTCATGGTATATAAATTGATGATACCAAAGCCAAAGATAATGGCTGCCATGACTTCGACTGGTGTATCTGCCTTAATAAGTAGTAAAATCAGTGCGACAATACCAAAGATTGCCATAACACCATGAGAAACTGCATTCGCGATTTCTTCACCTAATGTTTGTATGTTCGTTTCCTTTTTCATCGTTGCCTCCTATTTCTTGAATTGGTCTAAAAAGTCTTTTCCTTTGTGTGTTTCTGGTTCTGTTTCAATTAAATTCTCATAATCAAATTGTCTTAACACTTCATACGCAACAATTGCTACTGCATTACTTAAATTTAAACTTCTTACCTTATCGGTTGTCGGTATTCGATAGCAGTTTTCAATATGACTTGCGAGTATATATTTATCGACTCCGGTAGATTCCTTACCAAAGATTAAATAGAGAGGTTGTTCTAGCTCTTTATATGAAATATCTGCATAATTCTTTTTACCATATCTAGTTAAGAATAAATAGGTTCCCTTATTCTTCGATTCGAAATCATGAAAATCCTTATAGAGTGTATAATCTAAGTGCTCATAATAATCTAGGGCACTTCTCTTTAATTTGGATTCATCAATCTTGAATCCAAGGGGTTCGATTAGGTGCAATTTTGCACCAATCGCAACACATGTTCTCATGATATTTCCTGTATTTTGGGGTATTTCTGGTTCGTATAATACGATATGTAGCATTAAACTCTCACCTGCATTTCATATGTAATTCCTTTTTTCAAATAATGTCCATAAAATAAAATGATTAGATTAGAAATCATCATTGCCCAAAAGATTCCTCTATAATCATCACTTGGTAGTAACCACATTGCTAGTAAGATGATAGGTATACGGATACCCCATAGGCGAAGGGATGCCATTTTTAATGTATATTTAGAGAATCCACTACCATTGAATAAACCAATGTAACACTGGAACAGTGCCATCAGTGGTTGTGTTAACAAAAGCCATACTGTATATTCACCAGCGATGAAATAAGAATTTGAAGAATCTGTTCCAAGAATCAGTTCAATAATTGGATACCGTAAGGGGATTATAATTGAAATTCCAACAATCATAATGCCTAAACTCAAATTCCTTGAAACTTCATAGCTTCTCTTTGCACGTTCAGGTTTTTGATGACCGATATTGAGTCCAATATAAGCAGCAGCTATTGTTGAGATTGCAACTACTGGATTTAATAGTAAGCTTGATATTCGATTTCCTACAGAAAATCCTGCAGATACTGCATCACCATATCTTAGAATAATACTTTGAATAATCACGAAGCCAAGTGCACTCACTGCTTGACCGATTGCTGCTGGAAAAGCAAATCTTCCCATATCCTTAATCGTGGGTAGATCTAAATTCATCTGTTTAAAATCTAGCTTAATATGTTTTTTACTCTTCATTAAATCATAAATGATGAATGGCATTGGTGCACCATGTGCGATTAATGTCGCATATGCAGCACCTTCAATACCCATCTTTAAAACAGAAATGAAATACCATGTCAATATTATATTAACGAAAATTCCACCTACATTTAAAATCACTGGATATAAGGTTTCACCTGTCGATTGTCGAATGGCTTGATAAACCATAAAAACAAATACTAAAACAAATTCTAAGCTACGTATTCTAAAGTATTGACCAGCAAATACTAAGGTTTCACCACGTGCTCCCATTAAATATGCAAATAAGTTATAGCCTAAGACCTTATCCGATGTTAGGAAGAAAACTCCAGTTACCAATAGACCGAAAATGATTGCTAATGTCATTAATTTTGAGGCGTATTTTGTTGCTAAGTCTTTTCGATTCGCACCGACATATTGGCTTACCATAGCAACTGTGGCGATACCTAATCCGGCACCTAGTGCCATAAAGAAATTGAAGACTGGCCAATGAATGTTCAATGCAGCAAGAGCTGCATCTAAGGTTTCTTGTCCACCAACATCCATTCTAGCAATAAAGACTGCATCGACCAAATCATGAAGACTCTTTAATAAATTGTTCAAAAAAACGGGTATCGCCATGATGACAATACCTTTTAAGATCGACTTATGATTGAGAATTCGATCAATATTTTCTTTTTTAAGCGTTCTAGCCAATGGTATAACCTTCTACTTTTTGTATTTTTTAATCATGTCTTGTTTTAAATCCCAAAGCTTTTGTGATAAATCCACATAATACTCATGTGGTTTTTCCAATCTGAGTACCTCTGGCCATAGTTTAGTATGCTCAGCTTTCGCATATGATCTAATTTCCTTTAAGGATGGTAGATCATAAATGAGTTTTCCTTTTTCAAAAATAGGAATTAATAAAGGAATTGCAGTATAGTTTTCAATAATTTTACTTTTCCACGGAAAGTTTGGATCAAATAGATGATAGGGTTCTCTTGAGTCAATTTCTTCTTCAAATAGTGTCATTACATCTGCTTCAGCCATTCCATTTTCATCATAGAAGCGGTATATTTGTTTAAACCCAGGTGTTGTTGTCTTCGCGACATTCTCGCTTATCTTAATTTTTGGAGTCAAAACGCCATCCACTTCAATTGCTGAAAGCTTAAAGACACCACCAAATACAGCTTCAGATCTTGCTGTTACAAGTCTTTCACCTACACCAAAGCTATCAATTTGTGCTCCTTGATGAATCAATTCTTTAATCAGATACTCATCTAAAGAATTGGAAACCGTGATCTTCACATCGGTTAGACCTTCTTTATCCAGCATTTTTCTAGCTTCTTTGGTTAAATAAGTCAAATCTCCTGAATCGAGTCGAATTCCCTTCAATCTGAAACCCATGGGTTCTAAGACTTCCTTATGAATTCGAATGGCGTTTGGAACGCCTTCTTTTAATGTATTATAGGTATCCACTAATAAAACCGTATTCTTCGGGTAAGTATTGGCATACGCTCTAAAGGCATCATATTCTGTTGCATAGCTTTGAATGTAACTATGTGCCATCGTTCCTATCGCAGGAATTTGATACATGTAATCAACATAGGTATTTGATGATCCAATTGCACCACTAATGTAAGCTGCTCTCGCACCAAAAATGGATGCATCATAGCCATGTGCACGTCTAGCTCCAAATTCTAGAACTGCTCTACCTTGTGCTGCATAAACGATTCTAGCAGCCTTTGTAGCAATTAGACTTTGATGGTTGATTGTGAGTAGAATCATGGTTTCAATGAGCTGACACTCAAGAATTGGACCCTTGACAATCATAATGGGTTCATGAGGAAATACTGGAGTCCCTTCCTTAACGGAATAGACATCGCATGTAAACTTAAAATGTCTTAAATAATCCAAGAAGCCTTCAAGAAAAACATCCTTGGATCTTAAATATTCAATTTCATCTTCATCAAAGCTTAGATTCTTTATATACTCAACGACCTGTTCTAGACCTGCGAATATAGCATATCCGCCTTGATCTGGAATCGATCTAAAAAATACATCAAAAACTGCAATTTCATTGTGTTTATTGTCCTTGAAATAACCATTTGCCATGGTGAGTTCATAGAAGTCCATTAAAAGCGATAATTTGCGTACGTTCAATTTTCTTTCCTCCTCTTGAGACACATTCTATTTTAACACTTTTATGATATTTTTGGTATACTAATGTTAGATTAAATAGGGGGAAATTCTATGATTATCATCCTATCACCAGCAAAAACGTTTTC
>JAHIRQ010000087.1 GCA_018818645.1 Bacillota bacterium
AAAAAAAATGTTTCAAAAATGATAAGTTTTTCTATTGATTTTCTGAAAAAAAGGTATATAATTTTTTATTGTAAATTAATGAAAATATGGAGGTCTCTATAAGTGGAGAAAAAAGTTATTATTGAGCTATCACACATCAACAAGAGTTTCGATCTAGACGTAGTTGTTAAAGATTTAAATTTAACGATTTATGAAAATGAATTTATTACATTACTCGGACCATCTGGATGTGGTAAGACGACGACCTTAAGAATGATTGGTGGTTTTGAAACTCCAAATTCTGGTGATATTATCATCAATGGAAAGATTTTTAACGATCTACCTCCATATGCAAGACCAATCAATACTGTTTTTCAAAAGTATGCTCTATTTCCACATTTGAATGTGTTTGAAAACGTTGCTTTTGGATTAAAAAATAGAGATGAAGACTACTTAGTCAAGTTCTATCAATTGACTGAAACTTCAGATAAGAAAGTTTTGAAGGAAGTTATTAAAAACAAGATCAATGGATCAGTTAAAGAAGCATTGAAGCTTGTTAAGCTAACTGGCTATGAAATGAGAAAGATTACTCAAATTTCTGGTGGTCAAGCACAACGTGTTGCACTCGCTCGTGCACTGGTTAACCGCCCACAAATTTTACTTCTTGATGAACCACTTGCTGCACTTGACTTAAAGCTACGTCAAAACATGCAATATGAATTAAAGGATATGCAAAGAAAACTCGGGATTACTTTTATCTTTGTTACACATGACCAAGAAGAAGCAATGACAATGAGTGACAGAATCGTTGTGATGAAGGAAGGTGTTGTCGAACAAATGGGCACACCTAAAGAAATTTATAACATGCCAGTCAATCGCTATGTCGCTAACTTCATAGGTGAAACCAACATTATTTCTGGTACTTACTTGAAAAAAGATTTAGTCAACTTCATGGGTGTCAATTTTGATTGCACAGGATATACATTTTCAGATAATGAAGTTGTTGACGTCGTCATCCGTCCTGAGGACTGGGATGTCGTTGAATTAGATCAGGCTAAATTGACAGGTACCGTTACATCAAGCATCTTTAAAGGTGTTCATAATGAACTCACTGTGGAAGTTAAGGGTGTTGAGCTCAATGTCAATACTTATGAATCTTATGCAGTCGGAGAGCCTATTGGTCTTAAAGTCGACCCATATGAAATTCATTTGATGAAGGTATCAGGTAATGAATAAAGAGTTTAAGATCTTAGCGAAACCCTATTTGGGTTGGCTAGCGATTCTAGCCATTCTACCTGTATTTGTGATGATTGTTTTATCCTTCATGTTTTCAGAAGGATTATCGTTTGAAGAATCTTATTTTACATTTGATCAATTTGGTGTCTTATTTGAATCAAGTACCTTAATTGCTTTTGGTAATTCACTACTTTACGCCTCATTAACAACTGTAATTTCTTTAGTTTTAGGTTATTTTGTTGCTTATCAAGTCAAAAAATCTAAATTTAATAATAAGTTCTTAATCTTAACGATTTTTATACTACCAATGTGGTCAAATCTATTACTTAGAACTGAAGCATTATCCAATTTGATGAGAGAAAATAATATTTTTACAAATCTTTTATCAGGTATTGGTATCCATATGTCATTTGATATTATTGGTACACCTGCTGCAGTTATTATTGGTCTTGTTTTTACTTATTTACCCTTTATGATTCTGCCGATCTATACAGCACTTGAAAAGATTGATTATTCACTCGAAGAAGCTGCTCTAGATTTAGGTTTAACCAATATCCAGAAGTTCTGGAAGGTTATATTTCCATTATCGTTAAAAGGGGTTGCTACAGGTTCAATTTTAGTATTCCTACCTTCAATGAGTGGATTTGCTATTCCTGAAATCCTTGGAGCCGGAAACATTTTACTTGTAGGTAATATTATCGAGCAAGCATTTAGAAATATGGATTATAACTTTGGTTCTCTATTATCATTAGTTATCCTATTCTTCATTATTGGTGCTCTCGTTGTCGTCTCTAAAGTCGATAAGGAAGGAGAAACACTACTATGACAAACAATTATCCTCGCGCAACCTTAGAAGAGTATGGATATAAAGCTTATCCTAACCTACAGAAGGCTTACAAAATATTCACTGTAATTGCTGTAGCACTTGTTTTTCTCATGCTTTATATCTCCATTATCGTTTTAGCGATTCAATCTGTGAATACATCTGCGAGCGTCACTTCATTTAGTGGATTTACTTTAAAATGGTATTTCCAAATGTTTGAAGTGAGATCCCTTGCTAACGCTATTCAAAATACTTTGATTACAAGTATTATCGCTACATTGCTAGCAACTGTCTTAGGTACTTTAATTGCTGTTGGTATTTATTCATTTGAGAAAAAGACTAGACAAAAAATTATGCTATTCAACAATATTCCATTACTCAATGCTGATATTGTTACTGGTATTTCCTTAATGCTTGTATTTTCTATGCTATTACCATTATTTCCATATATCTTTGGTCCAGTAACATTAATCATGGCGCATTTATTCTTTACGCTACCTTATGTGATCTTAAGTGTTTTACCTAAGTTAAAGGAAACGGATCCTAATTTAATGGATGCTGCTCTAGATTTAGGAGTTAAACCTTATAAAGCGTTGATTAAAGTTATCGTTCCTGCGATTACTGCTGGTATATTTTCAGGTATGTTACTCGCATTTACCATGAGTGTAGATGATTTCGTCATCAGTTACTATACAACTGGTAATGGATTTGATAATTTATCGATTTGGGTTTACGGGTCAATTGGTAGAAGATCCTTAACTCCATCTGTCTATGCATTTTCTACATTGCTCACTTTAATGACACTTGGAACTCTACTTTTATATCACTTTATCAATAAGAGAGGTAAAAAACATGTTAAAAATGTATAAGAAAATTCTTTTACTTCTCATCTTAATCGCCCTACCTTTCGTTTTGGCGAGTTGTGGTCAAAGAAATAAGCTACTTGTTCTTAACTGGGGTGAATACATCAGTGAAGATGTCGTCGCACTCTTCGAAGAAGAATACGGGGTTGAAGTCTCTATATCTATAGCAGATTCTAACGAATTATTCTATTCGAAGTTAAAAAGTGGAACAACTGCTTATGATTTAATCGTTCCATCTGATTATATGATTGAAAAGATGATGGTTAAAGGTTTAATTCAAGAAATCGATTTTGACAAGCTTGAAAACTATGATCCAACAAACAATCCTTACCTTCAAGGTTTACAGGGTATTCAAGCTACAATGCTTGCTGGTACTGAAAACTATCATGTGCCATATTTTTGGGGAACATTTGGTTTAATGTATAACAAGTTAGTTCCAGGCCTAGAAGAAGCGTTAGAGACTTATCAATGGCAAGCCTATTTCGATCCAGCATTTAGACCAGCAAATACTAGAACTGGTATGTATGATACAGCTCAGTTTGCATATGCAACCGCGATGATTTATCATGATAAGGATCCAAATGAGTTCTCAGAAGAAAATCTTGAGTTAGCTTATCAAACCTTATTAGATGCAGGTTTTGTGACTTGGGCAGATGATCAACTTAAGAAATCCATTGCAGCGAATAACTTAGACCTAGCATTTGTATGGACTGGAGACTTCCTAGATGTATTTTATACATCACTAGGAGAAGGTGTTGCCTATGATGATGTTACCTATAACATCTTTATCCCAGATACAACACTTGCCTTTATGGATGCGTTTGTCATTCCTAAGAATGCGAGACATACAGATTTAGCGCATAAATTCATTGACTGGTTCCTAGATCCTGAAATGGCTTATTTAAATGCTTCAGAAATCGGATATGCGACACCACTTCAAAATACTTATGATGATATCGTGAGCTACGTAGGTGATGATCAATGGTTGACTGACTGGGCAAGAGCTTATACTGAATACTATGAGGATACTCCTGACTTTAGAGGAATTCCACTAGCAAATCTAGATCAAGCAATTATTTCAAAACTTAACTTAATGATTAATAATGTAAAAACTGGCTCTTAAGCCTTGCAATATCAAATAAAGATGTGTATAATCTAATTAAATTCTAAGATTGAGAAGAGTAACAGTAGTGATTTTTAGTTAGCGAGCTCGTAAATGGTGGAAGACGAGTCTAAGATGAAACTGTGAATGGCCTCATGAGAAGCAGGGTGAATATAGTAGCCTGAGCCGGGAGCTTCCGTTATCAAGCAAAAATATAAAAGTCTTAAATGATGGAGTATTTTGTTCAAGGAGAAATATGAAAATATTTCTTGAAATTGGGTGGCACCACGAAGCTATTCGTCCCAAAGTTGACGGATAGCTTTTTTTGTTATTCAAAAGTAAACCTTGTATCTAAATCCCACAAGACGGAAAGGGTATACCTATGGAGTTTGGCAAGTTTGGAGGACAGTTTGTCCCAGATTTCATCCTAAAAGCGGTGAACGAAGTTGAAGAGGCTTATAACAAGTATAAGCATGATGAGGATTTTAAGAAGGAACTAGAATTCTATTTGAACGAGTATGCAAATCGCCCAAGTTTACTTTATTTTGCAAAAAACATGACAGAAGATCTAGGTGGAGCAAAAGTCTATTTAAAAAGAGAGGACTTAAACCACACTGGAGCACATAAAATCAATAATGTGCTAGGTCAAGCACTACTCGCTAAAAGAATGGGTAAGAAGAAGTTAATCGCAGAGACTGGTGCTGGACAGCATGGTGTAGCAACCGCTACAGCAGCTGCACTCTTTGGTATGGAATGTGAGATTCATATGGGTGCTGTTGATATCGTGAAACAAGCACTCAATGTTTACCGCATGGAGCTACTTGGCGCGAAGGTTGTATCCGTAGAATTTGGGCTAAAAACGCTTAAAGAGGCCGTTGATAGTGCATTGATGAAATGGAGTACAGAGCTAGAAGATACGTTTTATTTGATTGGCTCTGCAGTTGGTCCTCATCCATATCCAATCATGGTTAGAGATTTCCAAAGTGTCATCGGAAAAGAAATTAGAGAACAGATTTTGTTGAAAGAAAATAAACTACCAGACGCAGTCATCGCTTGTGTCGGTGGTGGATCGAATGCAATCGGTGCCTTCTATGATTTCATACCAGAAAAAAATGTAAGATTAATCGGTGCAGAGGCTGCAGGAAGAGGATTATCTAAGCATGATCATGCAGCAACCATGACTCTAGGTGTTGAAGGTGTGATTCACGGGATGAATACACTAGTTCTCCTTGAGGAAGACGGAGAAATATCACCAGTTTACTCCATATCTGCAGGTCTAGACTATCCAGGTGTTGGACCAGAACATGCATATTTACATGAACAAAAAAGAGTGGAATATGTAGCAATAACGGACGAAGAAGCAGTTCAAGCCTTTGAATACCTAAGTAAAAGGGAAGGAATCATACCAGCGATTGAATCCTCTCATGCAGTTGCACAAGCGATTAAGCTCGCACCAACGATGAGAAAAGATCAAATTATCGTGATTAACCTTTCTGGTAGAGGGGATAAGGATGTTAAGCAAATTGCACAATATAGAGGTCAACACTTAGTTGACTAATCGATTAATCTCTCCTAAGAGTAGAAAACTCATTTCATTTTGATGAAGTGAGTTTTCTATTTAATTGAAATCATATTGAAATACTTGATTAAATCATCGTATAATAAAGATAAATAATATAAATTGAGGTGCATGATGTTTCTATTCGATGAATCTTATCAAACGTTTCACGCTTTTTCTTTAGCACATCTATTTGGAATTCTTTTTTTTGTAGCTTTAATCATTATCATGATTGTGTTTAAGGGTAAAATCAATGAAAAACTTGATTTAATTCTGAGAAGAATTGTAGCAATCACCATGGTTTCTCTAGAATTGACCTTCTATATTTGGTCATTATCACGTGGAGGTTTTCAAACATCCTTACTCCCTTTTGGAGTATGTGCGATTTCGATGTATGTTACAGCATTTACATTATGGACTCGAAATGAAAAAACGTTTAAGTTTATCTTTCCTTGGGCAATAGCAGGTGCGATGATTAGCTTAGTGGTTGCTGATCAGAGCTATAACTTCCCACATTTTAGATATATTCATTACTTTGGAAATCATGGCTTATTTCTAGTTGCTAACCTATATTTACTCATTGTGTTAAAATTTAAGTTTACCTATAGAGACTTACTGAGATCAAGTTTATTTCTTTTCATTTACGCTCTTGTTATGTATCCTTTGAATTTCTTACTGGATTCGAACCACTTATTTTTAAGGGAAATTCCAGCTGAGGTAGCACCAATGTATGCATTCTTGGGCAATTTATGGGTATTGGGCTTTGTTTTATCAATCTTTATCCTTTTTCATCTCATTTACTTACCCATACATATCAAGGACAAAATAAATCAGACCTTAAAACAGAGCTAAGTGCCAATGCATTTAGCTTTTTTAATCGATTTCATCTTTACATCAATCATGATTTTATATATACTTTAAATGTAAATGAAAAAGAATGTAAATTTTTCAAAATGGTATTCATTATTGAGATGATTTAAGTTAAACTATATAAAACAAGTAAGAGGTGTCTAAAAAATGATGAACGGTAAGGTAACCAAAGAAGCATTCACTTTTGATGATTTATTATTAGTTCCTGCTTATTCAAAGGTTGTTCCTATTGATGTAAAATTATGCACAAACTTAACCAAAAAAATCAAGCTAAGTATTCCTGTTTTATCTGCTGCAATGGATACTGTTACAGAGGATTTCATGGCAATCACTTTAGCTAAGCTTGGTGGTATGGGTATTATTCATAAAAACTTAACCATTGAAGAACAACGTGATATGATCAAAAAGGTAAAACAAGCAGAAATCGAAAAAGAGTATAGCGATCCCTGTGTTGATTCAGATGGAAAATTAAGAGTAGGTGCTGCAGTTGGTGTAGGTAAGGATACTTATGACAGAGTGAATGCCTTATATGAAGCAGGAGTCGATATTATCGCAGTCGATTCTGCACATGGTCACTCTAAGGGTGTCATCGATACCGTCAAACAAATTCATACTTTCTTTCCTAACCTAGATATCATCGGTGGAAATGTAGTTACTGCTCAAGCTGCAATTGACTTAATCTATGCAGGTGCTTCAGCAATCAAGGTTGGTGTAGGACCTGGTTCAATATGTACAACAAGAGTTGTATCTGGCGTTGGTGTTCCACAGCTTACTGCTGTTAATGATGTCTACCAAGTTTGTAAACAATATGAAATCGGAATTATTGCAGATGGAGGAATCAAGCTATCAGGTGATATTCCAAAAGCCCTAGCTGCTGGTGCAGACTGTGTGATGCTCGGAGGTTTGCTTGCAGGTACAAAAGAAACTCCTGGAGACGCTTATGAGCTAGACGGTAAGATGGTAAAAAGCTATGTTGGAATGGGTTCATTAACAGCGATGAAAAAGGGATCCTCGGATCGCTATTTCCAAGGTGGTGTCAAAGAACTTAAGAAGTTAGTTCCTGAAGGTATTGAAGCGACTGTTCCCTACAAGGGATCCATTGTCGATGTCATCTATCAAATGATGGGAGGAGTACGCTCAGGGATGGGATATTGTGGTTGTGAGACGATTACTGAAATGAAAGAAAAGGCTCAATTTGTCAAAATATCTAATGCTGGACTCAAGGAATCTCATCCACATGATGTCGATAACATCCAAGAGTCACCAAATTATCATGAATAAGAAAATTATTGTTTTAGATTACGGCTCACAATACAACCAACTGATTGTTAGAAGAATTAGAGATTTAGGAAGATATGCAGAGCTTGTTCATCCTGAAGAGCTTTTCGATCAGGATTTAACATTTGTTACAGGATTTGTTTTATCAGGGGGTCCAAATTCTGTTTATGATGAAGGAGCACCCATTCTAGATTCAAGAGTACTCGAATTGGAGATACCTATTTTAGGGATTTGCTATGGGATGCAGCTACTCGCACATACGTTAGGTGGAAAAGTAGAATCTCATGAGTTAAGAGAGTATGGATTAACTGAAATGAAGGTATTAAAGGATAGTTTATTAACACATCACCTACCCAATAAGTTGAATACATGGATGAGTCATGGAGATATGGTGACGAAATTACCTTTACATTTCATCAATCTTGCATCCTCTAAAACGACAGATATTGCGATGATGATGCATGAATCTAAGCCTATTTATGGTATTCAGTATCACCCAGAGGTGAGAAATACTGAATTTGGTAATGATATTATAAAAAACTTTGTAGAATTGATTTGCAAGATGGAAGAAAACTGGTCTATCCCTCAATTTATCCAAGAGAAAGAAAAAGAAATTAAAGCACTAGTTGGTGACGGTCATGTGATCTGTGCACTATCTGGTGGTGTTGATTCATCGGTTGTGACTGCATTACTGAGTCATATTCTAAAGGATCAATTCACTCCAATATTTGTAGATCATGGTCTGCTTAGAAAATATGAAAGAGAAGAAGTCGAAAAGACATTCAAGCGAGACTTTGAAACCAACCTCATCACCATTGATGCTAAAGATAGATTTTTATCAAAGCTTAAAGGAGTATCAGATCCTGAACAAAAAAGAAAAATAATCGGCACTGAATTCATAAGAGTCTTTGAGGATGAAATCAAAAATTTTAAGAATGCCAAATTTCTTGCCCAAGGAACTCTTTATACAGATGTGATTGAGTCCGGTACGAAAACTGCGAAAACCATTAAGAGCCATCATAATGTTGGTGGACTTCCAAAAGATATGAATTTGACCTTAATAGAGCCCTTAAATACCTTATTTAAGGATGAAGTACGTGCTTTAGGTCTGCAGCTTGGACTTCCTAAATCGATTGTGAACCGTCAACCATTTCCTGGTCCAGGTTTATCGATACGAATTCTAGGAGAAATTACAGAGGAAAAAATCAAGATTGTTCAAGATTCAGATTACATCTTACGTGAAGAGATCAAGTATCATGAATTAGAATCATCGATTTGGCAATACTTTACAGTTCTCACTCCCTTAAAAACAGTTGGAGTGATGGGAGATCAAAGAACCTATGATTATGTGCTTGTCATTCGAGCAGTTACCTCTATTGATGGGATGACAGCTGATTTCGCACAAATCCCTTATGACATCTTGCAGCGTATTTCAAATCGAATGACCAATGAAGTCAAGGGTATCAATCGTGTGGTTTATGATATTACATCTAAACCTCCAGGAACCATCGAATGGGAATAGTAATAAAAATAAAGTAAAAGCTAAACACCTTGTCTATCATAGGATAGAGGAGGTGTTTTTGATGTATTTAGTCAAAGAAATGCCAATAAATGAGAGACCTAGAGAAAGATTAATCGAACATGGAGTTAGTGCGTTATCCAATGAGGAATTGCTTGCTATCCTACTGAGAACAGGGATGCATGACTTTTCAGTCCTAGAATTATCTAAGAATGTACTGTATCACCTAGAGTCACTAGAAGACTTAAAAAGAATAACTGTTGAGGAACTTTTAATCGTTAAGGGAATTAAACAAGCAAAAGCATGTACGATTATTGCAGCGATTGAACTCGGGAAGAGATTATCGAATTATCATATCGAAAAAAGAAAGGTGATCAGATCAACCATTGATGTATACCACCTACTTGAAAGTGAAATGTCTCATCTGATGCAAGAGCACTTTATTTGTTTATATTTAAACACGAAAAGTGAACTACTTAAAAAAGAAACGATATTTATAGGAACCATCAATCAAACCTTAATACATCCGAGAGAAATCTTTAAAACAGCAATTAAACTATCTGCATCTGCAGTGATTTTTGTTCATAATCATCCCACAGGAGATTCAACTCCAAGTAAAGCAGATAAAGATGCTACCTATCAGCTCATCGAAGGAAGTCTTTATATAGGTATTGATTTCATCGATCACATCGTGATTGGAAAAAATGAATATTATAGTATCAAGGAGCAAAAAAAAACTAGACTGTAGCGTCTAGTTCTAAATCTTCTATAGAATCCTCAGGAATCAACTCATCTAGTGTAGGTTCTATTGGAGTCACTATAACCTTGTTAGCATGTAGCTTATATATTCCAAATGGTAAGAGGGTAGCTGCTATTGTAATCGATACAATGATGGGTAATGCTTTTTCTAGATCTAGCCAAGTTCCAACAACAGTATAAGAGATTAAAACACTGACTAAATTGTTAACAAAATGAATGATGATTGGTGCCCAAATCGATTTTGTCCATACCAAACTAAAGCCCATGACTATACCAATCAGTGTTGCATAAGTTCCTTGAAAAATATTCATATGATAGACACCAAAGAGCAATCCAGCAAGAACAATAGAGATATAAATATTCATTCTCTTTTGCAAAGCATCATAAACAATTCC
>JAHIRQ010000088.1 GCA_018818645.1 Bacillota bacterium
ATAGCAACGATATTATTCTTGATCATGATGACAGCTAACCTTGTCGTTAGAGCAATACTCAGAAAGGTTGGTGAATAACATGATGAAAAAATTGAAGAAATTTTTCAATTTCAAACGCACAAAAAAACTAAACCGTTCTGCGTTAGGTAATTTCTTCTTATTTGCCTTACTTGCTGTATTTGGAATATTTAGTGCCTATCCTTTAATCATGACAGTTTCAAATGCATTTAAGTCATTAGATGAGCTTTTCTTATTTCCACCAAGACTTTTCCCTAGAAATATTACTTTTGATAACTTTAGAGATTTATCAGAATTGATGGAAAACTCATGGATTCCATTCTCAAGATATTTCTTCAATACGATTTTAATTACGACATTGGGGACAGCAGGCCACGTTTTGATCGCATCGATGTGTGCGTATCCACTTGCTAAGTATAAGTTCCCTGGACGTAATTTGATTTTCACATTGGTTATTTACTCCCTAATGTTCGCACCTCAAGTAACTGCAACTCCAAACTATATTATCGTATCAAGAATTGGCTTAATTGATAATCCTGCAGCAATCATACTTCCTGCGATAGCATCTAGCTTAGGGTTATATTTAATGAAGCAATTTATGCAGCAAATTCCAATGGAATTGATAGAATCAGCGAAAATTGATGGTGCTAGTGAATATCGCATCTTCTTTACGATTGTAATGCCTTTGGTGAAGCCAGCTTGGTTAACCTTAATTATCTTATTATTCCAAAGATTGTGGACAACCGATGGTGGTGCATTTATCTTTAGTGAAGAATATAAACCAGTTTCTTATGCGTTAAGACAAATTGCTCAGGGTACGATTGAACGTGCAGGTACGATTGCTGCCGTGTCTTTCATCATGATGATTGTTCCAGTGACTTTCTTTATCATTTCACAATCTAGAATTGTGGAAACATTCAGTCACTCTGGAATGAAGTAGGAGGTATAAAATGACAAAACTATTCGCAATATTCTCGTTGCTCATTACACTACCTATTCAATTATCAGTTGTCAGATATAACTATTCCTATTATGGGGAAGTACTTCACTCTGCACCAGGGATGAATTTTGCAGCATATTTCAATGAAAAAACATTGGGAACAACATTATCTTCTCCTGAAGATATGGTTGTTTTTGAGGATTTGATTTATATCATTGATTCAAAAACAAATAGTATTTATATTGTTAATCCAGATTTTAATTTGGTTTCTGTGCATAATACATTTACATTAACACCTGAATATATCCAAAAATTAACTAATGAAGGCATTACAGAGTTTACTGATGTAACATTGAATGCTCCATTTGGTCTAGATGTAAAAGACAGTGGAATTTATGTTGCAGATACCTCAAATTTTAGAATTGTTAAGTTAAACCATGATTTTGAGGTTATAGATGTCTTTTCTAATATTGAAGATGTGACGTTTGATGAACTCAACTTTGAACCATTAAAAATCACTGTTGATGTATCAGAACGTATGTATGTTGTAGCAAAAAACGTGTATGAAGGTATTTTGGAACTTGATACTGATGGATCTTTTAACCGGTTTACTGGTGTGAATCCAATTCGTTTAAATCCGTTTCAAATATTTAGTCGTTCCTTAATGACTGAAGCACAGCTTGCACAACTTCAACTATTTCTTCCAACTGAATATACCAATATCTCGATTGATGAAAAGAGTTTTATTTATGCAACCTCAAAACCATCAACCAATAATGCTGAAAATCAAATTCAGTTAATTAACCCTAAAGGAATTGATGTTATTAAGAGAAATGGATATCACCCACCAATGGGCGACATCCAATATATGGAAGGTATGAATAACTATGTCATTACAGGGCCATCTACTTTAGTTGATATAGCAACCTCAAACGATGGTATTTATACAGTCTTAGACCAAAAGAGAAGTCGCTTATTTACCTATGACAGCGAAGGAAATCTTTTATATATCAATGGTGATGAAGGTGCACAAAGTGATAAGTTTGCTGAAGGTGTTTCTCTAGCTTACTTAGGTGATGATTTACTGCTATTAGATAGAAAGACAAGAACTGTAATTGTTTATCAACTCACAGATTTTGGTCTAGCAGTGAATGAAGCGATCTCACTTCATAATCAAGGACGCTTCGAAGAAGCATCCGCTGTTTGGGAAGAAGTGTTACTACTAAATACGAACTATGAAATCGCCTATAACGGTATTGGGAAATTTTATTTAAGAGAAAAAAATTATGCAAAAGCGATGGAATACTTCAATGCTGGACATGACCTATACTATTATTCAAAGGCCTATAAAGGATACAGAAATGAAGTCTTAAAGGCTAATTTTGGATATATCGTTGGTGGAGTTGTACTCATTGTTGGAGGACTGATTGCACTTAAGATTCGATCCACGTACAAAAAGGGAGGTTCTATACTTTATGAAGACTAAACTTAAAAGTATTTGGTTCAATTATATAGTATTCCCTAAATATATAATGCTACACCCCTTTGATGGTTTTGATGAGTTTAAGCGTTATGAAAAAGGGAAGATGTCAGTTGCATTAATCTATATCGCATTATTTGCATTTTTTAGAATATTCTCATTTCAAAATCTAGGATTTTTAATTAACCCTAATAATCCATTGATGCTCAATTCTCTTCAAGAAATTTTCGCAGTTGTATTGTTGATTGGACTCTTTACCATAGGAAACTGGTCAGTAACAACCTTAATGGAAGGTAAAGGAAAGTTTTCTGAAATCCTAAAGGTTACAGGTTATGCACTATTTCCTTTAGTCATTATCGGTTTTCCAAGTGTCATCCTATCAAACTTCCTAACCTTAGAAGAAATGGCATTTTATAATTTACTTATGTACATCGCATATATTTGTACAGGTTGGATGCTATTTATGGGTATTTTAAATATTCATCAATATGGATTAGCAAAAACTTTACTTGCATTTTTACTTACCATCGTCGCAATGAGCGTCATGATGTTTTTTGGTTTGTTGTTCTTTGATCTCATACAACAATTTATCGCGTTTATTTCTTCGATTTATGAAGAATTAAACTTGCGTTATTAAGGAGGATAATATGAAACTGACAAGAATCATTATCATCGTTTTACTATTATCAATCCTATCTTTATACATTTTCGCATTCAAAATGAGTGCGAGTGCATCCATTGAATCAGATTTAATTCCATTTAGTAAAGAGGGCTTTGTAGATGCAAATGAACTTACCGATACCAATAGATTGGTTGCAGAAAATGCAAATTTCGCACTCTATATCAATGAAATCAATTCTTATTTTAAAGTTTTGGATAAAAGAACTGGTGAGTTTTGGGAATCGAATCCTACAGTAAAAGATCCATGGGAATTAGACCCTACCAAGCCTATTACAAATTCTGCAATTGATAAGCAAAAATCAACGCTAGAAATTTCATATTTCAACAATGCAGGATCTTTAACAACCATTAACAATTATCAATTCAGTATTTCACATCCTGAAAGCATATTAAATGATGAGGGAGAGAAAACCTTTAGTATTAAGTATGTAGAAAATGGTGTTCAAGTACTGTACTTCATTGAAGATTTAGAAGTTGACTACCTATACTTCCCTAAATATATGCCAAAGGATGAGTTTGAAGCTTTAGAAGACTTTACAATGCTCAATACACTTGCATATACTGGGTTTAATCATGATTTGAATGCATATGAAATTGTTAATTATGTTGGAATGTCAAGACTAGTTAAAAGAAGATTATATGAAGTTTTCTATGGAAAACTTGATTATACCAGAGAACGTGCTATCGAAGAAAATGAGTCTTTTGGTTATTTCGAACAATTCGAGAAAGTTTTCTTTGAAATTGGAATTGAAATTAAACTGAATGATAAGGGTATTGATACAACAATCATTAATGAATCGATTGTTGAACCTGCTAATGTTAAGCTTGCACGTATTTCATTCTTACCATTATTTGGTACAGCTGTATCGATAGAAGGTGGAACACCGACAGAAGGTTATATTGTTTTACCGGATGGAAGTGGTGCAGTGATGGAGTTTAATAACGGTAAATTCTATCAAAATGCTTATCGAAAGAGATTATATGGGCAAGATTTATCTTTATTACCATATAAGATGGCTGAACAGCAACAGAAGATCAACATTCCATTATATGGGATGGTTAAAGAAAATGGTGGGTTTGCAGCGATTATCACTCAAGGTGATGCAATGGCAGCAATTAACGCAGATGTTTCAGAAAGAATTGATTCTTATAATAAAGCATTTGTAACATTTAGTTTAAGAGAGAGTGAATCTGTTACGATAGGTTCAGGTTTTAATCGTTATGGCGTCGATTTATGGACAAAAGACATGGTTAAAACAGATTTCACTGTGAAGTATATTTTCCTTGAAGGAGTCAATAATAACTACGTTGGTATCGCTAAAGCCTATCAAAGCTATTTAGTTGAAGCATACAATTTAGCAGCTAGTGACCAAACAACACAAACTATCTTAACCACTGAGTTCATTGGTGCATATGATAGAAAAGAATTTTTCTTAGGTGTTCCATATCATGCGTTAGAATCTTTGACAACATTTGATCAAGCAAAATCAATTGTTAAAGAATTAAATGAACTTGGGCTTAGTAATATGAATGTGATATACACTGGGACAATGAATGGTGGATTAGATTCATCGATACATACCGAAGCAGATTTTGAAAGAGTGCTTGGAGGAAGTAAAGACCTAAAATCTTTATATAATTATTTGAGTGCTGAAGATATTGATTTATATAACAC
The DNA here is from genome assembly GCA_018818645.1 of Bacillota bacterium. Classification (GTDB taxonomy): domain Bacteria; phylum Bacillota_I; class Bacilli_A; order Acholeplasmatales; family Acholeplasmataceae; genus Peloplasma. Next base: position 4,795 of record JAHIRQ010000088.1, read on the forward strand.
AATTGATTTAATGACAGCATCTGATTATAACCGTCTATTCGATCAATATCGTTACACTGCAAGCCGTATTAAAGGATCACTCGCTTATCAGTTTAATTATCACTATCCTACAAGACTTCCATATTCTGAAACGAATTATTTGCATAGTGGTGATGACTATGTTATCAATCCACTCTACTATCAAAGCCTATATGACAAATTTGCTAGCGATTATGATTATGAGGGCATTTCATTTTTAAACATGGGTTCAATCATAGCTGGACATTATCCAAAAGATAATGCTTTATATAAACAAGAAGCTATTCTTTTGCAAGAATCTTTACTTGAGCAAGTTGAATACAATGTATTATTAACAAATCCACTAGGATATGCAATTCCTTTTGCTGACTATATCGTGGATCTTCCAACAGAAACAACACTTTATGCTATTCTTGACTATCAAATACCTCTATTGCAGCTAGTATTATCAGGTATTGTCGATTATTCAAGCAATAGTATCAATTTGTCCTCTGATCGTAGCATCCAATATCAATTCCTAAAATTGTTAGAGACTGGATCTAATGTGAAGTATACATTAACTTATGACTCTTCACAAGAATTATTAAATACTGAGTATAACTATTACATGACGACACATTATGTCAATTGGTTAGACCAAATGAATGATCAAGTTACAGAAATGAATCAAATTGGGATACATCAAGGATATCTTGTTTCGCATGAAAGATTAGCGAATAATGTATTTGAAGTGACTTATTCAAGCGGATTAAGAATTGCTATCAATTACAATCTTTCAAATGTTATGGTAGAAGGACAAGTTGTCTTCGGCATGGACTATCTTGTTTTGGAGGGGGTATAATATGGACGAAAATAAAGTATTAACGAATCCAGAACTTAAAAACCCTGAAAAAAAGAAGAGAATGATTACCTACAAAACTGAAAAGTTGATCATGAGTATTATATTCTTACTTCCATGGTTGTTTGGACTTGCATTTCTATTCTTAATTCCACTGATTCGCTCATTTAGATATAGCTTCTTTAACTTAACACCTCAATCAGGGCAAATCCTTGAAGAGTTTATTGGTTTTGATAACTATTTCTATGCAATCAATACACACGTTACAACAACAACTAGTTTTAAAGTAGAACTACTAACTACAACAGCAGATGTTGCAATTAATCTACCCGTATTATTAATATTTAGTTTATTCATTGCAGTCATGCTCAATATGAAATTTAAAGGTAGAGCAATTGTTAGAGCGATATTCTTCGTTCCAGTTATTCTAAACTCTGCAGCGGTTGCTACAGCTTTAGGTAGTGGTGATGCAATCAATCAAATTTTAGAACAACAAGGAATTGGAACAATATTTGATCTTGAATTCTATTTATTACAAACAGGACTTGCACCATTCTTAATTACATTCATCACTGGTTTAATTGATAGAATATATGACATTTTAGCGCTAGCAGGAGTACCAATATTATTATTCTTAGCAAGTATACAATCGATTCCTAAGCATTTATATGAGGCAGCTAAGATTGAAGGCGCAACTGGATATGAAATGTTTTGGTTAATTACTTTACCAAACGTAACTCCTCATATCATTACAGTTACTGTATTTGCATTGGTAGACACATTCTTGACATCACCAGTATCGAGAATTATTAGTGATGAACTCAATGTTCAACACTGGGGATTATCGTCTGCAATGGCTTGGATTTATGTAGCAACCATTATTGTTTTACTACTAGTAATTGGTGGATTCGCCAAAATCTTTAGAATTGGAGAGTCGCACTATGAAAACTAAAATACTCAATTATTTTAAGCTAGAATATCAAAAGATTGTTCATTACTTTAGTGATCCTAGAGTGAATATGAAAAGAAAAAGAAAACTGCAAAGCTTTGCTATTGGTTTACTAAGAACAATATTACTCGTGGGATTGTGTTTCGTCATTTTATTCCCAACGATTCAACAAGTTTTACAAGCACTTCGTGCACCTCAAGATGTCAATAACCCAGCAGTTATTTGGATACCTGAAACATGGTCATTAATGAATATTAGGATTGCTGCATTGGTTCTTGATTATAAGGATGCATTATTCAACACAATCAAATTAAGCTTTATTTCAATGTTTTTGCAAATATTCTCAACTGCACTCGCAGGATATGCATTTTCAAGACTTAGATTTAAGGGAAGTAATATCTTATTTGCGATTGTTATTTTAACGATTATCGTTCCACCGCAAGCCTTGTCACTTGCTCAATATTTCTATTTTAGAGACTTAAGTTTACTTGGTAAGGAAGGTTCCATTTACTTAATGAGTGGACTTGGTATGGGGATTCGTTCCGGTATATTTATCTATATCTTTAGAAGCTTCTTCAGAGGTCTTCCAAAGGAATTAGAAGAATCAGCGATTGTCGATGGGGCCAGTGTGTTCCGCACATTTTGGAATATTATGCTTCCAAATGCAAGAGGTGCAATTGTAACAGTCGGTTTATTCGCCTTTGTTTGGCAATGGAATGATGCGTATTACGTCAAAATTTTTGAGGTCAGTACTGCTCAGTTCCCACTCTTAACCATGCGTTTATTGAATGCTGCAGAAGGAATGTATGCTTCATTATTCTACACAGGAGCATTAAATCTGATTGGTCAAGATGTTTGGGCAAACCCAGTATTCCTTGCTTTAATTTCAAATGTATCTGCATTACTCATGATGTTACCATTATTAATTATGTATTTATTTGTTCAAAAATCATTTGTTGAATCTATTGAAAGAACTGGTATTGTAGGATAGAGGTGCTTTTTTGAAGGTCGAAAGAATGTTAATGCAAAAACTAAATACGATTGCCGATTGGATTATTCGGATAGTTATGATTAACATCATCACCATCATTTTATCGATCCCAATCATCACGATATATCCTGCAATGTCTGCAGCATATAATCTTTTTAGTGATTACACAAATAAGGATGAAGTGAATCTATTTAGTGGTTACTTCGGATATTTTAAGAAGGATTTGTGGAAGAAAATTGTTTTAAGTCTCGTTTTCATATTGGTCTTAACCTTAGGCTATGCAAATGTGACCTACTATCTAGAGTACTTAAATAATCAAAGTGGAATCTTTTACTTAGTCGGATATTACATTACTATTGTCTTATTGATTGCTGCGTTTGTTGTTGTACTTTACTCTTTTACTGTCGTCAGTGTATATCCAAAAGCAAAATATGTAACAATCTATAAACTATCGTTTTTTCTAGCTGGAAAGTTTTTCTTAAAAACAATTTTATTGATTGTATCCACAGTGTTACCGTTTCTCATGTTACTTGCACCAATCACCGCGATGTTGTTTGTTTTTTCAGGTGTTTCCTTATCTATTCTTTTGAATGTACTCATCACGAAACAAGCAGTTATTTATTTAAAGGGATTAGGTGAAAACAATGTTTAAATTTGGTATTGAAAATATAGAACAGCATTTAGATTTATTTAAAGACAAGCGTGTTGGTTTAATCACGAATCCGACAGGTGTTGATTCAAGCTTCAAAACAACGATAGAAATATTGTTTGAGAAAACCAATTTAGTTGCACTCTTTTCACCAGAGCATGGTGTTAGAGGTGATTTACAAGCAGGTGTTCATTTAGACACTTATGTGGATGAATTGACCAAGTGTACAGTGTACTCCTTATATGGAGAAACAAGAAAACCAACAAAAGAAATGATGGATTCAATCGATATCCTATGCTTTGACATCCAAGATGTTGGAGCAAGATACTATACATTTATTTACACCATGGCTTATGCAATGATGGCATGTAAGGAAAATGATAAGGAGTTCGTGGTCTTTGATCGACCCAATCCAGTCGGTGGTCTTGAAGTCGAGGGAAGTATCCTAGACCTTAAGTTTAGATCCTTTGTCGGATACTATCCACTTACTCAACGTTTTGGACTCACTTTAGGTGAGCTTGCGATGATGTATAACAAAGAGTTTGAAATTGGATGCAAGCTTCATATTGTGAAAATGACAGATTGGAAAAGATACTATCACTATAAGGATTTAAATCGTCATTGGGTATTACCATCACCCAATATTCCAACAACAGATTCATTATATGCATACTTAACAACATGTTATTTTGAAGGGACCAATGTCTCCGAAGGAAGAGGCACAGCAAAGCCATTTCAAATGTTTGGGGCACCTTGGATGAATGCAGATCTTTTAATTAAAGAATTGAAAAAAAGAAATCTTTTAGGTGTAGCATTTAGAAAGACATATTTTACACCCATGTTTTCCAAGCATAAGGATACACTATGCCAAGGTGTTGAGCTTTTTGTCACCGATATCAATACCTTTAAACCTGTAGCAACAGGATATACATTGATTTACTTAATTAGAGATTTATTTGAAGAGTTTAAGTTTTTAGATCCTTATCGTCCTGGTGGAAATCAAATGATTGATTTGTTATCTGGTAATGATGATTTAAAGACGAAAAGATATACACTAGATGAATTATTAGAAAAAATAGATAAGGATTCAAAGGCATTCAAAGTGAAGAAAGAGGGGTACCATCTATATGAAATATGATCTAAATAAACTTACACTTGAAGAAAAAATAGGACAACTCTTTATGTTTGGCTTTGATGCAACCGATGTTAATGATCACGCAATCAAATTGATTAAAGAGTATAGAATTGGAAATGTGATTCTTTTCGCAAGAAACATAAAAACTCCAGAACAAGTCTTTAAACTTAATCAAAACCTACAAAAACTTAGTCTTAAAGAATTAGGAATTCCACTATTTATTAGCATCGATCAAGAAGGTGGGATGGTTTCAAGAATTACAAGTGGAGCAACATTCTTTCCTGGAGCAATGACTATTGCTGCAACCAATGATGTTCATAACGCATACTTAAGTGGTAAATATATGGGACTTGAATTGATCAATCTTGGAATCAATATGAATTTCGCTCCAGTGCTTGATGTCAATAACAACCCGAAAAATCCAGTTATTGGTGTCAGAAGCTTTTCTGATCAACCAAAGATGGTTGCAGAATATGGTTCCGCGTTTATTAAAGGATTACAAGAAAATGTAATTGCTACTGGTAAGCACTTTCCAGGACATGGGGATACTCATATCGACTCCCATTTGGCATTACCTAAGGTAGCTTATGGAATGGACCGATTGAATCCAGTTGAACTTGTTCCCTTCAAACATGCTATCCAAAATGGAATTCAAGCAATGATGAGCTCTCATATTGATTTTCCAGCATTAACAGAAAATGGATTACCAACAACTTTATCTAAAAAATGCATGACAGGATTTTTAAGAGAAGAGTTAGGTTTCGAAGGTTTGATTGTAACTGATGGAATGCAGATGAAGGCAATTCAAGATAACTACACAACAGTTGGAGCATCTTTAATG
>JAHIRQ010000089.1 GCA_018818645.1 Bacillota bacterium
GGAAGCAAGTATTGTTATCTTTGGGCATACACATGAAAGATATTTAATGGTTGAAAATAATATGATGTTGATTAATCCCGGCGCACTAGGTGACTATCATAGAAGCTACGCCATCTATGAAAATGGAGAAGTCACTTTTTATCAGAGGTAGATATGGAGCATAGTCAGTTAATTATCGAAAGAGCAGCAAAAGCCTTTCAGGTTGAAGAACGTGATGTAAAAGTTTTAAATAGAATGTTAGGTGGAATGAGTCATTTAACCTATCATATTGAAATCAAGGGTATAGAATACACATTTAGAATCATTGGTAAGGATGGTAATCTATTTGTTGATAGAAAGACTGAACTGAAAAACCTAGAAATCATTAAAGAGTTAGGACTCAATAATGAAACTGTCTATTTTGATGTTGAAACGGGAGAAAAGGCTGCGAAGTTCGTTCCTGGAATCGTACTAACGACTGTGGATTTTCATCCACATCTAGAAGAAGTGTCAAACACTTTAAAAAAGCTTCATCATTCCAATTTAAAACCAGCATCTGACTATGGATTGATCGAAAGATTAAATCTTTATGAAACCTATACAGATCTAAGAAGTGAGAAGTATTTAGAATTAAAGCATAACTGGATCAAGCTTTATCATGAAGAACATGCAAATCAACCCAAGGTCTTTTGTCATAACGATGCCCAAAGATCCAATATGGTTATTGGTGAAAAACAAATCTATTTATTAGACTGGGAATATGCTGGTTTCAATGAATTTTATTACGATATCGCATCCTTCGGTAATGTTCAATTTGAGGATGCGCTAGAGCTCCTAGATGTTTATTTGGGTAGAAAAGCTACCTTAAATGAACAAAACTCAGTCAAGTTTTATCGTATGTTTCAAGCACTTCAATGGCACCAGGTAGCACTTAGAAAAGAAATGGTCGGATTATCAGAAGTGCTCCATTTTGATTTTAAGATGTTAGCTGAAAAATATCTAAATCTAGCGAATAGACTTTATACAGAAATTAAAGGATGATGATGAATCTTGCGTCTTGGTGATGTCTTAAAGCTTCCTAAACAACCCCATAGTCTTTCGATTATCAAAGACTTTCTAGAACAACCGCTTAGTCATACTGACTATCAAGCGGCTTTTTGCCATTACTTCGAAATCGCTTATGAACTAGAGCTTTATGACTTAATCTTTAATGAAGGCATCAAGGTCTATAAGGAAATAGAACTACAGGTCGAAACACCTTATCTTGAAAAGATATTAAAGACGATGATTCATGCATCAATTCAAATCAACAAATTGGATGAAGCGAAGGCATATATCGAAATTCGTAAACAGAAGCTTCCTATTCTAAAACAGTATTTAGGTGTTCTAGATGAAATAGCCTATAAAAAGGCTTTAGGTCTTCCAATCCTAGAGGATCTCTTAAGAGTCTTAAAGGATGTTATTCCTGATCAGACAAAGATCTATTGTCATCAAGAGCTCTTTCAATTATATAAAAATGATGGACAATACGAAATGGCTTTAAATAGCCTTTATCAACTCTATAATTTTGATTTAATGAAAGAATACTTCATCGATGAGCTCAAGCTTTTAATTCAGCTAGAGCGTTATGATGAAGTCATTCAAAAGGCTCAAAAGGAACTTAGAATTCATCATGATCACGCTGAGGTTGTTTTATGTCTATTAGAGGTCTATTTGAAAAAACAAGACTTTCATAAGGCATCGACACTAGAAGCTGAGTATGAGGATTTAATTGATAAAAATGATGATGCATTTAAGAAAAGAGCATACGAAATTATTATCAATTTATACAGTCAAATGGATAATAAACCATCCCTTGATTTATACCAAAAAAGATATAAAGCATTATTGAAGGTACTGGATAAAAAAGGAAAAGTCGTTGAAGAGATTAAGCCTGTTCAAGAAGTTGTATATATTGAAAAGGTTCAAGAAAAAGGCGTGTCACACGCCAATATTTTAAAGCATTTAGAAATATCGCATGACTTGATTCAGTTCTCTCATTTAATTGATGAGAAGCTATTACTCAGAGATTACTTGCGTGTATTTTTCATGCATGTCGAAAAATTTATTCAAGTGCATGACTATGTGATTTATCTGGAAAATGAATCCCCTAATTTTTTCCACTACAAAAAAGAAAGACTTTATGATAAAACAATAGTAGAGAACCTATTAGAAGATACTGTAATCAAACAAGTCATTCTAACTGGTGATGAAATCTTTGAGGATACTAAAAATATCCGCTGGACAAAAAATATTGTCACACAAAATGATTATGAAAATGATATTCATTTCGTCTATGCTTACCCCCTCGGGGATGTAGGTGCGATCGCTATTTATTTTGAAGAAGAAATCCTAGACCCTGGTAAATATTATGATTTATTAAAGCTCATGAGTGCGATATTATATGCACATATCTTAGATGAAAAAAGATTAGTCAAATTAAAGAAAGAAAATAGATTTTATAGTAAGGTCCTAGACGCTCCTATTCTAGCCTATAGAGAGCTCAGTGAAGGAAGATCAGTCTATAACACAGAGGCTCAAAGCTTATTTAATATCGATAAGCATCATCATTTAGAGCTATTTTTAAGAGATGTCAGCTATGAGCATGTCCACCTTTATAAAGAGACGATCCAAAGATTACTCAATAAAAGTGGAGAAACTAAAGAACTCTTATATCGTTATCAAGAAAAAAGCATCCTAGAAAAGCTATATAGTTTAAAGATAGGGGATGAAGTGATCGTTATGAGTTTATTTTCAGATCAAAGTAAAGCAGTAGAAGAAACCAAAGAATTAATAGAAAAAGCAACGGTAGACCAAGAAACGGGGCTAGGCAATTACTATGCACTGACCCAAGAGTTTGAAACACTTCTTAAGGATAAGGCAAGTCTATTATTAATTGAACTGGAACAAAACCTAAAGCATATCTATGGTACAGAAAAGATGACTGCCTACTTTAAAGAATTTGCGCAGCACACAAAAAAATTCTTTAATGATGGTGTTAGTTTTAGATATGATTTCAATCAATTAATGATTATACTTCCCTATAACGATATCAGAAGTGTAACCAAGATTGTAAAAGACTATTTTAGATATCTAGAGGTTTATCAATCTAGAATTTTAAGATTCGAAAAGTTTAATTGTAATATGGGTATCCTAAGATATCCTGTAGTTACGGTTGAAAAGCATTTGGATAAGCTTGTTAGGTATTTAGATATCGCACTCGAAAAAGCGAAAAGAGATAAAGAGGATAAGTATGTATTCTTTGTCTATAGAGACTATGAAGATGAGCTTTTTGAACAGCAGGTCATCGATCATTTAAATATCGCAATTGAAGAGAAAACCATGGGTATAGTCTTCAATCAAATCACAGATATTAAAAAGAATAGAGTATGGCAATACGAAAGTGAACTCGCGCTATTAAATCTATCAATTGATAATAAATACTTACTTCAAATTGCTAAAAAAAGAAATAGATTAGTAGAGCTAGAAAGATTTCATATCAAGCGTGTTTGTGAGTATCTAGTCGCGTTAGAAAAGGCTACTGAGCGTCTGATTAAGCTAACCATTCCAATTTCTAAGGAAACATTTGTAGACCCAACATTCAATCCATTTATTTTAGGGTTATTTAAGGAATATGCAATTCCCTATGAATTTGTAAGACTTAAATTTGATATGGAGCTTCGTGGGAATCAATACGCACAGCAAATTCAGGAATTGATCGATCACGGAATATCCTTAGATACGACCTCGCTTGAAATGGCACTTCTTTATCCATTTCATGCGCTACATATCGATTTAAAGAAGGAATCGATTAAATGGAATTCCTATATTCATAAGATGAAAGAACTTTTGGAAAGCTTCCAAATGGCTTTAGTCGTTCGCAATGTCAAGACAAAGGATCAAAAAGAAGCATTAGAAAGATTAGGAGTTATGTATTTAGAAGGTCCTATTTATAAGCAGCTTCCAGCACCAACATTAGTTCAAAAGATTAAGGAGAGCCTATGAGCCTAGAAAGTCTGAAGGTCTATGTAACAGCATCAAAGAAAGATGAGCAAAACAGTCACGGATATCGTGCGCAGTCATCTTTTTCGATGCTTGAGCATGTGGATCTGATGATTCAAAGGTATATAGCTGAAAAACAAACAGAAAAAGGCGCGATCCTTTTGGATGTCTTTGGCATATTACAGGGCTTATTTGTAGCAATTGATGCCCTCTATGATTTAGCGATTGGGTTAACTCAATATAAATATCACGTGAACGTCAACTCAAATCCGACATTACATGAACTCAAATACATTAGAAATGATATTGTAGGTCATCCGACACATCGAACCTATCCGAATGGTGGAATGGGATTTTCAATATTATCACCAGAGCATTTATCCAAGGAAAGATTTACATATCACACCTATATATTTGAAAAGAATAAAATGGAAGTCAATACGAAGGACGTCTACATTACTCCTCTTTTTGAAGCCTATGAAGAAGAAAAGAATAACATCTTAAATGATATATTTAAATATTTAACCCATATTGAAACAGAGACAAATATACCAGAAGATATTTATTCACTATATGAAACACTCAATTTAGACTTACTGCACGAGATTAAAGAAAAATTTAAAAAAGAATATGAACTGGATGAAAAATCATCACACAGATTTTTATGGAGAGCAGATTTATTAGATCTTTTAATCAATTGGGATGAAGAGGATAAAGAATTAAAGGAAATAGTATTTTACATGAGCAAATTTCAAGCATCGAAGATGTATGAAATTGCTCTGGATTTAGAAAATAGAAAAGGTGCAGACCTATATACTCCAATTCCAAGTCTTTTACTATCTTTTTATAAGTTCATGAGAAAGAATGAAAAGGTAGCACTTCCACTTTTAAAGAATATCCATGATTATCATCACCCATTATTCCATAGTGATCTTGCTGCATTACTTTCCTTAAATCCGAGTAAAGATGCAGCAAAGCTCTTAAGATTCTTAAAGCATGCTGATGCAGAACCGAAGGCCTTTTTGATTGGTTCAGCATTAAAGAGTTATCGACCAAAAAGTAAGTAAACATTTATATTCTTGGGGGGATATATGAAAAAATATTATTACTGGATGATGAACGCTAAACTTAATATCGCATTTTTTGTTATATTTGGAGGCTTTTATACTTTTATCGGTTTAGTGTTAGCAGATAACCGGTTTGAGCTTGATTTAGGTCTTTATTATGGGATGATTATTTTATGGCTTGTCGCTCTTTTTAATCTAATCAGCCTTATCATGATCAAAAAATGTAGAAATAAGGATGAACCTATTCCTCTTCTATTTTTAATTTTGATTTCTATCACCATGGTGAGTGTGATTGTAGTTTTCCTCTTCAGTATAGATAAACAGCAAGCAGATATACCCTATCAAAGTGAATATAATGAAAAGAATAAAAAAAATAGCGAATAAATAGATTCAAATGTTTTCGTGCTTAAATATAATTTCTTAGAAAAACTGACGAGATAATCATGAAAAAGTTATTCGCCAAAAAGTAAATAAAAAATAAAATTGTGATATAATACTCTAGTGAGGTGAATCCATATGGCTTGGAGCAATGAAACTTATCTAATTGGTGAAAAAGTAAAGGTTGAAGGAGAAAAGGGTTTAGGTGTGATCACTAGAATTGACACTGTCCGTGGTTTGATCTATGTTCTCTATAAGAGAATGAGAGAAGAAGCGTATCCTTATCCTGAAGCAATCGATCAAGGCAAACTTAAACCAGAGGTTACTAAAAGATAAACACGTTTTGTGTTTGTCTTTTTTTAAATGCATATGAAAAAATTTATTGTGTTTTGGAAACTCTTTTTCTTGATGGTTTGGGAGATTGTTAAGTCAATGAGAAGTATCAGAGGCTTACTTTCTCTTTTGATGAGCTATATGATATTTCATGGCTGGGCAGTGTTATTTTTAGGAATTGGAATCATGAGTAGTAATGGATGGTTGATTGGTCTTGGTAGTGCTGTGATTTTATTTTGGTTTGGTCCAGGAACTCCTGTTATACCACTGATTCTAATCACTGCATTATGCATTCAACGCTATATTTTAATGGATCAAAGAAATAAATTTAAGCTGAAAGACAAATGGATTGAGTTAAAAAATAAAAACTATTTTAAAGAAGAGAATAAGACCTAATTTGGGTCTTTTTTTCTATAATTTATTAAATTATATAAATGAATTTCAAATCATGTTAAAATAATATAAACGAGTTGTTTCACCTAGGAGGAAATCACATGCTATATGAACCCTATCAAATCAAGAATTTAGTCTTAAAAAATAGAGTGGTCATGCCACCAATGTGTATGTATAGTGCAAACACTTTAGGCTTCGCCAATGACTTCCATGTTGTTCATTATGGGACTAGAGCAATTGGTGGAGTTGGTTTGATAATCCAAGAAGCGACTGCAGTATTACCTGATGGAAGAATTACAGTCAATGACTTAGGTATTTGGAGTGATGATCATATTGCAGGACTTAAAAAGATTGTGAATGTAATTCATGAGAATGGGTCTGTTGCTGGTATCCAAATCAATCATGCTGGAAGAAAAGCAAAGGTTGATAGACCAAAGGGACCAAGTGCAGTGAGCTATTCTGATGATTATCAATTACCTAGTGAAATGACTTTAGAGGAAATAAAAGAAGTTGTTCTATCCTTTAAAGAAGCAGCAAGACGTGCTGATGAAGCAGGATATGATTTATTAGAGATCCATGGTGCCCATGGATATCTTATATTTCAGTTTTTATCACC
>JAHIRQ010000090.1 GCA_018818645.1 Bacillota bacterium
GTTTGGATATTGATTCCAATCGTTCCCACAAAAACCGTCATTGGGTAAAGCATGACTGCTACACCAGCAAATAAACCAAATGTTGCTAGAAATATTTTCAATGCTTCAAAAATCTTTTTATTTCTTGTTAATCCAGCAAATAGTGCGACATACATTGGTGTCGAACAAAACTGGAATGGAAATGCATACCATTGATAATTCCAATTTGCCTGATAAGAAAAAATGAGTTGTTTATAGATTTCAAACACAATAAGTATGATAGCAAATATCAGTAAAACTTTTTTTAGTTTCTTATCGCTCATGTTCTTCATGCGTGTGATTGCGATCACAGATGCAACAATCACTAATACAAGTGAAAGGTAATGAAACCAACCTTCACTCAAAGTCCCATAAGGTAATGGACGGTTCATCTCACCGTTTAAAAATTGTAAAATTTCGTTCATGTTGATACCCAGCTTTCATTATTCATCGAGTGTTATTATAGCACATGAACGATGTAGGTTGTATCAATATTTATGTAAGATATAATTAAATGATTTGTCTTTTTTTAAACAAAACAAAGCTTAGTATGATGGATACTACAGTTAGTGATAAAAAGATGAAAAAGTTTATGGTTTCAAAATTCAACTGATCCTTTAGCCAACCTACTGGTTCAGCAAATGTAAAAGGAGAAATATATTTAAGGGACTTTAAGAAAGCATTATCTGTAGCATAAGCAATAGTCGTTATGATATATAAAGGAAATGGAATAGCGATTGCAATAAAGTTGGATTGATTGGGTTTTAATACAATTGCCAAAAACATACTTAGGTATGCAATCATTAAAAACATGAAATAATCGAACAACCCAAACATCCAAATAGCAGAAATATCTTCTCCAGGAGCAACCAGCAAGAATCCTAAATCAACCATGAGCACTTGAATGAGCATGAAGATAAAAAGATTAACAGCGACAACAGTCATTTTTGTAAATAATAACTTTTCTCTAGATACTGGAAGTGTGTAAATAACTTCAACTGTTTTTTCCTTTTCATCTTTATTGATAATCCCAAACCCAACAATAGCAGCAAATATACCACCTAAAAGTTGTAGAAACATTGCTCCTTCTGTAGCGAAATATTCGATACCATTTTCTGGGATCCCACCAAACATTTCAAGCATGCCAACAAATCCACTATTGATTGATTCAAAATATTCAATCATTTGTTCAAGCGCTTCAAACATGTCCTTTGCCATCGGATAGATTACAATGACTAAGAGTAATGATAATGCTAAAGAAAATGACCATATCATCAAGCTTTTAAAACTTCTTTTAAATTCTAACTTGAATAAATTTTTAGAGAATATGTTCATGACAAATCCTCCTTTGTATAATAAACTGCAAATAACTCTTCTAATCCGATATTTCTTAAGACAACATCCTTAAACTTATATTGACTCAAGTAGTCAATCAAAAGATTCACATCCCCATGATAGGTATAGTGAGATGAACTGTTATAATCATTGATATAACTTAGTCCTTCTAAAACCAAATTCTGATAATTCGGAGTGACCATCAATCTCTTGTGTTCATCTTTTCTGATATCTTCCATGGATTTTGTAAATAGAATAACCCCTTCTTTGATGAGTGCTACTCTATCGCAAACTTTTTCGATTTCACTTAAAACATGAGATGATAATAATATCGTGGTTCCTTTTTTCTTAGCTTCGAGTAAAAGATCTAGGAATCTAGATTGAATCAGTGGATCTAGACCTGACGTTGGTTCATCAAGAATAAGTAGTTTGGGTTGGTGCATTAATGCGACAACAATTCCGATTTTTTTCTTATTGCCAAAGGATAGTGCCCCAAATTTCTTATTTAAGTCAATATCTAGATTTTCAATTAAGAGTTTTAAGTAATCAGTGTCAACCTTTCTAATCCCTTTAAAAAAATCGATAACCCCTTGCACCTTCATTTCATTGAAAAAGAAGGACTCACTTGGCATATAGCCAATATCTTGATTGATTTTGTGATTTCCCAATTTCACTTCTTGGTCTAGGATTGTTGCGTGTCCACCCTGAAGTTCTAAAAGTCCTAGAAGTACTCGAATCAATGTTGTTTTACCAGAACCATTTGGTCCAACAAAGCCAAAAATCTCTCCCTCATTGACTTGAAGAGTAACATTATGAATTCCTCTAGACTTTCCGTAATACTTTCTTGCTTCTACTACATTAATCATATAATCTCCTCCTACATGAAATCGTATGGTGTTAACTCATCGAGTGCATCATCTTCTTGAATCTCACTTTCAATGGTGTGATTGAGTCTGAATGCAAGTGTTGTTTGTCTTTTTTCTGATAAATGATTTGCTGCATATACCAATAAATTCATATCACCAAGTAAAATTAAAAATCTCTTCGCTCTAGTAATTGCAGTATAGATTAATTCCTTTTTAAGCATGTGCATATAGCTTCTAACCATTGGTATCATAACAATCTTATATTCAGAACCCTGAGATTTATGAATACTGATTGCATACGCTAAATTCAGTTCATCTAAATCACCTTTATCATACATTACATCATTATCATCGAATGTTACAACCATGTATTGTTCGTCTTGACTATTGGTTTTGATATCCTTAACAATTCCAATATCTCCATTCATAATGAGTCGTTCAGGATCATTGACAAGCTGAATCACCTTGTCACCTTTATAGTATGTTTTATCACCATATTTCATGGAAACATCGCGATTTTTATTGAACTCCTCTTGTAGTATTTTATTGAAATTATCAATCCCTAAATCTCCCTTATACATTGGTGCTAGGATTTGGATATCATCGACCATTGAATATCCTTCATTTAATGCTCCTTGCACCTGCTTGATGATAACTTCCTTAATTTTTTCAGCATTTGCTCGATATAGATAAACATCTTGATCACTATTTAGATCCTCTGCACTTAAATCTTGATCGTTGACTGCTCGAGCAAGACTAATAATTTTAGAATCCTTTGCTTGTCTATGGATTTCATTGAGTCTTACGGTTGTTATCATTTTTGAATCGATAAAATCAGCAAGAACCTGACCAGGTCCTACGGATGGTAATTGATCCACATCTCCTACAATGATGACTTGTGCTCCAGGCTTGATTGCTGAAAACAGCTTTTTAGCAAGAAATAAATCAATCATCGATGCTTCATCAATGATGACTAAATCCTGTGGCATTAAGTGAGACTCATCATAAGAAAATAACCCATCATAGCTATAGCCTAGGTGTCTATGAATCGTTTTTGCTTCCATATCAAGAAGCTCTTTCATGCGTTTAGCTGCTCTTCCAGTCGGTGCCATTAACGCTATTTTTTCATAGATTAAAGGATTCTTGTAATTGAGTTTATTATAGATTCTATAAACCTCTAACAAACCATCTATAATCGTCGTTTTACCAGTACCTGGTCCACCAGTAATAATTGATATAGGGCTTGATAAAGCCTTTAATATCGCTTCTTTTTGAACCAATGTATATTGCATGTTTTTTTGAATTTCAACAGCATCCAAGAGTGTTTCAAGATAATTCATGTCATAGATAACCTTGCTTGAATCCACCAATTCAAGAATTTTTTCAGCTAGCGATATCTCTGTAAAATAAGATAGGGATAGGTAGAATCTATCATCCTCGATGATGATTCTTTTTTCTTCAATGAGTGCTTGAATAGCAATCGATAAATCTAATCCATCTCCTAGGACTGAAGCAGCATAATTTTCAACCTGCTCTTTGTTTAAATAGACATCTCCATTTTGATAGGCAATGTATTGCATTGCGTATATGATTGCTGCTTTAATTCTTCTTAAATCATCCTTTGGAATGGATAGTTTACTAGCAATTTCATCAGCTTTGATAAAGCCTATTCCTTCAATATCATCAATTAATCGGTAAGGATTCTCCTCCAGTTTTTCTAAGGTGAGCATTTGATATTTAGACAGTAATTTCATAGCAAGCTTGCCTGATAAGTTATACCCATATAAAGCAACCAAGATATGTTCGTTGGTTTGATTTTCAATTAATTGTTGATGAAATTTTTCGATACGGATTGCTGTTAATCCAATCTCTTTTAAGACTTTTTTGTCATTTAATATGATTTTGATTGCATCACTTCCAAAATGATTGACAATTTTTTCAGCAGTTTTCGTTCCAATTCCATGAAAAAATGAACTTGAAAGATAAGATATTAGACCAGCAGCACTTTGCTTCTCACATTTTTTAAATGATTCAATTTTAAATTGATCCCCATAGCTGTTGTGCTTTACCCAAATTCCTGAAAATTCATACATGATATCTTCACTGACTATTGGAAAATACCCAACAATCGTGATGATTTCATCAGCTTCATTGGTTATTCTTGCGATTGAGTAGCTATTCTCTTCATTATGAAAAACATAGTTTTTGACTTTACCGATGATGGTTTCCATAGCTTCTCCTTCTATAAAAATACTTACTTAAATTATACCATGTAACCCCATAAAAAAAAGAAACCGAAGTTTCTTTTAACTATAAAGTCTTGTCTTTTTATCCATATATGCCTCAGAAATAAAGCCTGACCCCAAACAGACTTCTCCTTGATAAAAGGCACAAACCTGACCTGGAGTAATTGCACGAATGGTTTGAGGAAAGCTCACTAAAATCGTGTGATCATCCATCCATTGAACATCAACATCGTTATCCTTTTGTCGATATCTAAATTTCGCAGTCATCTTTCCAATGATTTTTGGTCCTCGCCAAATCACATCAGTAATCAATGCAGAATCACTAAATAAATGTGGATGATTAAAATCAGGTTCAACATATAAAGTATTGGTTTTCAAATCCTTTCCTACCACATACCATGCACCAAGTTCGTCTTTAGATCCACCAATACCTAGACCTTTTCTTTGACCAATTGTGTAATTCATTAACCCGTTGTGATCCTTTAGGATAGTACCATCAAGTCTTTTCATTTTTCCTGGTTGAGCAGGTAGATAATTGGATAAAAATTGATTAAAATGACGTTCTCCGATAAAGCAGATACCTGTGGAATCCTTTTTATCAGCTGTTGCTAAATTTTGTTCTAATGCAATCTTTCTGACTTCTTTTTTATCGAGCTCTCCAATAGGAAACATCACATTTCTCAACTGTTCTTCTTTGAGCTGTGATAGGAAATAGGTTTGATCCTTATTCGAATCCACTGCTCTTAATAACTTAGGATAATCTCCAGTTAAATCAATTCTTGCATAGTGACCCATTGCTATATAATCTGGATTAAACTTCTTTGCATAGTCAACAAAGGCTTTAAACTTGATCTCATTATTGCATAGCACATCAGGATTTGGAGTTCTATTTTTCTTATATTCATCTAGAAAATAAGAAAATACTCTATCCCAATAATCTTCTATAAAGTCTACTTTATGTAATATAATTCCTAGTTTATCAGCGACGAGTTGTGCATCTTGAAAGTCTTTCTCTTGCTCACATATCTCATCATAAGAAGTTGGATTGCCTTTGAAATCATGATTGGTTGCACTATCCCAATTACGCATAAAAACGGCTTCGACATCGTAGCCGTCTTTAAGAAGTAAGTATGCAGCAACACTGCTGTCTACTCCTCCGCTTAATCCAATAATGACCTTCTTTTTTTTCATTCAAATCACTTTCTTTTTACATCACTAGGCATTCTATATTGACCTCTTGGTGATAAGGATATACCTAAGATTTTTGGTCCCTCAGGGAGGGTTTGACGCTTAAACTGTTGTGAATAGAAACGCTTAAAGAAACGCGTTACATAATGAGTTGCTTCTTCCTTTGAAAAGTCAAATGCATTTATGATTAAGAAAACTATTTTTTCTTCATCTGCTCCATGTTCTAAATGATGGAATAGGATGAAATCATTGACATCATATCTTCCAATGGATTTTTCAGTATCCTGATTTTCTAACAGTTCCGGTGAAATTGGTGCTTTCAATATCTTATTCAAGGTTTCACCTACATTTGCATAGAGATGAGTTGCATGATACCCAATTAACAATTGAACCCATGTCTTTGGTAAACCCGCATTGACTGCATACATGCTCATCTGATCACCATTATAGGTCATCCAACCCAGTGCAATCTCAGAGAGATCACCAGTTCCTAAGACAAATCCACCATGCTTATTTGCTAAATCCATTAAAACCATGGTTCTCATCCGTGCTTGAGCATTTTCATAGGTAACATCTTTTTCGATGTGCGATATCGACTTTAAGTGAAGATCCACTGATTTTGAAATCGGAATTTCCAATTTAGTCACATCTAGTCCATCCATCAGCTTAATAGCTGCTGATTTTGATTGTTTCGAGGTTGCTTGAGCAGGCATTGTGACTGCGATAATATCCTTTGTATCTCTTCCTAATTTCTTCATTGCTTGATGACTTACAAGCAAAGCCAATGCTGAATCTAGGCCACCTGAGATACCAATTACAATTTTATTTGAAGATTCTGGAAGTGATTCAAGTCTCTTCACAAGTGCATAGACTTGAAGATTATTTGCTAACTCTATTTCTTCATCTAAATTAGAATCAGGAATGAACGGTTTTTGTGATACTTTATGTTCAAATTCAAAGGTTTCAGATTCCTCAAATTTAACAGGTACGAATTGATATTGATTTTGAATCATCATATGCATATCTCTATAAGTAGAATCTTGTCTTTTTTGATAGTTGATTGCAGAGATATCAATATCTGCAGTTAAAACTGATGAATCCATAGCAAAAGTAGAATCTTCAGCAACCATAGATCCCTGATTTGCAATCAATTTATGACCCGAAAAAACAACCTCAGAGCTGGATTCAAAATGACCAGAACTTGTATAAATATAAGCTGCCATTTGTTTTCTTGAGTGATCTAACACTAAATTTCTTCTAACAGAGAGTTTTCCTACTCTTTCAGGTGATGCAGAAAGATTGAAAAACATGTTAGCACCTGCTAAGCTCATGTCATCTGAAGGGCTGTAAGCTGCCCATAAATCCTGACAAACTTCAACACCAATTCTTATATTTTGATCAGCATCTTCAAAGATTAAGTAACCAAAGGGAACTTGCTCTCCAAATAGCTTGATATTTTTCATTGTTGTTTTATATCCTGTATGAAACCATCTTTTTTCATAAAATTCATGATAATTTGGTAAATAGTGCTTTGGTATGACTCCTAGCACCTTCTTTTGCTTGATAACAACTGCACAATTGTATAAAATCCCATACAAATCTAGAGGTGCACCAATAATAAAGATACCTTTATAGGTAGTTTCATCCATGATTTCCTTTAAGGCTTGTTTCGCTTCAGATATGAATGCTTCTTGGTAAAAAAGGTCACTTGCAGTATAGCCAGTAATGGAAAGTTCAGGAAAAACAATCACACTTGATTTTGTTTTTCCAAGAATAGAAAGAATTTCTTTCTTGTTGTGCTTGATATCACCAACACTAATTTTTGGTGTTGCTGCAGCGACTTTGATTAAACCATACTTATACATGATTTTGCTCCTCATAGAGATGATTTTTAAGAATATATTGATAGACCTCAGGGGTCAAATGTCCAGAATGTTTTTTTAAGCTTTTACGAATGTTGGATGATGAGATGTTTTCATTAAAAGGAAGATATGTAAACTGATGTTTTACATCTTTAAACATGCTTTCAAATTCTTCTTTTGAAATAGAACCCTCTCTTGTCATCACGATAAATGGATAGGATTCGAGTAATTCTTCATAATTAATCCAAGTTCTAAAATCCTTCAATTGATCTGAACCAATGACGAAATATAAGTCATCATGTATTTTATTGATTTCTTTTAGACTTGCTAAAGTTCCTTTATACTCTCTTCTTGATTCAATATCTAATACAGATGCACGATCTATTTTTTTAATTAGTAGTTCAAGCATCAAGTATCTATGGTAGAATGGAACGAGTTCAGGCTTCTGATAATCGTCACCAACAGGCAGTAATAAAACCCGTGCACCCTTGTAGGTAGACAATAGTTTTTTTACAATATTTAGATGTGCGATTGTAGGTGGATTAAACGACCCACCGAAAACTAAATGCATTTCATCACCAAATTAATTATATCATTTTTTAAATGATATGAAACTAAGGGGAATGAAAAATCAATAAGTTGTGTAAAAATACGAATTATCTTGACTTAATCTAGAGAAATGAGCGTTATTCTTTAAATCATTTATAAATATTGATATAATTGAAATGTATTATAATACCTATTCCGGTTTCCCGAAGGAGAGCGAACAAATGGACCTAAAAGAACGTTATTATCATAAAATTAGATTAGATAAGATGCGATTAACCAAGAGCAGAAAAGCAATGATTGAAATCTTGGAAAATCAACATCTTACTTTCAAGGAAATACAAAAAGCTTTAGCTTCAAGAGGCTTTTATAATGTATCTACGATTTACAACAATCTAGAATTTTTAGTGGAACAAAAGATAGTTGTTGAAATTTACATCAATGACACAAAATATTACGATCTCGCAATGGGCAATCCAATGCATTCAGCAGATAGTCATATTCACATCATGAATAAGGATACCAATGAAATTACTGAAGTCAATAGCCCTGATATCTTTGAATTCTTATCCAATCATCAAGCATTCAAGCATTTAGACCTTGAATACATTAGAATTATCATCTCTGCACAAAACAAGAAAAAATAAGCACAATTATTGTGCTTTATTTTTTTCTGAATTTAGGAAATGTTTTGCTGTTTCTATATTTGTAGCTAAAGGAATCTTATACACATCACTTAATCTAAATAATGCTGAAACATCTGGTTCATGTGGTTGTGCAGTGAGTGGATCTCTAAAGAAAAATATCATATCAATTTTACCGTTAGCAATCATCGATCCGATTTCCTGGTCTCCTCCAAGGGGACCTGATTTTTTTAAGCTTATTTTTAATCCTGTGTGTTCAATCAAAATAGAACCAGTCGTACCTGTAGCATATAGATCATGTGCCTTAAAAAAATCAACATGATGCGCAACAAAGCTTTTCAGTTCATCTTTTTTCTTGTCATGCGCGATGAGTGCAATTCTCATGATTATCTCCTTTTTAGAGCTCTTAATTTTGCAGATTTACTTCTTGAATTCCGGTTCATCTCTTCTTCAGTTGGATAAACAGGTTTTCTAGTAATGACTTCAAATTGAGAGAGATTTTGATGTATAATCGGAAGATTTTTTGGTATATCCGTTGAGCTTTCATCTCTAAAGAAATGCTTTACAATGCGATCTTCTAGAGAGTGAAAAGTAATCACTACAAGTCTTCCTTCAGGATTTAACATATCGACTGCATCATGCAAAACAGTTTCTAATACCTTGAGTTCATCATTCACTGCAATACGCAATGCCTGGAATACTCTCTTAGAAGAGTGTCCTTTTTCTTTATAGTTGACCGAGTCACATATTTTAACTAAATCCATAGTTGTTTTTAAAGGTCTTCTCTCTACAATTCTTTTGGCTATTTTGAATGAGTTTTTTTCTTCCCCATAGATAAAGAATAGACGAGCAAGCTCATCAGCTTCATAGGTATTTAAAATGGTTTCAGCAGTTATTTCTTGATGCTGGTCCATACGCATATCTAGGGATGTATCCTTTAGATAAGTAAAGCCTCTAGTTTCATCATCAATTTGAAATGAAGATAAACCTAAATCTAGAAGAAGTCCATCAATTTTATCAACACCAAGCTCTTTAAGTTTACTTTTCAAGTGCTTGAAATTACTTTTGATAATCTGATAATTTTTATAGTCTTTTAATACATCATTTGCATAACTTATAGCGAAATCGTCTTGATCGAATGCGTATAAAAAACCATTCTTTAAGTGATCCAAAATGAGTTTTGAATGTCCTGCACCACCTAATGTACCATCCACATAGATTCCATTTGGCTTAATATCCAAATAAGAAATCGCTTCTTCTTTTAATACTGTTTCATGTTTCATATCTTCACAATCCTTTTTTGACTTCAAGTCTATTATATATGATAAATCTTTATTATTTTCATTTTAAAGAAAGAAAAAGGTGCCTGTTGGCACCCTTCCTTAATCCTTCTTGGATTCCTTCTTGGTTAAAACCTGTTGTCCTTTGTAATAACCACTGTTTGGTGTAACACGGTGTGGTAATGTGAATTCACCAGTTTGTGGGCAAACAACTAATGCAGGAGCAGTAAGTTTGAAGTGAGTTCTTCTCTTTCTCTTTGCAGTTTTACCCGTTCTACGAAATGGAACAGCCATCTGTTCACCTCCTATTTTTTCACTATCTTATCTAAATCAGCAAATGCAGGATGTGGGCTTTTCTCTTGTTCAAAGGAAGCTTCGTTAGCATCTGGATGATAGATGGTATAAGGTTTTTCGGATATTATATATCCAAAGATAATGTCTTCAAGCTCTAAAGGTTCTTCAAGTGGAAAATCCGCATCTTCAGTATTCCCAAAGATAATCACTTCATCGAAGCTCATTTCATATGGGACAGGCTTTAATGTTTTAGAGCAAGCTAGCTCCATTAAAACATCGACATGTATATTCATAGTTAACTCGTCATGTTTAAAAAATATATCCGCTTTTACTTTTGCAGGTTCAATAGCTAATATCTCTAATGAATCTTCAATCATTTTCGAATAATCAATGACAAGATCAATTGAGGTTTTCTCTTTTAAATCATGGATTGAATATTTCATAATATCACCTCAACGAAGGTATTATACATAATAATTTGCTAAAAGTCAATCAAATGAATAGATTTTAAAAAACCCCATCGGGGTTCTTATAACTTACGGCTTGTACGTACTTTACTCTTTAAAATTTCTAAAACTTTTTCTTCTGTTTCTGTGAGTAAAGTCTCTAAATCATAATCAGTGTGAATATGGTGGTTTCTTAAGTGGAAAGGAACAATTGTTCCATCAGCTAAGCCAATCTCAAGATCTAACATGATATACTTTGGATGATCATTGTTATCATATTTTAATGAAGTTTCCATATGAACAACATCGAAATAATTAAACTCACCCGAAACATCAAATGCGATATGACCATTTCTATGGTCTACATTTGCTTGGTGATAGAATAATGAATCTGCTCCAAAAAATAATGCAGTGACCAATGCCTGGTCATATAAAAGTGTATAGGATCCATCTGGTTTTTTATCCAAACGGTAAGATACCTTACCTTTATGGTCAAATGCATCAGGAATCGTAATCACAATGAGTGATTCATAATCTGACTCTTTAATTGAGGATAACTGATGTGCGCGGTTGATAACGTGCTTATAATCTTCATGAAGCATATCATCATAAGAATCTTCTGCACGACCTGAAAACTTCTTGAAATATTTTGATGTATATTTAGAGCGATTTTTAATCTTCTTAGGTGCTTTTTCTTTGGGAACTTTAATCTTTTCAGCTTTGACTTTCTTGCCTTTTGGTTCTTCGGTCAAATCATCTTCAATAAAATCTTCATTTTCGATAGATTGATTCTTATTCTTCTTTTCTTTCATGGCAATACCACCTTTCGCCTTCTACTCTATTTTAACAAATATTTAAAATACTAGTCAACTTTTATTACGTTTTCAGAAGCTATTTGATAAATATTTCTAATATTTAGCTCTATTCTCCTAAAATGCCTTCAAATAACAAGTTTTGGAAGTCCTCAGTCTTGGCATCTAATATATAATCTTCTATCAAATTTTTGCTTAGTACTTCTGCTACACTCTTTTTTTCATAGGGTAAATCCTTAAATTTTTCCTCAAAATCTAATAAAGGTTGTTTATCAAAAAAATCGCCTTGAATAGCAAGGTTTTTAATAATACCCTCTGCTAAGTCTAACTTGATTTCAAATAAACCTCCAGATATTCTTTTCTTTAGAATCTTTGTATATGCTGGTTGTTTTTTATATATCCAAGTCTTCGATTCATATTTTTTTGCCATTTCATGAATCTTTTTAATTTCATCATCACTCAATTTATACGTTTGATTGGTTAATGTATTCTCAAAGTGTTTAATCAATTGTTCTTGAGTAAGCCCGTTTAAATATGGCTTTAAATTTGTCACTCTAGATCTTACGGAATCAATACCTTTGGATACAAGCTTTTCATCACTTGGTGAAATTGCTCTTACCATGGTTTCAAGATCACAATCGTATAAGAAAGTTCCATGCATGAGCATACCATGTTTATTTTGCAAAAACGCATTTCCCGATATTTTCTTACCTTCAAATAAAAGATCATTTCTACCTGAAAACTCGATATTGATATCCAGTAGCTTCATCGAGTCAATTATTTTTGATAAATAGGTTTTGAATGTAAATTCTTTATTTGCTCTCTTGGTGACAATAGAAAACATTGTGTTTCGATGATCTGCATAGACACATCCTCCACCGGTAGGTCTTCTATAGACATCGATATTGTTTTCTTTTAGAAAATTCAAATTCACTTCATTTTCAATTACCTGGTTTTTTCCAATGACTACACCATGAATTTCCCAAGTAAAAAAGTATGTCTCATCATTTTTGAGTAATTGAGTTAATACATACTCCTCTAACGCAAAATAGAAATAGGGTTTTAAGTTTCCTTCGTTATTATGTCGAATTAATATCATAAACATCCTCCAAAAAGGTATTTTTCTAAATTAATTATAACATGTATATGCTTGATTATGAAACATGAAGACTTTTATACAACAAATAAATAAAAAGAATTGCTTGATGTCTCTTTGTAAGTTGTGAAAATGGAAAATCGATTGCAGAAATGATATAATAAGTATAAATAAAGCCAACTATTTAATATAAGTCAAGATAAAATAAACAAATAGTAGTTATGATATAAAGGCATACTAAAAAGAATGCCTTATGACACATCTAGATCTTTGAAATTTAAATATGTTAATGAGTATTTATTGAATAAGTTGA
>JAHIRQ010000091.1 GCA_018818645.1 Bacillota bacterium
CAACACAGTTTTCCACTTCTCATTCGGATTATAATTGCAGGATACGTGACTAAAAAATGAATAATTATATCCTCGAACGCTTGACGTGACTAAAAATGTGTGATAATATTGCAATGAGGATAAAAAATCTAAAGAATTAGTCACGAGGTGATAAAGTGGACAGACTACCGTTTAAAGTCAATCTAAATAATGTAGAAGTGTTAAAAAAACTCAGTATTGCAAATCATCATATTGGTGAACTAAAAGGTCTATTGAAGCTTTTACCGAATCCAGAGATTGTTTTAAATCTAATCAGTCTAAGTGAATCTAAGGATTCATCAGCAATTGAAAACATCATTACAACTTACGATGAAATTTTTAAGGAAATTGTAGTGAAAACCTCATTAGGTGGAAAACCAAAAGAAGTTATCAACTATAAGCGGGCAATTGATTACGGACTAAGTCTCATCCGTGAGAAAGAGTTAATCAGTACAAATATAATAGTAAAGATACAAGATCTGATTGAAGCTAGTATAGGTGGTATTCGTAAACTTCCAGGGACAGTTATTAAGAATGAAAGAACAAATGAAATTGTTCATACTCCACCACAAAGCGAATCAGAAATTAGAGATTTAATGCAAAATCTTGAAGTCTTTATCAATGATAATAATGATTACGATCCACTCATCAATATGGCTTTGATTCATTATCAATTTGAAAGTATTCATCCATTCTATGATGGCAATGGAAGAACAGGAAGAGTCTTAAATGTTTTGTATCTTGTTCTAAAAGATAAAATTCAAGAACCAGTATTATATTTAAGCAAATATATCATTGATCAAAAAGACAAATACTACGAACTATTAAAAAAATGCAATGAAAATATTATATATATCGAAGAGTTCGTGATGTATATATTAGAAGGGATATCCGTGACTTCTAAATATACTGTTGAACTGATATTAAAGATAAATCAAGCGATTGAAACAACTAAAAATGCAATGAAAAAAAGGTTACCTGATATATATAGTTATGAGATAGTTCAGCACTTATTCTCGCACATTTACACAAAAAATGAATTTTTTAGAGAAGATTTAAAAATTGCGAGAGCTACAGCAACCAAATATTTAAAATTACTAGAAAAAGAAGGGTTTATTGTATCTGAACAGATAGGTAAAGAAGTTATTTATAAGAATGTTCAATTGTTTAATTTGGTTAAGGATTAGAAAATACCAGAATCTTAACAATTGTCCACATGGAAATTGTTAAAAAATTTTATCGTTCTATCCAGTGTATTGAAGATTAAAGGTAAAAATATTAATTATTTGAAATGCATCTTTACAAAGGTGCATTTTTTATTTATAATGAGAGTGTACTATCTAGATAGCACAGTGAGGGGTGAGATTGTGCTTCAAATCAATCCGAATATTTCCATCTTTATTCAGCTTGCTGATTATTTAAGAATAGGAATATACAGTGGAACTAGAAAACCGGGAAGTAAAATTGAATCCATTAGAGATATGGCTATAGAACTCGAAGTCAATCCAAACACGATCAAAAGAGTTTACCAAGAGTTATTAGAAGAAGGATTAATCGAAACACATGGAACATTAGGTAATTTCGTTACTGATGATTTTAACTTAATTCAAACTAGAAAAAGAATCTTTTTAAATGAAAAAACAAGAGATTATATCGATACACTCACATCATGCAATGAAAATATAGACTTTTTCAATGATTATATAAGTATGCATAAGAATGAATTATACAATTAGGATCAATTCACGTTTTAATAGGGGGACCACATGTCAACAATGATTAAGGGGAATGTTCGAAAATATTACGATCATGACAAAATCATCGTTTTTGAAAAAACTTATGTCGAGATAAACCGGGGGGAAATCTATCTCGTTGTAGGCAGAAATGCAGTTGGTAAATCAACTCTTTTACGCATATTAGCTGGTGTAGAAGGGAATCAATATCATTTACTAACGCATTTCGTTAGCAGAAATAAGATCAGCTATATGCCATCTAAACTGATCTATTATCCATATATGACTGTCAAAGATTTGTTTCTTTTTTACCGAATCATCAATAAAAATTTTGATGATGTCTATGCCTATAAGCAACTAGAGTCACTAGGTTTAAAAAAGGAATCCATCATTAGAAAAATGTCTGAAGGTAAAAAAAAGATTTTAGCCTTTCTGATCTGTTTATCCTTTGATGCTGATTTATACATCATCGATGAACCATTTCCAAATGTTGATTTACTCTTTGATGAAAATTTTAGAAAAATGATTATTGATAGATATTCTGAAGACAAAACATTTATGATTGCTACACACCAAATCAATGAGTTTGAAGCAGTAGCAAGTCAATGTTTACTGATTAAAACGAATAAAGATATCGAGGTTTTTGATGTTGAGGATGTTCGGATTCGAGAAAAGAAATCACTTGAAATTTTCATCAAAAACAAAATGAGAGAACAGTCTTAGAAATGGGGGGGATATGCATGAACTTAATCATCAAGAAATTCTTTTTATACTTCATGAGTATTCTTTTTCTCATCACGTTATCGTCATGCTTGGATACCACTTACGAAAGACTCATTCATGATTATAACTTTTATGAGATTACCTATGTCCATATTGGAGATATTATCGAAATAGATTTAGAAGAATTAGCACATACATATGATTTTGATGATATTCAGTATGAAAACTATATAGATTCCAGATACGATTCTGCACCTAAAATAGTAATCAATCGCTTGAATCAACCTATTGCTGTTGAAGAGGGAATTACTTCGCTAGATGTTATCTTGTACAAAGGAAGTAGAGAGATAGCTAGAATTTATTTAGGTCAATATATCATCAGTAAAAATGATGCATTAACAGATGACTTTATTGGGCTAAATGATAATAACTTCGTTTATTATTTGAGCGAGTTTCCAAATGGAAATTATTATCTAAGCGGTGACATTAATATGTATAGTAAGAGAAATGATGAACTCATACCGTTTTCAAATTTTAGTGGGGTTTTAATCAATCCATACCAATATAAAATATCATATTTAAATCGAGAAGATCATTTCTTCACTGGATTTTTTAAACAGCTTGATAAAGCGAGAATTGATGGACTCATTTTTGATGAGGTGGATTACACATTAACAATCAATAACTCCAATCAATTAACTGTTGTTGGCATTCTAGCAGGTGAAGCTAAAGATTCACTGATTACTAATGTTTCTGTTGAAGGAAGTATCAAATCGACTCAACTTGTTAAATATGTAGGTGGTATTGTTGGATACTCTGAAAACTCAATATTTAGAGGTGTATCCTTTAAAGGAGAAATGGATTGCTATGCTTATTCGATGGGTGGAATTATCGGAGACTCAATGGTAACAAATGTAAGAATCCTTTACAGTATGATTGATGATAATATTTACCCTGGAGCAAAACCACTTCATGTTATTGAAAATGGATATGTAATTGCAAATTTAACAAACCATTCTGGTATTGAGTATATCGCTCCTGCAGTTTACACTCGAGTTAGAGATCGTACCCGTATTTCTAATTTCTATTTTGATGGTTTACTCAATGACTCGAATATAATAGATAATTCCTATTTTTATACCAATGATCAGCAGATCTATTTCAGTCTCGAAAATCATTCTAATTTATATACGACATTAAGAAGCCCAGATGAATTACTTGAGATACCTATTTATATCACGCATGAAAAATTGATAAGTGGTGATCATTTAGCATATTTAAATGGTTTTATATATGAGACAGGAGAATATCCAGTCCTAGAAAGATGGGTTAAACCATAGGTGAAACAATGAAAAACTTATTTATTCTTGAACTAAAAAGGTTTAGAATCATCCTATTGATTTCAATGTTGATCCTTTTAACGTTCTCTTTTTTCAATAAGAATATTTATCAAGAAACAACCTACCAAAATGAGCAGTTATTCATTGAAATCATTATGATTTTAGTCGTTTCTATTTCAACATTCATGTTTGTAAGTGATTCTTTTACAGATTATCAATTTCTCTATGCAAAGCGAACAATTCCCAACTTAAAAATCTTTTTCACTCGATTTTTAGTTATTGTTTTCAATGGGCTTTTCATCTTTATCATCGGAGCGTTCTTCATCAATATAAAGGCATTCATTTTTAAAATCAATGATCCAATCCTTTTCTTGATTTCTGATATTCCAAATTACGCTTTTATCCTTGTAGGTAAATTATGGATTGAGTGGTTGACTCCTGTTACCTTTATGCTTAATATCTTTATTTATGTATTTTTAATCTTAATGATTGCTTTAAGATTTAGATACTTTTCATGTCTTTATAAGGATCAAAGTAAATTTTTCAATTTAGTAGAATGTGTTTTGGTCATTTTGTTAACGCATGTACTGATCAGATTGACATTATATGGGCTTGAGCAGCTCATTCCTATACTGAATCTTAACAATTATAACTACACTACAATTCTTAAAAACTACTATCCAATCTATATGATTAATCCGCTCTTTATACCGTCTTTATTGATTTATCCTATTCTTTTATATTCGAATGTCCAGCAAATTAAAGCATATTATGTATTACTCGATTATTATGATGCAAGCTACAATATGTATCCAAATTCATTGACTGTTCAAAAGTAGAGGGAGCTATGAAAACATTCATTCAAGGTCAGATTTATAAAACATATTGGGATACAAATACCACAGTATTCTATGGGGCAGATATTGAAATCAAGTCTGGTGAAATCTATATAGTTGCTGGAAGAAATAGCGTAGGCAAATCTACGCTACTTAGAATTCTATCCTTAAGTGAACCAGGTGATCAAAACACATTAACTTTTCAAATTGATGAAAAAGATATTAGCTTTATGCCTACCAATCTAAATTATTATCCTTACATGAAAATATCTGATCTCCTTCAATTTCACCAATCCTTAAATAAAAGATTCAATTTAGCGTTTGCGAAGGAAAAGATTTTTGAATTTGATATCCGTAGAAATATTAAAATAAAAAATCTTTCAGAAGGAAAGAAAAAGATTTTGTCCTATATTATGTGTTTATCTATTGATGCTAAGCTATATATACTCGATGAACCCTTTCCATATGTCGATTTAATCTATGATGAGAACTTTAGAAAAATGATTATCAATTTATATGATGAGGATAAAACATTCATTATAGCAACCCATCAAATCAATGAATTTGAAAAGGTCGCGAGTCAATGCTTAATCGTTAAAAATAGAGAGATTATCGAATCCTATGATATCGAAAAAATAAGAACAGATGAAGAAATCTCCTTAGAGGAATTTGTGAAGGAGCGGATGAGATTATGATTTTAAAAATTAAGTCAATCATAAAGAAAAACTACCTGCTCCTTTTAATCACCTTACTATTTTTGATGCTAGGATTCGATAGTAAAAAAGACCTTACTCCATTTGACCCAGCAAAAAGAGAAGAAATTCAATATGTAACAGTTGGTGATTCAATCGATTACAATATTGATTATTTCAAGAGTTTATATGATTTCAATCAAGTCGAGATGCATGAAGAGTCTTATCTATTATCAGGAAATATTGAGTCATCAATTTATACACTGAGTATTAGAAAAGAAGAGACCAATCAATTTTTCTATATGAATCATCGAAAGGACATCATCTCAAAAAAACAAGGTGTTGCTAAGCTCAGTGTAAGCTTTTATAAAGATGAAGATTTTGTTGAAAGTATTGACTTAGGTTTATTTGTTATTCTAAACGATTTAACAATGGATGATACTTGGGTTGGGCTCAATTCAACTAATTTTTATGATGAAATTAACAAAAATCCGAATGGAAGATTTTATATTGAAAGTGACATTTTCCTAGATAGTCGAGCAAATATCGATTATTTTTCAGGAACTTTGTTGAATCCAAATCAGCACATCATTTCTATAGATTTATTAAGTTATGATTGGTATAATCAAGGATTATTTAAAACACTTGAAGGTGCGTATATAGATGGGTTAATCATAAAGAATGCAACGATGAAACCCACCACATTTAACCGAATAGAAACACTAAGTATGGGATTTTTAGCAGCTTATGCAGGAAATTCGATGATTTCAAATGTATCCGTTGAAGGTAATATTTTAAGTGATGCAAACAGTAGTGCAGAAGTTGTTGGTGGAATTGTTGGAGTGAGCTATGGGTCTATTTATAGACATGTATCCTTTGTAGGAAGTATCCAAGGTGATTTTAATCAAATTGGTGGTTTAATCGGTTTTGCTAGATTTGATTATCGAGTCAGTTCTTCAGGATTACAATATAGTGTATTAAATTATGATATGATTGATGGAGCATATGTCATTGCAGATATCGATAGCAATAAAGATTATATATCTTATCAAGTGAGAGGCTTTATTGGAAACTTTTTTGATCAATACACCTCTATTCGTCATGGTTATTTTGATGGCTCTATTGATTCTATCGAGGTTTATGACGATTTTCCATTCTTTAAGGATAGTTTTTCTAGATATAGAGTGAGCTACTTATATTCAACATTAGGACCTCTTCAAGAATATAGAGAAAGGTATACTTTTGATTTAGATGAATACAAAGAAATCTCACAAGAAGAATTAAAATCAGGAGAATCACTTTTAGGATTATCCATGTTTATATTTAATGACAATGAGTATCCTTTATTATCTTACTGGAGGCTACCATGATTAAAGTATGCTATCAGGAATTTAAGAGATTCAAACCAATCATTTATATCACTTTTCCTACTTTATTGCTCTACATGATTTTTTCAGGATCATCAAAAGATGTTCAAACATATATTCAAATGGATTTCATCATCAAGGTAACAACGGTATTATCGATGATGATTGTAGCTATTTTTATCATGATGGATAGCTATAATCAAAATCAAAGCATGTATCAAAAAGTTTCAGTGACTGAAAAGGATGTCATTTATGGAAAGTGGTTAACGATATCTTTCATCGGATTGATCACACTACTCTATGGAATACTTTTGATCAACATCAAAGCTTCGTTTTACATCTTTAGTGATCGACTCGGATTTCTCACCTCAGATATCGAATCACTTCAATTCATTCTATGGAGTAAGTTGTGGTTCGAATGGCTCTATATCATCAATTACTTAGTCAATTTAATGATTTTGAGCTTTATGGTTATCTTTATAAACCTAAGAATTAAGGACATCATTTTATATGGTAACCCATATGACTTTAAGTATTCAATTCCTTGGATGGTTTTTAAAGTCATCCTTGTTCAAGTGATCATGCGCTTCATCCTCGTGTGGATTGAACCAACCTTTTTCTTTTTCAATTTTAATTCAAGAGGAGAGTATTTAATCATTAGAGAGCAACCCCAGATGCTATTCATTAATTTTCTCTTCATTCCTTCTATATTGTTTTATTTGGTATACTTTATGATTGTGAAATATAGCATTAACAATATTACTGAGAAAAGATAAACGTTGTAAAGTATCAAATGAAAGATTAAGCGTGATATTTCATCACGTTTTTTTCGTTTTTATTTCATTATTCATTTCATACTTTAAGAAAAAGTGTGTTATAATACCATAGGTGATAAATAAATGGAGCGTCTGCAAAAGATACTCGCTCAAGCAAACATCGCATCCCGTCGCAAATCTGAAGAAATTATCGTTTCTGGAAGAGTGAAGGTGAATGGGGTTGTTGTTACTGAGCTAGGTTTTAAAGTAAATCGTAGTGACAAAATCGAAGTAGATGGCAAACCAATTGAACTGGCGGAGCATCTTTATTTTTTGTTAAATAAGCCAACAGGATTCGTTTCTACAACCTCTGATGAGAAAAATAGAAAGACTGTTTTAGACTTATTAACAGAAGAACATAGAGATATCAGACTCTATCCAGTAGGTCGTCTTGATTTTGATACAGCAGGTATACTACTGTTAACTAACGATGGAGAGTTCACGAATTTAATGACACATCCAGAGCATGAAATCGAAAAGGAATACCTTGCACGAGTTGAAGGTATCGTAATCCGTAAAAAGATTGTTCAGCTTAGAAAAGGTGTAATCATCGATGATGATTACATGGCTATTCCAAAGGAAGTTCGTTTAATCGAACTGAATAAAGAACAACAATCTACACTGATTTCAATCACGTTAACTGAAGGTAGAAATAAGCAGGTTAGAAAAATGATGGAAGCGATTGGGCATCCAGTCAAAAAACTAACAAGAATTCGTTATGACTTCTTAACCCTCGAGGGTGTTGAACGTGGAGCATATCGTGCTCTTAAGGTTCATGAGGTCAAAAAACTATACGCAAATTCGACTTCAAAAAAGTAGAATACTTATGTAAATAGAAGTAATTGTATGTTATAATTAAACATGTATGGAGGAAAAACATGCCAGGGTATAAATTAGCCATTGATGGACCAGCAGGATCAGGCAAAAGCACAATCAGTTCCTTAATCGCTAAAAAATTGGGATGGACGCATATTGATACGGGAGCAATGTACCGGGCAGTTACACTTCAAGCAATCGAACTCGGCATCAATTTAAATGATGAAGCGTCGTATCGTTTTTTAGAAACCTCTAAAATACATTATGATTTTGATCGCATCTTTATTAACGATCGAGATGTCACAGAAGGCATAAGAAGTGAAGGCGTTACCAATAACGTATCCTTAGTATCAAGCTTTCCTTATGTGAGAAGAAAGCTAGTAGATCTTCAAAAGATGGCTGCTGAACAAGGCAACATCGTTATGGATGGCAGAGACATCGGCACTGTGGTTCTACCGAAAGCCGATTTAAAAATATTTTTAACAGCAAATGTAGAAGAACGCGCTAAGCGTAGATTCAAAGAGCTAGTTAAAAAAGGAAAAGATGCACATTTATCAAAGGTTATCGAAGACATTGTCAATAGAGACCAAAAGGATTCAACGAGAAAGGAATCACCCTTAAGAATCGCGGATGATGCCATCGTGCTAGACACAACTTATTTAACTATCGATGAGGTAGTTAATAAAATCATAGAATTAACCGACAAAAAGGAGAACTAACATGGAGTTAAAGTTACTGAGAGTAGGCTCTATCGTAGAAGGCGAAGTCATTCAAGTAGAGCAGAATACGATTTATCTAGATATCCAAGACAGAACTGAAGGTAAAATTCATTTGGATAACTATGATAGACCAGCACCAGATACATTTATAGGTTTGGTGAAGATCGGGCAAAAGGTCAAAGCAAGAGTTCAAAAAATCACTGATGAGCCGGCACAGATTCTTTTATCACGTCTTCCGTTATTAATAGAAGAAAAGTTTGAAAAGATTCAAAAATTAGTTGAAACAGGTGAAACTGTTAAGGCTAAGGTTAGACAAGTCTTAGACAAGGGATTGGTTTTAGCATACCTTGATAACGAAGTGTTCCTTCCTTACAGCCTGCTTGACTTTGATTTGGTTAAGGAAAAAGAATCCTTAAAGGGTAAAACCTTAGAAATCCAAATCATTGAAGCGACTGAAAAGGGAAGATCAAAGAGAATTGTTGGATCTAGAAAACAAATCTTTGAAAAAGAAAGACAAGAAGCTTATGAACAACGCATTCAAGCTAGACAAGGTGAATTAGAAAATATCAATACCGGTGACATCGTCAAGGGTATTGTAGATAAAATAGAAGCACATGCTGCAACCATCCGTTTTACGCATGTTGTAGGACTTCTTAGAATTTCTCAAGTGAGCCACTACAGAATTGATAAGATTGAAGATGTCCTTGAACTGAATCAAGAAATTGAAGTCAAGGTCATTAAAAAAGAAGGAAACCGTTTAGACCTTTCGATGAAAGCTCTACAAAAGACTCCTTACGAACAATTTTATGAAGAGCATAAGATTGGATCTGAAGTTACTGGAACAGTTTTCCAAAAGCTTCCATTTGGTATTATCATCGAAGTTGCTAAGGATGTTAGAGGATTACTTCATAAGAATGAATTCTCATGGAATCCAAATGATAATTTTGAAAACTCAGTAAAAATTGGTGATGAAGTCACTTTAACGATTATTCAATTAGATCCTAAAAAGGAAAGAATTGCATTATCTAAGAAATCAAGAGAAGATAACCCTTGGAAGAATGTCACTGTGAAACGCGGTGATATTGTCAAGGTTCCTGTACTATCAGTCTCTAAGGATGGTATTAAAGTCGAAGTTCAAGGTGT
Source organism: Bacillota bacterium (assembly GCA_018818645.1). GTDB lineage: Bacteria > Bacillota_I > Bacilli_A > Acholeplasmatales > Acholeplasmataceae > Peloplasma. The sequence continues at coordinate 10,203 of JAHIRQ010000091.1, forward strand.
TGAAGGAGAAATTCCTTTCAATGAGCTTTCTAATGAAAAAATTGGTAAGGCTGAAGACTATTTTGCAGCTGGTGATATGGTTCAAGCTATTATCATTGAAGCGAATAAGGATCAATGGAACTTAAAGCTATCGATTCGCCGTGTCTTAGAAAAAGCTGAACGTGCAACATTTGAACAATATTTAGAAGATGAAAAAGAAGATAATTCAGGGACTACCATTGGTGACCTCTTCGAAAAAGAATTAACAAAGACTAAAAAAACGAAAAAGTAAAGTAGGTTTTATTATGCCTTATAAGGTAGCAATTGTAGGACGTCCGAATGTCGGTAAATCCAGCTTATTTAACCGTCTTGTTGGATCTAGGCTATCGATAACTGATGATCAACCTGGGGTGACTAGAGATCGGATTTATGCCACCGCTGAATGGTTGACGAAAAACTTTAGGGTCATAGACACTGGGGGCATCGACATTGGCGATGCTCCTTTTTTAACCCAAATCAAAGCACAAGCACAGGTCGCAATGGATGAAGCCGATACGATCATTTTTGTCGTAGACGGAAAAAATGGATTGGTAGATAGTGATTATTATATTGCAAAACTCTTATATAAAACAGAAAAACCTGTTATTCTAGCAGTGAACAAGATAGATGATGTCAATCAAATGGCGAATACCTATGAGTTCTATGCATTAGGCTTTGGAGATCCAATTGCAGTATCTTCCATTCACGGTATTGGTATTGGAGACTTGCTCGATAAGACGATTAGCTATATGACCGAAGAGGATAGAGTCTATGATGATTCAGTCATTCAGTTTTCGATTGTAGGTCGTCCAAATGTCGGAAAATCAAGCTTAACAAACGCTATACTAGGCGAAGAACGCGTCATAGTCTCTGAAATATCAGGGACGACTAGAGATGCAATTGATACTCAATTTAGAAAAGATAAAAAAGACTATGTCGTTATTGATACCGCTGGTATTAAAAAGCGTGGTAAGGTCTATGAAAATACCGATAAGTACTCAGTGATTCGTGCTTTATCTGCGATTGAACGTAGTGATATCGCGCTACTCGTCATTGATGGTAACGAAGGTGTCATTGAACAGGATAAGCATGTTGCAGGCTATATTTCTGATTATCATAAGGGTGTTGTCATCGTTGTCAATAAATGGGACTTAATCGAAAAAGACGATAAGACCATGAAAAAGATGGAAGAAAAGATTAGAGATGAATTTAAGTTCTTAGAATATGCTCAAGTCGTTTTTCTTTCAGCTAAAAATAACTCAAGAGTTCAAACTATTTTCCCAGCAATTAATCTTGCCTATGAAAATTATCATAAAACCGTTCAAACCAGTATATTAAATGATTTGATTAGTGATGCAGTAGCAATGAATCCAACTCCAATCCATAACCATGGAAAGGCACAATTCAATTATTCTACACAGGTCGCTATCAAACCACCAACATTTGTCTTATTTGTCAATAACCCTGATTTTGTCCATTTCTCCTATTTGAGATATTTAAATAACCAGTTAAGAGAAAAAATTGATTTTACAGGTACACCTATCAAATTACTACTTAGAAAGAAGGCTTAAGATGAAGATTAGCATTATCGGCGGTGGCGCATGGGGCACCACACTCGGTCAAACGCTACATGACAATGGCCACAGCGTTTTAATTTACGATTTAAATCCAAGCGCTGTAGAAAAAATAAACCATCATGTTCATCCATTTTTTGACACTACACTTCCAGATGAGGTCGTTGCTACGACAAATATTCATGAAGTGATTTCATTTTCGAATTATTTCCTACTCTCTGTTCCTACAAAGGCAGTTCGAAGTGTATTAAAGGAAATCAATTCATTATTAACTCACCCATCAGTCTTTATCAACGTATCTAAGGGGATTGAACCAGATACCTTAAAAAGAGTCAGTGAAATTGTAGAAGAAGAAATCAAGAATCATCATTTAAAAGGCTTTGTGGTTTTAACGGGACCTTCACATGCTGAAGAAATGATATTAAGAAAGCTTACACTTTTAGTGAGTGCATCAAAAAGTGAAGAACTCGCTAAAGAGATACAATATATATTTTCAAACGAAAAATATTTAAGAGTCTATACCTCTAATGACTTAATCGGTTGTGAGGTTGGTGGTGCAGTGAAAAATGCGATTGCAGTCATTTCTGGCATTTGTACAGGCCTGAGATTGGGTGAAAATGCGAGAGCTGCAGTCATCACAAGAGGTATTGTTGAAATCGTTAGAGTTGTTGAACTCATGGGCGGAAAAAAAGAAACAGCCTTTGGTTTAACAGGTATTGGTGATTTAATCGTTACAGCATCTTCAGAAAACTCAAGAAACTTTACCGCAGGCAAAAAGGTTGGTGAAGGCTTATCGATTGATCAAATTTATGCATCACAGAAACAAACCATTGAAGGTTTTAGAACCATCGAAGCGATGCATCAATTATCAATTGCTAAAAAAGTAGAATTACCGATGATTAACGCAGCCTATGAGATTATTTTTAATGGTTTACCGATTGCTGAAGGTTTATCCAATTTGCTCTCCAGAGATCTAAAAAGCGAAGATTTTTAATTAATTTGCTTTATTAAGCCAACAAATAAACTCTAAATAGTCTCAATTGATTGCTTTTTCATATAAAATTTGTTAAACTATAATCACTTTAAGGAGGATATCAAATGAACAAAACAGAATTAATTGCAGTTATTGCGAATCGCGCTCAAGTTACACAAAAAGTGGCAGAAGAAGTATTAGCAGCATTTACTGACACAGTATCTGAAACATTAGGTAGACGTGGGGAAAAAGTAGTCGTTACTGGATTCGGAACTTTCGAAGTTAGAAACCGTGTAAAGAGAACTGGCAAAAACCCAAGAACTGGTGAATTAATTACAGTGCCTGAACAAAAATCACCAGCATTTAGAGCAGGAAAATTACTCAAAGAAGCAGTCAAATAATAAGATGAAAAGTACTTGTCGAGAGATAAGTATTTTTTTTATGTAAAATTTAAAAAAAACACATATAGACCTTGAAGAGAAGAAGAAGTCAAGCAATTGAAATCGAACAAGAAAAATAGAGAATACGAACTGTGATGCACATGAAATATGTAAAATAATCAGGAAATTTAAAAGATTTTTTATTGAGTATAAAAGTGAAATGGATAGCCTTAGAAATCTAAGGCTATACTTCTTCTATTTTTCATGTTTTTTAAGATGATTATTTAGATCATTTTTCAAAATTGATACATAAATTGTTAAAATTTCCTTAATTTATATTAAAATATAGATAAAGGTGGTGAACACATGAGTATATTTCTCAAGGCCTCTGAAAACGATTTAGAATATGTAAAACTTCATTTTTCACATATTGCGATGGTAGATGAAAAGAAGAAAAGCTTACTCCATTATGCAGTCTTAGGATCAGCTTTAGATGTTATCAAATATCTTCTTGATTTAGATATCAATGTCAATATGACAGACTCCCATGGTGAGACACCTCTTTTTGACTGTGCGAGAAAGGGAAAGCTAGATATTGCTAAGCTTTTAATCTCTAAGTTTGCATCTGTGAATGTTGAAAATAGAGTCGGAGAACTTCCTATTCATTTGGCAGCATTTAAAGGAGATCCTGATATGATCAAGCTTTTGATTGAATCTGGTGCCTACTTAAACAAAAAAACAGCTGAAGATAAGCTTCCTGTTCATTACGCGATTGCAGGAGGAAGAGTTGAAGTCATTCAATTCTTACTCAAGGAAGGTAATCAGTCATGGTTTATTAAAGATACCTTTGGAAACACCCTACTACATCATGCAGCGAAAACCTCAAGTGTTCAAACCATTGATTTACTTCTCAATCAAAATCTAGACCCGAATGCATTGAATGACCAATTTGAGTCTCCTATATTTAATGCCGTTAGATTTGGTACGATTGATACTCTAAGATTACTACTTGCAAGTGATGCATATATAGATATCCACAATAGAAGATATGAAACACCAATTGATACAGCAATGATTTTTGATAAGAAGGATATTTTGAAATATCTATCCGATTATATGATTACTCCAAAATATGAAAGGTTAGTACAGAAACAAGCACTTGCACTAGCGGTTTTAAATAGAGATCATGTCATCCTAAGAAAGCTTATCGAAAGAGAAACACCAATGAAGAAGGATCGATTACAAAAAACTGCTTTAGATTACGCTAAGGAATACAATTTAAGCTTATGTATTGGATTACTTAGAGATGTTGAGGTTAATGGTAATTCTTAAAATAGAGATGATGAAAAGTGCATAAAAAAATGCACTTTTTTTGTTGTATGCATCTAAAGTCTATGTTATTCTATATATAAATATGAATAAATTTGGGGGGATTTCAATGAGATGTGAAAAATGTAATTCTGTAATCAAGGACAATCGAAATATTTGTCCTATTTGTGGTCATCAGCATACAGAAGAATTATCAGGTTTAAATTTGAGTAATTTTAAGAAAATTGAGCACGAGCATGAAGCATTACCAAATGGTTACCCACGCCATTATTATCATGAAGATGGGAAAAGAGGTTTTCGTGCAATCCTAAGCTTATATACAAGAACTTTCGATTTCTCTGGTGTATCGGATTGGGCAGAGTACTGGACACAAAGCTTGTTTTTAATGGTTTTCGCAATTATCAACATCGTGACTAGACATATGATTACAAGCGTAAATAACAATAGTCCATTACCAATGAATCCCTCGATGACCACTCTTTTCTTATTTTTAGTTTCTGCAGCTGTTATTATCCTTTCAGCATTACCAGTTATTGCATCAACCATTAGAAGATTACATGATGCAGGTTATTCAGGTTTCTGGTATCTGCTTAATTTTATACCTTTTTTTGGGAGCTTGATTGTTTTATTCATGACGCTTGGACCATATAAAAGAAATGAATTTAATCAATCTAGTGAAAAAAAACCAACGATTCAGGTTAAATATCAAGACTGACTTATCATTTCAAAAAATACAGAAATTCTGAAATTTAGACATAAAAAAAGTTCAATTACCAAAATTGAACTTTTTTAAATTATTTAAAGTATTTTTTCGCGAATAGCTTAGGCTTTCTTTTTACATCCATAATACCCCAATGCTTTTCAGGTTCAGTTGGATCATCTGATCCCTTCCAGGGCTCATCAAATGCCTCAAATAAAAACATTGTGACTTGATTTTTCTCACTCCATAGCTGCATTTGATCTAAATAGAACTTTTGATTCGCTTCATTAGCCTCAGATGCATTCATTTTTTCGTTTGCTTCTGTGGTCCATCCATACTCAGTAAAGATCACTTGCTTATTTGGATATTTCTTTTTATTTTTTTGATAATCACCGATGGTATACTCTACAGCTTCACCAACAGGTACCTTCATCCATAAAGGATAAGAATGAATGGAAATGAAGTCCACTTCCTTTGCGATCTCTTCACCCTTGGTTTCCCAATAATAGGAGCCCTCACAAAATGTTACAGGTGTTTTTGTTTTACTCTTTAAATATCTGACATGACTAGCCATAGTTGACGGCTTCATCAAGTTAGCATGCCAATCAGATGTACATTCATTACCAACAGAAGCAGCTAAAACAATATTTGAGTATTGGTTGCACAAATCAGCAAGTAAATCCAATTGCTTCATATTTTTAACATGACTACTTTGAATCTCTTCATCCGTATGCAAACCACCCCAGGGGCAATTTGGATTGGATATCTCGCCATATGGCTCTACACCAAGCACAACCTTCAAGTCGATATTGTGTTCGGATATGACCTTTAAAACGGTTTGAGCGTGTTTATAGGGGTCATACATGCGAATGTAGTTGAAATGTTTCTCTAATATTTTTAAGTCGGATAGTACCTCATCATAGCTTGGGTAAACTTTTGTATGAGGACTTTGGTTTTCTCTATAGCCAGAATAACAAACTGCTTTACCAAATGGAATCATTTATAAATCTCCTTTATTTTTTTTATAGAAATAATAGAATGAAGAGCACACTTACTAGATTGGATAAGATATGGACTGCAATTGGAATCATGATATTACGGTTATTTTTAATGTAGATATAACCAAAGATGAATCCCATTACGAAATAGCTAATTCCATTGACGAGTGCTTCTTGAACAGAAGCCTCTCCAACCAAGTGAATGATACCAAAAACAAATGTAGAAACAAATAAAGCCATTCCGTTCGATTTAATCAATCCAAAGACTGCTTTTCTAAAGATCAGCTCTTCAACAATTGGTCCTAGGATAACTGCTGAAAGAATCATTAAGATCATTCCTTCAGAGCGTAGTGCACTCACGATCACCTCTTGATTGATCGATTCACTAGGTGCTAGCTTGAATAGATTACTCATTATCTCGGATAAGTAGCCTGCAAATATATTACCAAGAATGATATAGAGATAACCAATAATGATTGCTAAAAAGAATTGTCCTTTAATCTCTTTAGATTCTTTGATATCATATTGAATATCATATTTCAAGAGATAGAGTATACCTGGAAGAAGTGCGATATAAATTAAGAAGTTAAGTAATGCTAGTGTAGAATCCTTAGTGACCGTAAGCGGTCCTTCTAGTAGAACTGTTTCTCCAAGAAGCAAATCAGGAATCATTTGTGTTCTGCCTTCATAAATCGTGACAGGGACTCCTGAATACCATTGATCAATGGTTGGAGATATAGATATCATATCCTCTAGGATTGTTACTCGAATTTCTTTTTCTTCTGTTTCTGGATTGATGATGACGAGTAAACCGTCATAGTAATTATTTTTAGCATTGACTATTACATGAAAGTCTTCATAAATACCTATCGAGATAACTTGATCAAGATAATTTTCCTTATAGGTATCAAATGCTTCAGCATCTAAAAATCCAATACCACCTAAGTCAGATGCAACGTTTTCTAATACCAATTCAGTTTCTGTATAAGTTACTTTCAGTGCAGGTATTTCAGCAGCAACTAAAAAAAGTACGGTAGCAAGCACATACATTATGAGAATATAGACGATTAATGCATATCCATAATTTTTTTTATGTTCTGGATTTTGTCTAGATTTTCTTTGTTTGATTTCTTCTTTAAATAGATCTTCGAATTTTATAATCTCGTTATTATCGTTCATGTCATCACCTTATTTTATTATAGCGTAAAACATTCAAATATAACACCGCTACTTAAAATATGTGATAATATATAATAATAAAAGATATAGGAAGTAGGTGCTCTAGATGATAGAAATATTAATCGCTAGCCAAAACCAACATAAAATCAAAGAGCTAAAGAATATTTTGAGTCACACTGAGATCAAACTGATTACCTTAATGGATTTAAATGATCATGAAGATGTCGTTGAGGATGGGGAATCATTTTTTGAGAATGCCTTGATTAAAGCGAAGTATTTTGCCAATAAACATAATAAAATAACCATCTCTGATGATTCAGGATTGGTTGTTGATGCATTGGATGGTAGACCAGGAATATATTCAGCTAGATATTCAGGTAAAGGGGATTACGAAAACAATCTGAAGGTGCTTTGTGAGATGGAAAATGTAGAAAATAGAAAGGCACACTTCGTTTGTGAGATTGTTTTGTGTTATCCTAATGGTGTATATAAGAGTTACCGCGGGGAAGTTCATGGATTTATAGCAAATGAAATTAAAGGAGAATATGGCTTTGGCTATGATTCTATCTTTTATATGCCTGAATACCAAATGACTTTTGGACAATTAGATGCTTTAATTAAAAATAGAATTTCACATCGAGCCAATGCTTTAAAGCTTTTAAAGGAGAATATCGATGAAATTATTGATAACAAGTGATGTTCATGGAGACTTTGATGGTCTAAAGGAAGTCATTGAAAAGCATAAGGATATCGACTATCATGTCAACGCAGGAGATATGTGCATCGATCCTAAACGATATGAAAGATATCATATCATTACCGTTAAAGGAAATAATGATTTTGGAGTTGATCTTCCGTGGTATAGAGTCCTAGATTTAGAAGGATTAAAAATCCTATTAACGCATGGACATATGGAGTTTGTAAAGTTTGGATTTGATCGCTTAAAGCTAAAAACGAAGCTCATGGAAGCAAGTATTGTTATCTTTGGGCATACACATGAAAGATATTTAATGGTTGAAAATAATATGATGTTGATTAATCCCGGCGCACTAGGTGACTATCATAGAAGCTACGCCATCTATGAAAATGGAGAAGTCACTTTTTA
>JAHIRQ010000092.1 GCA_018818645.1 Bacillota bacterium
AACATTTTTTTCAAAGTATCAACAATAACATTGTCTTTGACAAGAAGTAAATTAGAATGTTTTCCCATCGCTTCAAACACAAGTTTTTTACTAACTGGTCCATCAATAAAATCATAAGCTGTAAAATTTAGGGTAATCACTCTATCTGTTTCATATTGAGTGACATTTTCTAATATAGCACCCTCAAGGTGTTTCTTTAACGTGTTTAAAAATTGAGAAGAAGCCTGGTTTTGTGTCTGATGTTTTGAAAGGTGTATGCCAAATCGATTTGGTGATAAATAAATATGCAAGTATTTTCTTTCACCACGCAAATAAAAGACAAAAATAAACGAGAATTCATCGTTTTGATAGACTTTTTCCAATCTAGCTTTCACTAGATTTTGATTCAGTTCTTTAATTAATTGATATATGAAGAAACCATCAAATGCCATAATCCACCTCTTAATCATTTTAACACATAATTTCATGAAAAATTGCACCTGTAAGCGTTCTTTTCATGCAAATGCAGTTAAATCTATTTACACCCCACTCTTTATCATATATAATAGATTATAAATATCAAGCATAAGGAGGAGCCCATGAAATTAAATGAACGCGGATTATTAGTCGTTATATCTGGCCCTTCAGGTGTTGGAAAAGGAACTGTCCGTAGAGCATTATTTCAAATGCCTCACCACGATCTTGTTTATTCTGTATCGATGACAACGAGAGCTCCAAGACAGGGAGAAGTTGAAGGTGTTGACTATTATTTCGTTGATAAAGAAACATTTTTGAAACGAATTAAAGAGAATAAGTTTTTAGAATGGGCTGAATTTGTTGGTAATTATTATGGGACGCCTCGCGATAAGGTTGAAGAACAACTCGATAATGGGAAAGAAGTCGTTCTTGAAATAGAAGTTGAAGGTGCACTACAAGTTCGTAAGCAAATGAAGGAAGCAGTTTTCGTTTTCTTGGTTCCACCAGGGAAAAAAGCCTTATACGAACGTTTAAAAAATAGAGGTACAGAACCATTAGAAATGATTGAAAAGCGCATGAAAAAAGCAGAATCAGAGTTTTTACTTGCTCATAAATACGATTATATTGTCGTTAATGATGAAGTGAATAATGCTGCTGACCGTATTATGGCAATCATACGTGCTGAACATGCGAAGACTGAAAGAACAATACACAACTATATTAAGATGATTGGAGAAAAATAAAAAATGATAAAGAACAAAGACGGAATGCGTTATCCATCCATTGATAAACTGTTAGCAAAGATTGATTCAAAGTACAAATTGGTATATGCAGCTAGCAAAGTTGCACAAATCATCGAAGCTGAAAAGTTAAAAGTTGAAGATACACAATGTGTCAAATCCATTGGTATTGCACTAGAAGAAATTCTAGATGGAAAAGTAAAAATTGATTTTGAATCCTAATAAACGAAGCGAGCAATCGCTTTTTTATTTACCCAATCACTTTTTGAAACGAGCTAGTGCTTGAGATATGTTACAATAGATATGGTGATTATTTGTGAATTTAAAGGATAAGATAGCGCTATTACCAATTGAACCAGGTTGCTATTTAATGAAAAATAGTAATGATGAAGTCATTTATGTTGGAAAAGCGAAGAATTTAAAAAATCGTGTGAAGACTTACTTCACAGGTGCCCATAATGAAAAAACGACACGACTTGTTTCTGAAATTCGTGATTTTTCATATGTCTTAACCAATAGCGAACATGAATCCCTGATTCTAGAAATCAATTTGATTAAGCAATACTTACCCAAATATAATATTCGACTCGTTGATGATAAAACATATCCCTATATTGAAATCACCGAAGAGGAGTATCCAAAACTTCAAGTGGTTCGTCAAAAGGATGTTAAAGGTAAGGTTTTTGGGCCATATCCAAATGTTTATGGTGCTAGAGAAACTGTTAGGCTACTGAATCGACTCTATCCATTAAGAAAATGCGAAACATTACCTAAAAAAGAATGTCTATATTTCCATATTGGGCAATGTCTAGCTCCTTGTATCAAAAAGGATGTGGACTATAAAGATACAGTATTAGAAATCACTAGGTTTTTAAAAGGTGACACAAAAGAAGTCTTAAATAAATTAAACCGTGAAATGGGTAAAGCTTCTGAAGATATGGCTTATGAAAAAGCAATTGAGTTTAGAGATATGATCAACCATATTGAAGCGACAACAGAAAAACAAATCATTAATTTAAATGATTTTAAGGATAGAGATGCCATTAGTTATGCATTTTCTAAAGATGATATCTCACTTCAAATTTTAATGATGCGTCAAGGAAAGCTTGTTGACCATCACCAAGTCGTTTTTGCGTATGTTGGTGAGGTTATGGATGCAGTATTCTCTTACCTTCAACAGTTTTATGAACTCTTATCACCTGATGAGATACTATTTAGTAATCGATTCAAATGGGAAGATGTAGAGCCATACTTTGGTAAAAAAACTTTAATTCCTCAAAAAGGTGATAAGAAGAAAATAACTGAACTTGCCTCTAAAAATGCTGATTATGATTTAGAGCATCATTATATGCTTTATCGTCATAAAGATGAGAAAAAACAAAAAGCACTAGAAGATTTAGCTGAACTGATCAAGCATCCTATTAATCATATCGAAATTTTTGATAATGCACAGCTCTTTGGTACAGCTCCTATTTCAGCTCTTGTCGTATTCAGGGATGGTGATTTCGAAAAAAAGAGCTATCGAAAATATCATCTACAAACTACAACCAATGATGATTATCAAGCAATGAAGGAAGTCACTTACCGTCGATATCAAAAACTTCTCTTAGAAGGGAAACCATTTCCAGATTTAATTTTAGTAGATGGAGGAAAAGGACAACTTTCTGCTGCTCAAGAAATCCTAGATAACCTTGGATTAAAGATTAAGATTGCAGGATTAAAAAAGAATAAGACACATAGCCTTGAAGCACTTGTTTATCAAAATGAAGTCATTCCTTTGCTCAAACAAAGTGAGGTTTATAAGCTTTTATTAAAGATATCCGAAGAGGTTCATAGATTCGCAATTGACTTCCATAGATCGACAAGAAACAAAAAAGCGATATCATCTCCACTTGATGATATCAAAGGTATTGGAAGTACTCGTAAAAAGGCTTTATTAAGTCATTTTTCAAGCATAGAAGATATTAAAAATGCAAGTGATGAAACACTTCAAGAACTGGGTATTCCCTTAGAAATTGCTAAAAAGTTGAAAGAGGAATTGACATGAAAAGAATCATTCACAGCGTTGATCAAAAACAAAAGATTTTTTATATGATATATGATGGTAGGAAGATTGGTTTTTATTTAACCAACCGTTTATCAAAAACTTTTTTTCCATATTTAAGTAAAGGTGTTCTTATCGATTTTGAGATAGCACCTAAAATGAAAAAAATCGGGAAATATTCTTTTTATCAAGTCGCACATTTTAATCAAATTATTTCATTGAATCCTTATATAGTTCATTATGATTTATTTAAATTGAGACAAGATATGCGAGATGTATTGAATCAAAACAACTATTATCTTTTTATTGATTTTGAAATGACAATGCCAGGGTATCACGACATTGAGTTTAAACCAGAAATCATTCAGGTAGGATATGTATTGGCAGAAGCTAGAGGTCCTATCCTTCATTCAGATGGATATTATGTTTTACCTAAAGAAAGAACGACTTTATCGAAACGCACCAAAAAGTTTTTAAAATTAGATGAAGAACAATTCTTTAAGGATGCTCATCCCTATGACTATTTTTATAACAATCTTGAGAAACTAGTCAAAAAATATAATCCTAAGCTTGTTGTTTGGGGTAAAAACGATTTAACAGCTTTAAATGATTCTTATGAAATTCACGGAAAAGAAAAATTAACCAATGATTATGATTTCATTGATTTGCTCAAGCTTCATAAGGACTATTACAACCTAAAGGATGATTTAGGATTATTTAAAGCCTATAAAACTTATTTCGAAGTTGATTTCGTACAAGAACATGACGCGAAAGATGATGCATTAGTGACTAAATATGTATTTGATTCATTTCTAGATTATATGTAAAAATGAAAATGCGAACTCAAACTGAGCTCGCATTTCTTTTTTTAATTTTAATATCTTCTAAGCTTTTAAGTCAACAACAACTGGAATCACTAGTGGTTTTCTTTGAGTCAGTTCAAATATCTTAGTATTCAAATGATCGATAACTGCTTGTTTTAAGTTGAGTTCATTATATAGTTTCTTATTTAACTCTGCTTGAGTAATCTTTTTAGCTTCGTTTGCAAGTGACTGTGTTATTTCTTCATTGCCCTTCATATAAATGAATCCTCTTGATATGATAGTTGGTTCATTGACAAGTTTCTTTGTTGTTGAATTGATAGATAGGATGACTGAAAATAATCCTTCTTCTGATAAAAGCTTTCTTTCTTTAATGACTGTACTTCCAATATCTCCAATACCTGTACCGTCGATATAGACTTCACCACTTGTTACTTTACCAGCAAGTCTTATTGTATCAGCAGTAATTGCTGCTACATCACCATTATCCATAATCAGGATATTTTTAGGATTAACACCACAATCAATAGCAAGCTCTCTATGGTGTTTTTGCATACGATGTTCACCATGTATTGGAATAAACATTTTAGGCTTCACTAAAGCTAAAACAAGTTTTAAGTCTTGTTGAGCACCATGACCTGATGTGTGCGTATCTGCAAGAGGACCATGCGTAATAACATCGACATCGAGTCTAAATAATTTATTTATGGTACGGTTAACCCCTTCTTGGTTACCAGGAATTGGTGAAGAGGAGAAGATGACAGTATCCTTAGGCATAACTTTGACCTGACGATGTGATCCATTAGCGATTCTAGAAAGTGCAGCGAGAGGCTCACCTTGAGAACCAGTCACTAAAATCGTAAGCTCTTGAGGTTTCAATCGATTAAACTGTTCATTGTTAACGATAGTATCCTTAGGTGCTTTGATATAGCCCGTTTGCATACCAATTTCTATGGCACGCTCCATACTTCTACCAAATATAGCAACCTTTCTACCGTTTAAAACTGAGGATTCAATGATTTGTTGAATTCTATACATATTGGATGCGAAAGTAGCGATAATAATTCTACCTGGCATTCTAGAAAATAATTCATTGATGGATTTACCAATTTTACTATCGGATTGAATGAGTTCATCACGTTCTGCATTGGTTGAATCTGACATCATACAAAGAACACCTTCACTGCCGATTGCAGCAAGCTTATCAAATTCACAGCTTGGACCAACTGGTGTAAAGTCAATCTTGAAGTCTCCTGTATGAAATAATACACCTTGAGGAGTTCTAAAAACGAATCCAAACATATCAGGAATCGAATGATTCATTCGAATAAATGATAATTCTACATTCTTAAATTGATATTTGTAGTAGCTTTTATATTCTTCAATCTGTGGAGCTTTAATATCAGGATGCTCTAATAATTTATACTCGATAAAGTCTACAGCAATACCTGCAGCATATATTTTGGGGACATTAATCTTTTTGAGTAAGTAAGGAATACCACCAATATGGTCTTCATGAGCATGCGTAATAAAAAGACCCACGATGCGATCCTGGTTTTCAACTAAGTATGTATAATCTGGAATGACATAGTCAATTCCTAATAGATGCTCATCAGGAAAAAGTATTCCCGCATCGACTATAAATATTTGATCTTCTATTTCATAAATGTATGTATTTTTTCCTACTTCACCGAGTCCACCTAGTGCAAAAATGCCGAGTTCACCGGTATTAAGTAACGGATTTTTCATTGTTTAAACCTCCAGCAACGAATATTTCATATCTATTGTATAATAAAACTTGGAAAAATGGTAGTGTAATACTTAATATGCTATAATTATTTAGAGGTGTCACATGAAAACAATTATATTCTTTGACGTAGATAACACCTTGTATAATAATACATTAGGCATGGTTCCAATTCAAACTGTTAAGCTTTTAAATGAATTATCTAGTAAAAAAGATGTCATCTTAGGGTTAGCTACAGGAAGAGGTCTAAAGAAGCTAGAGATTATACAAGACCAGTTACCTTTATTTACATATAAAGTTCTGATCAATGGTTCTGTCATCTATAAAGATGATGAAATGATTTTTGAGTTACCCATTCAAAATGAGGATATTCAGGAAGTTTTGGACATTACGAAGGGGAATGACTTTAATGTTGGTATGGTTGGTATTCATGATGAAGCAGTGAATTACTGGGATGAAAGAGTCAGTTACGGAATGAAAGCACTCCGTGGGATTTTTCCGAGAGTTGATGAAGAATTTCATTTAAAAAACAAAGTATATCAATTATGGTTATTTGCTGATAACGAAGAAGAATTGATCAAAGTATCTAAACTCATGCCTAAATTTCAAATCTATCCATGGCACAAGGGTGGTGCAGATTTCATTTATCCATTTATGAATAAAGCATTTGGGATTAAAAAAGCAATTGAAAACGAAAAGGATTTCAGACTTATTTGTGTAGGTGATGGTGCAAATGATATCCAAATGATTGAGATGGCTGATATCGGTATTGCTATGGATAATACAAGATTCATCGAATTAAAAGAAAAAGCCGATCATATTGCTCCTCATATCAAGGAAGATCAGCTTTACGATTTTTTTAAGTCGATTGGTCTAATTTAGGACGAAGTTTATCTTGAACATCTTTAATGATTTCCTTTGGGACATATGGAGAAATATCTGCATGATGAATAATAAGTTCTTTAATTGCAGAGGAAGATACAAAGTGATTTCTTGAGGATGGAAATAAGATAATGGTTTCAATATTTCTATTTAAATTTCTATTGAATTGATAAAGTGCATATTCATTTTCATAATCGGGAATATTTCTAAGTCCTCGAATCATTAAATCTATATCGTTTTTTTGGGCATAACGTACTACAAGATCTGTTGTAGATGTTACAATAATATTAGGGATATCCGTAGTTACTCGTAATATCATGTCAATACGTTCTTCAGTTGTGAAGGTAGGTTCCTTCTTGTAGTTATCAGCAACAACAACATGAAGCTCATCAACAAAACGAGACGCACGTTTTATAATATCTAAATGTCCAATCGTTAGAGGATCAAATGTTCCTGGATACACAGCTTTTTTCATAGTTTTACCCCATTTCATATTTAGTATAACATTAAACCATAAAAAAAAATCACAAAGGAGTGTTAAAAAATGAACGTTTATCGCAAAAGTCTTGTTATTCAATTGTTACTGTTTATTGTATTTTTCATCATGGGTGCAAACCTCATTGTAGGTGCGTATTTAGGTGAGACTTATGGTTGGATTAATTTTGTATTACTCGGTGTTTTAATTGCATTTGCAGTTTACGGATTTATTTTATACAAAAAGGAAGATTTAAGAATCGTTGTCATGTTACCAAAAGAAATGAATCTAATCAGATATTTATTATACGGATATTTCTTTGTTTACATCGTCAATATGATTTTGCCATCACTCATTGAAGTTGATCCAAAATTAGTCAGTACAGTTGTCGGTGTGATTTTAATGGGTATTGCTTCATACGGCATTCAAATGCAAATCAGATTGTTAAATCAAAAATAAGAAAATGGATGCACACTTGCATCCATTTCTTTTCAACTGGTATAATGAATACATAGGAGGAATCAAAATGAAAACATTAACAGATACTTATAAACTGCACAATGGCGTATTAATGCCAAAGATTGGGTTTGGAACATGGCAGGTTCCAAGTGGAGATATTGCTTATGAGTCCGCTGCAATGGCACTCAAGAATGGCTATCGTCATATTGATACTGCTGCAGCATATCGAAATGAAGCATCCGTCGGAAAAGCAATTCGTGACTCTAAGATTCCAAGAAACGAAATATTTGTAACCAGCAAATTACATTCGCATATCAAAAGTTATGATGAGACATTGGCTGCTTTCGATCAAACAATGAAAGAACTTGGGCTAGACTATCTTGATCTCTATTTAATTCATGCCCCATGGCCATGGAATGAAATGGGTAAGGACTGTAGAGAAGGAAATGTTCAAGCCTACAAAGCTATGGAAAAGATTTATAAGAGTGGAAGAGTTAAAGCTATTGGAGTCTCTAATTTCGATGTAAAGGATTTACAAAACATTATCGATCATTGTGAAATAGTTCCACACGCAAATCAAATCGCATTCTTTATTGGCAACAACCAAGCAGAAACAGATAAATTCTGCAAAGAACATAACATTCTTGTAGAAGCATATTCACCACTAGCGATTGGTTATGCATTATCCAATGAACACATTATTCAAATGGCAGAAAAATATAAGAAAACTCCTGCCCAAATATGTATTCGCTATTGTATTGAAAAAGGAACTGCACCACTCCCTAAATCAACCAAAGAGCATCGTATTATCGAGAATTCACAAGTTGATTTTAAAATGGATGAAAAAGATATTAAGTTTTTGGATACTATCAAAGATGATCCAAGAAAATGGAATTGAGTTAATTAAACTTGATAATCAAAAAGGATGAAATCAAAAGCTGATTCATCCTTTTTTTATATGATATTTGAGTTAGTAACCAATGAAGACAGCAACAATGAGGAAGACAACAGTAAGTAGTAGTGTAATTAGCTGTAGCTTATAGGTAAACTTAAACCACTTTCCATAGCTGACACCAGCAATAGATAAGCCGATGAGTAGGACTCCATTCGTCGGGAAAATCACATTTGTGTATCCATCACCAAACACAAAAGCAAGTATTGCAAGTTCCTTGCTGATACCGATAAGTGATACCAAAGGAAGTAATAAAGGCATAATTAAGAATGCTTTTGCAGAAGCAGAACCAATAAAAAACTGAATGATCAGTACCAATAGATAAATGAATAGGATTCCAACAATTGCAGATCTTCCATCTAATAGATTTGCTAAATAATATAAAATCGTATCCATAATCATCGCTTCAGTTATTATATGCTTTACACTCACTGCAAGCATGATTAATATAAATGCTGGAGCTACACTCATCATTCCACTGAAAAAGGTTTTTGCAGTAAATTTGATACTCTTCGAGACTATCATTCCTGCAATAAATCCACCAAATAAAAAGATAATTGCCATGATTGGTATTGAGGGGATCGATAAATCAAATAAGAGTTCAGCCAATCCAGCACCAATAATACCAACAAACAAAATAGCAAACATCCACATGAAGGATTTAAAAACTGTTTTTTCATTAGAGAAGGGAAGACTTTGATTCAAGTCGAATTCCTTGGATTTGGTTAAGTCTGCGTCATATGTTAATGAAATCGAAGGATTCTTCTCGATTTTTTTAGCATATGAAACTAAGAAAGTAGATAATAAAACATACATGACGATAAAAACAAAAATACGATAAAGAGCACCACTTAGAATATTGGTTCCTGCAAGTGTAGAGGCGATACCGATTGAAAATGGATTCGTTACCGCAGAAGCGAATCCAAAGCCTGCAGCAAGTAGACACATTCCTATTCCTGTTAAGGTGTCCCAACCCATCGATAAGGACAATATAATTAAGATAGGAAGTAGTGCCATCGACTCTTCAAAGATTCCAAAAAAGGCACCAAACATCATAAAAATCAAGATCACCATGCGTAAAAGTAAATACTTATTATCCTTAAAGCGTTCAATTAGTTTCTTGATGACAATAATTATGCCACCAGTTTTATCCATAACTGCAAATGTTCCACCCAAAATAATTAAGAATAATCCAATCACTATAATATTGAGTGCATCTATACCCCATAAAACTTCAATTGGAGAAGTAAACCATCTCCAAAAAGGATAATTTACATCGCTTAGATAAGAGAAGCTTCCAGCAATGACGTTTCCATCACTATCTCTTAAATACATTCCTGAAGGAATAAAAAGGGTCATGATACCTGCAACAAGAATAAGACCTAGCAAAATATAGACAACATTTAAAAAAGCTTTTTTACTGATGTGAAGCACATTGGGTTGTTCAGTCATCAAAATACCTCTTTTCTATTCTATATAATTTCAGTTATGAATCTTTTAAACTTATTTTTATCCTTTGGAAGTTCTATTTTCTTTATATGAATACGAATTTCTGCGGATAAATCTATAAGATTTAACTCATTTTGAATTCTAGACTCTAGTAATTGAATTGTAAAATCTTTTGGAGCATCAATTTCTATTGTTAAAACACCGACTTGACTTTGGTGAACTTGAAATTCTCTAATCAAATCACTTGTTGTAATAATCCATCTTGCAAAAAGATCAGGGAAAACATATTTTTTTAGATGATTTGAATCATAGAAATAAAGCAGATCGTCTCTTCTTCCAATAATCCTTTCAATGGTTCTAAAATGTGAACCGCAGCTACAAGGCTCATCTAAAACAATCATGTCATTCATTTCATATCGAATCAAGGGTTGTGCAAAATTAATCAAATTGGTAATGATCATTTGGTGCCCAACAACATGTGGCTTCGTGATTTCCACTTGATTTTCATCATAAAGCTCAACATAAACTAAGTCCTCATTGATATGAAGCTTACCCTTTGAACAAGCAGAAGCCATTTGACCTTCAGAAGCTTGATATATTTCAATAACCTTTGTATGAAAAGTCTCTTCAAATAAGTGCTTGTCTTCTAGGGTTAACACTTCAGCATAAGTGATTATTTTTTTGAGTTTTACCTTTAGCTCATCTTTTAAGGGCACCAGAAAACGTATGAGTGATGGTGGAGCCATTAAAATATTATTTTTTTTATGATTGATTGTGTCCATAATTGTATGAGGTGGAGTCATTGTAGATAGATAGTTGAGCTTCATTAAAAAAGCATTGATGTCATTAAACCCTTGAGAAAAAACACGAAGACAAAAGAGTATTCGCATTGGTAAATCCAATACGGAAAGTCCACTACGTGCTAGAAAAACTGCTGGAAGTCTTTTTGTCATTTTTTTAGGTGTGATATAGATTCCTTTATTTCCAGAAGTACCACTAGAAAGCCCAACAACATATTGATTTTGATAATATCCTAAGTAATCCTTATTCAACTCTTTTTCTATCGCATAAGAAAGCACATCATCCTTTTGGATTCCACATGTATTGATTGTGCTAAAGTTTTCCATCATGATGGATTTGTTAATGATTGGAAAGCTTTTTAGATCCTCAAGCTGGTTAAAGGATAAATCTTTATATTGTTCAGCATAAAAAGGACTATTTCTTTTTGCATAGCTAATCATTTGATTTATGGATTTATATTGCAATCTCTTGATTTTTTCTACACTTAATCTTTTTTGATTTTTCTTTAGATGTAGATAATCACTTAATGATTGAATCATCATGTTCTCCCTTTAATTTAAGAAGCTTGGTGCTTCTGCCAAAGCGACTCATTAAGGATGAGTGCATCCATTCAATACCATATTTATATTGCTTCTTTTGCCAAAAGTATAGGATGAGTCCCCACATTAACCCTAGAAATAGACCATATAATAATGCACCAGGTATTCCTAGACTAAAATCAAAAAACAGATTGATAAATTTGAATAGAAGTGCACTGACTACGGACTCAATAAAAAATACTGTTAAACCAGCGACTCCAAATCTAGAAAGGAATGTAGAAACAATATTTTTATCTCGATTATTTCTGTCATATACATGATGTGCAAGAAGGATCATCAATAAAAACAAGCCAATCTGAATCACCATAATAAAATACCAAGTTGGATCAATTGCACGTTCTAGCATGGTTTCTGGTGCTAGAATATAGCCTAAAATACCAATTAAAAGGTAAAATCCAGCAACGATGAGTATTCTTTTTTTCATAGATTTGTAATCTAAATGGTAAAGCATTGTCGCAATCCATGCACCAAACAATGCGAATGCAAAGAATGGTAATATTGGATTATTTTTAGCAACTAACCAGTTGAGAAGTAGCACGACTACCATATTATCTTGATCGAGAGCTGATAAATATAAATTATATAAGGGAATACGTACATAGGATAAAATCATGAAGAGTGAGGCACCAAGTAGTAGATAATTGGTTATTTTTTTATTCTTTAAATGTTTTTTAATGCCTTTGAATAATAGAGCAAGTAAGATGACATTGAATCCAAGCATCACTAAACTATCTACATAAAGAATTCTTGTTAGTGTTAACTCTTGGAAACTTCCCTGATTGATTAGAGAGACAAACAAGCTTTCATCCATATCTCTTGTATCAAACAAAATAATACCAGGACCAGTGAAGATAAAATATAGATAGGCGATGACCAATAAAAAGAAACCACTGAGTATCATATAGCGTGTTCTGTTTTCATTTGGATTGTCTATTTTATTTAAATAGGAAATGGTATGTGACAAACCAGAAATCATCGCGAATAGCCCAGCAAACATAAGAAGAAATCCAATCAATGTGATGATGAGCGATGGGTTATCTAAATCAACATCATAGATATCCTTATAAAAATAAAAGGCAGTGTGTAAAACAAGAACCATAAAAATACCTAGACCTCTTAGAAAATCCAAACTAAAATAGTGCTTCTTCAAAGGAATGTCCTCCATAATGTTCGTTTAATTTTAATATATCATAATAGTTTTATTTTGAATACAAAAAACCGATACCCATTAGGTACCGGTTGATTCTTTTACTCTTGATTCAGTTGACATTGAGAACAATACCCATAAACTGTCATATCGTGATGGGTGATTTTAAAGTGATGTTCTTTTGCTACTTGATCTGCTATATGATCTAAATGACAGTCAATCTCATACATTTTTTGACAACCAAGACAAATCATATAATGATGATGATCTTTCTTATTGATATAATAATAAGCAGTATTTTTCATATTACTTTTTGATACTAGCCCTTGAATAAAGAAGGTATCTAGAGTTCTATATACTGTGGATAAATTCATCGTATGATTTGGAAGATCTAGTAGAATCATTTCAGCACTTTTTGGTTGTTCCGTCTTCGCAAGAAGATCTAGAATCATTTTTCTTTGTTTTGTCATTCTCATTGGTATTTTCTCCTAAAAATAAATTTAACAATGAATAAAACGAGTAAGAGTAGTGCATAGATGACAACAATTGTTGATCCAACTGGTATTTCTAGTGGATGTGCGATAAATATACCCATGATTACAATAACAAAAGATGAAATAATACCGAATATTAAGGTATTTTTAAAACTCTTTGTTAACTGACTCGAAATAATTGAGGGGAATACAACAAGGGCTGAGATTAATAATGTTCCGATTGTTCTAACTCCAATGACGATGAAGAATGCAGTTAATGCTGCTAGGACATAACCTATGATTTGCACATTAACCTTAGAAAACTTAGCATAATTTTGATCATAAGTGATCATGAATAATTTTCTGTAAAATACTAAAACAAACGCACTAATCAAAATTGTAATGACGATGGAAAGCACCATATCTGCAGTTGTTGCAGTAAAGATATTTCCAACAAGCATGCTTTCAATCGAAATATTAAATCCTTGACCCTTCTTTACCAAAATTAAACCGATAGCAAATGACACCGAAGAAACTAGTCCTATTGCAGCATCAGCGTTAATCGTTTTGGTCTGCGAAAGATATTTAATTAGTAGAGATGCAAGAATTACAAAAGGGATTGCGATATAAAGAGGTTCACTAGATAATAATACACCCAAGATAATACCAGCAAAGCTCACATGAGCAAGTCCATCTGCAATCATCGCTTGTTGGTTTAATACGAGATAAGGTGATAGTAAAGCAGCGGAAAGAGCCAAAGCTATACCAATGATTAATGCATTTTGAATAAATTCATATTGAAGGAATTCAAGCATGATGATGCCCCCTATGCTCAAAGTCATGATAATCTTTATAGCATCCAAAGAACTTAACCGTTTGGTCTACATACATTGTCAAACAATCTTCTTTTACCGCATCTGTTAAATCATGGGTGACATGAATAATCGTCATTTGATTGTCTTGTTGCAACTGATGTAGTAATTGATAGAATTTTTCTCTAAATGATGGGTCTAAAGCAGAAGTAGGCTCATCTAGAATAAGCAAATCAGGTTTTGAAATTAATGCTCGAATGATAAAGACTCTTTGTTGTTGACCTCCTGATAAATAGGCCATGCTTTCTTTAGACAATTGTGGAATCTCCATCACTTTTAACCATTCAGTGATCAAATCACAATCACTTTTTGAAGGAATTAACTTTTGTTTTGCAAAGCCACTATAAATGACTTCTCTAACTGTCATTGGTAAGTTTGTTTTCGTATTCAACTTCTGGGGAAGATATCCCATTCTCAAGCTATTATTGATGATTACTCCATTTGAGGGCTTAAGTAGACCAACGAGTAGTTTAACCATCGTGGTCTTACCACTACCATTTGGACCAACAATATGCAGGAAATCCCCTTTTTTCAATTTGAAATTCACATCATGAAGTGCTTGAAACTTACCAAATGAAACCGATACATCCTTATATTCAATCATTTTTATATTGAAGTGCCGTTTAGTACCATTTTTAAATGATCAAAATTCATTTGTAATAGGAAACTATAGGTAACTCCTTCCTCCATTTCAGTTTTCGAAATATTATGATATCCGTGTAAGACCAATAGATTCAGCGTAAAATTTTCTTTAGCAAGTTCATTCTTAATTTTGTTTGCTGCTTTTGGCTCAACCAATTCTTCAATAAATAGATAATTCGTATTTGCGCTTTTCACTTCACTGACAAAGTTTATGAGTTCAGCACTTGTCAAATCAGCATCAGGCTTGAAATCTGTGAATAATGAAACAATATTTAAATGATATCTTTCAGCAAATGCACCCATCGCATTATGCCCTGCAAAATAGATGGTTGAATCTTCATAAGCTTCAAGATATTCAACCATTTCATGGTGAATCTCTTCAATCTCTTCGATATGCTCATGTGCATTGTCTTCATAGTATGCTTGGTTCGTAGGATCGATTTCAATGACTTTCTCTAAGATAGCTTCAATCAATTGAATAGCAGTAGTTGGATCTGTCCAATAATGGATCTCATTTTCATCTTCATGATCGTGATCATCTTCAGCAAGTTCAATGGACAGATTCGCATGATGCGATGCATGATCATGCCCTTCATGATCCATAAGCTCATAAGCAGTAGATAAATTTAAAACAATTGTATTTTCTCCACCGATTTTGGTTTCATCATTAATCCATGTATCAATTTCCATACTCGTAAAAATGAATAACTTTGATTCTTTAATGGCTACAATATCTCTACTGGTCGCTTCATAATCATGGATTTCAGCTCCAGGTGGTATCAATAGGCTTACTGTCATCTTGTCACCTACAATTTGTCTTGCAAAGTCATATTGTGGGAACATTGTCGTTACAATATCAGCATTCTTACTTTCTGTGCAAGAAGCAAGAATAAATAATGTTATAATCAATAAAATAATACTTGCAAATTTCTTCATATAAATATCTCCTTGTTGCGAATCATTCGCATTTATAGTATAGCATAATAAATCCTAATTGCAAATTATTCGCAATAAAAGAATAAAGTCTATATATTTCAAATAAAAACAACCTAAAAAAATTGAATTCTTATAGAATAAATGATATAATGAAGACCTAAACATGAGTGGGATGATGATTTCCACTCATTTTATTGAGGTCAATATGAATTTAGAGAAAATGAAAGAAAAATTAATACCCATATTAAATAAAAGTGAGCTGTCGATTTATTCGATAAGAACAAAAAAAGAGTATGGTGAAAAGATAGTTGAAATTCTCATAGACACAGAAACTATGGATATCAATGATCTTGAAAAGATACATCTTGAATATATCGAAACACTAACTGATGAGGATATGGATCCAGACTATTTTCTTGAACTATCATCACTAGGTGCTGAAAGACCCTTAAAAACAAAAGAAGAAGTTCTTAAAGCAGTGGGTCGATATATATATTTGGAATCACCCAAATATAAAGGGTTGGGTACACTTGTTTCATGCATAGATGATATACTATTAGTAGAGATTAATGAAAAAGGTCGTATAAGAAAAATTGAAATCAAGGTTGATGACGCAAGAAAAATGCGTACTGCCATCAAGTTTTAGGAGGATATCATGATTAGTAAAGAATTTTTTAAAAACATCGAAGCGGTTGCTGATGAAAAAGAATTAACGCATGATCAAGTTTTAGAAGCGTTTGTTCAAGGAATGATTGCAGGTTGCAAGAAGGCACATGATGTGCGTTCATGCCGTGTAGAAATCAAGGAAGAAAAGAGTGAAATTCTTGTTTATAAACAACATCTTGTCGTTGAAGAATATTCAATGGATGCAGACAAGAACTACTCACAAATTTTAATTGATGAAGCGAAACTAATCAATTCTCGTGCTAAAGTTGGCGATGTCATCGAAGAAAAAATCGATCCAAAGGATTTTGGACATTTTGCTGTGCGTGATTTCAAGAGTAGACTCAATGAGACCTTAATCAACATGCAAAAAGAAAATTTATACAAGCATTTCAAGAAATTTGAACACGAAATGATCTCAGCTCGAGTTATTGATGTAGCTGATGAGCACTACCGTTTAGATATAGGTAAGGATTTAACCACTTTATTACCCAAGAAAGAAGCACTACCTAAAGACAAGTTCCACGTAGGTGACTATGTGAGAGTTTATGTATCCGATGTAGAAATGAAGACAAAATGGCCTAAGGTCTTTGTCAGTCGTTCGCATCCTTCATTAATCATTCGTCTTTTAGAGAGCTTTATTCCTGAAATCAAGGATGGAATTATCGAAGTCATGGGAATTTCACGTGATCCAGGAGACCGTTCAAAGATTGGAGTAAAATCAAATGATCCAAAAGTAGATCCAATAGGAGCTTGTGTTGGTGAAGGTGGTTCTAGAATTCGTGAAATTGTAAAAGCTTTATCTGATGAAAAAATTGATTTATTCCGTTGGAGTGACAATGAAAAGGAATTGATTGCAAATGCACTACAACCTGCTGAAGTTATCGCAGTAACCAGAGTCAATCCAAAGGAAAAAAATGCACTCGCTATCGTGCCAAACGATCAGCTCTCACTTGCAATTGGTAAGTTAGGACAAAATGTTAAACTTGCTGTTCAAGCATGTGGTTGGAGCATCGATATTAAGAGTGAAGAAATGGCTCAAGGCGAAGGCATCCTATATTAATCTATAGAATCCTTAGAAAGGGTGATGTCAGTGACAAAAGTCAAAAAAATACCATTAAGAACATGTGTAGTTTCAAAAGAAGTTCTACCGAAAAAGTCTTTGGTTAGAATTGCAGCAACAAAAGAAGGTGTTGTTTCCATCGATTTAGTTGGAAAAGCTCCTGGACGTGGTGCATACCTTAAATTAAGTAAAGAAGTCATCTTACTTGCTAAGAAAAACAAGGCTCTCGATCGCAAGCTTGAGGTAACAGTTCCTGATGAGATTTATGATGAACTGCTAAAAATTGCTAATGAATAACCTAATAGGATTAGCACGTCGAGCTAAGAAAGTCACAGTTGGAACTGATGTAACGATGACTGCACTCAGAAATGGGAAGTTATCTTTAATTTTGATGGCAACTGATGCATCGCACACAACAAAGAAAAAAGTTTATGACAAGGCCAAAACCTATCAGGTAGAGGTTATTGAAGAATTATCGTCATTTGAAATTTCAAATGCACTAGGCAAAGACGACATCAAAGTGATTGGAATAACCGATAGGGGGTTTAGTCAATTATTGATGGACAAGAGAAGGAAGTGATTTTATGCCAGCACCAAAGAAGTTTAATAGTAATAACAGTTCGGCAAAGAAAAAATTCGATGTTAAAAAACAAACGAACTACCCTAAAAGGGATGTAAGACCTGCAGCACCAAAAACTGTAGGTGAAAAAATATTTATTTATAAACCTGAAATGAATGTTTCTGATGTAGCCTCAGGTTTAGGCTTAAGTAATGCATCGATGATTAAAAAATTAATGCAACTCGGTTTAATGGCTAGTATCAATCAAGTCATTGATAGAGATACAATTGAAGTTATAGCACTTGATGAAGGATATAAAGTTGAAGATGAAGTCATCACAGACGTTACACGTTATGATGAAATGGAATTGGTCGATGATCCAAAAGATATGGTGAAAAGACCTCCAATCGTTACCGTTATGGGACACGTTGACCATGGGAAGACAACTTTGCTAGATGCGATTCGTAAATCAAGAGTCGTTGAAGGAGAAGCTGGTGGAATCACTCAACATATTGGTGCTTATCAAGTTATTCGTAATGGTGAACCCATTACATTTATCGATACTCCAGGACATGCTGCATTCACAGAAATGCGTGCACGTGGAGCAAAAGTTACCGATATCGTTATTTTAGTTGTTGCAGCAGATGATGGCGTGATGCCACAAACTATTGAAGCATTAGATCATGCGAAGGCTGCTAAGGTTCCAATTGTTGTTGCTGTTAATAAAATGGATAAAGCATCAGCAAATGCAGACCGTGTCATGAAGGAACTATCAGACCATGGATTAATTCCAGAAGCATGGGGTGGTAAAACACCATTTGTCTATGTTTCTGCACTTAAGAAACAAGGTTTAGAAGAGCTACTTGACGTAGTTCAATTGATTAGTGATATTGAAGAATTCAAAGCGAATCCTAAGCGTTTGGCTAAGGGTACAGTCATTGAAGCTCAACTGGATAAAGGCCGTGGTGCAGTCGCAACTTTAATCGTTGAAACTGGTACATTGCATGTCGGTGATTATATCGTTATTGGTAATACTTATGGTAAGGTTAGAACCATGCAAGATGACCTTAAGAAAAGATATAACGAAGCAATTCCTTCTCAACCTATTGAAATTACAGGCTTGAATGAAGTTCCACAAGCTGGTGATATCTTTATGGCATTTAAAGATGAAAGAGTGACTAGAGATATCGCGAATGAGCGTCAATCTAGAGTCAAAGATACTGAATCAAAATCTGTTAAGAAAACTTCACTTGACTCTATGTTTGGTGAAATAGAATCAACAGAAAAAGAATTGAATATCATTATCAAAGGTGATGTTCAAGGCTCTATTGAAGCACTTAAAGGGTTATTAGAACACATTGATGTCAGTGGATTTCATGTCAATGTTGTCAGATCTTCAGTTGGAGCAATCACTGAAAATGACGTCACGCTCGCATCTGCCTCCAAGGCAATCGTTATTGGTTTCAATGTTAGACCTTCAGCTGCTGTCAAGCAGGTTGCAGATCAACAAGGTGTTGAAATCAGACTTTATAGCATTATTTACCGTGTTCAAGAAGATATTGAAGCAGCCTTAAAGGGTATGCTTGAGCCAACATTTGAAGAAATCGTTACAGGGACTGCAGAAGTTAGAGATACCTTTAAGGTCTCCAAGATTGGTACAATCGCAGGATGTTATGTAACGGATGGATTGATAAAACGCGATGCATTAGTTCGCGTCCTCAGAAACTCAGTTGTTGTCTATGAAGGCAAACTTGCATCATTAAAGAGATTTAAAGATGATGCTAAGGAAGTCAAATATGGTTATGAATGTGGTCTCTCTATCGAAAATTTTAACGATCTTAAGGTGGGAGACGTTATTGAAGCATCACAAATGAAGGAAGTTGAGGTAGACTAATATGTCAATTACAACAGATCGTTTAGCAAGTTTAATTCAAAGAGAATTGGCTTCTATTGTCAATCAAGAAGTTAAGG
This sequence comes from Bacillota bacterium, assembly GCA_018818645.1. Lineage (GTDB taxonomy): Bacteria > Bacillota_I > Bacilli_A > Acholeplasmatales > Acholeplasmataceae > Peloplasma. The sequence continues at coordinate 19,752 of JAHIRQ010000092.1, forward strand.
ATAAAAGCTTTGGTTATATCAATTTAACAGAAGTGAAAGTGACTAAGGATGTTTCATTTGCAACCATCTATTACACAATTTTATCTGATGATCCTAAGATTATCGAAAAATCAAAACTTTCGATTGAAGAATCAAAAGTTACGATTCGTATGGAACTCGCTAAAAAAATTAAAAATATTAGAAAGATTCCTGATTTGATTTTTAAATATGATGAAGCACTTGCCTATGGCAACCATATTGACAAGATTCTGAAAACAATAAAGTAACCTCGGTTACTTTTTTTGTATTTCTGATGGTATAATAAAGGGGGTGAAAACATGTACGCTAAGGTCATTGTCGATATCAAACATGAAGAAGTCAATCATTCATTTGATTATATTGTTCCAGAACATTATGGAGCTTTTTTAGAACGTGGCATGCGTGTTTTGGTTCCTTTTGGTAATCAAAATAGACTTGGATATGTGATTGAAATCATGAAGGAAAGTACGGAAGCTACAAAAATGATTTTAGAAGTTCTTGATGCTTATCCAACGATTGATGAAGAATTATTTCTAATCATTGATGATATGTTAAAGTATTCACCAAGTCTAATGAGTGAAGTTTTCGCAACTGTAATTCCAAGTGAATTGCTTGTCAGCTATCATAAAGTAGTTCAATTACTCGATCCAAAAAAGTGTCCTAAAGAGTTTCTACCTTTTTTTAATACCAAGGGGATTTGGAATTTAAACCAACAAGACCAAATCTATTATCATAAGCTCAAAAGACTTAAAGACCAAAAAATAATCTCTATAGAAACACAAATTAAGGAAAAAGGTACTGAAAAAACAGAAACCATTTATTTTTTGAATCTAGATCATCATTATAACCGTATTGAAGCGTATCAAAATGTTTTGGATTTCTTTTTAAATAACGAGGAAGTCTCTAGAAAAGATCTTTTAGATGTCGGTATTTCAACATCAACAATATCTACACTTATTAAGCATCAAGTTTTAGTACCAGCCGAAAGAGCAGTCTTTAGAGAGATAAAACATCATTTTGAACTAGAAAATAAAAAAATTACTCTAACCGATGAACAAGAGCATGCGAAAAATGAAATCATCAAATCGATTGGAAAGAGTAAAACATTTTTATTAAAGGGGATTACTGGCTCTGGTAAAACCGAAGTGTATGTTGAAGTCATGGAGAAGGTACTTCAAAAAAATCAAAAAGTCTTAATTCTAGTTCCAGAGATTACTTTAATCGCTCCAATGGCTAAACGACTTAAGTCACAATTTAAAAATGTAGCCATCTATCATAGTGCACTATCCAAAGGGGAGCGCTTTGATCAATATAAAAAAATTCAATCCAATGAAGCTTCTATTATTCTAGGGACTAGAAGTGCTGTTTTTTTACCAATTGACCACTTAGGTTTACTCGTGATTGATGAAGAGCACGATTCATCTTATGAGCAACTAGAAGGTGTTATGTATGATGCAAGAAGAATAGCAGAAAAAAGAAGTATCTATCATCATGCACCACTTGTTTTAGGGAGTGCAACTCCTAGCATCGTTTCGATGTATAAAGCAACTCAAAATGATTATCATCTACTCGAATTGACAAAAAGACCATTTGATTTAATTCTACCTATCATTTGGTTAGTCGATATGAAGGATGAGCTAAAGAAAAAAAATAGTTCTATATTTTCAAAATCACTTTTAGAGGGTATGAAAAAAAGAATTGAAAACAAGGAACAAACCATTCTCTTATTCAATAGAAAAGGCTATTCTCCTTTTGTCTTATGTAGAAATTGTGGAGATGTTCCAACATGTCCACACTGTGATATATCACTCACCTATTATAAAGATCGACAGCTCTTAAAATGTCATTATTGCGGATATGAGAAGCCGTATCAAGCAACATGTGAGGTCTGCAAGGAACCTAAGGTCAAGGAATTTGGTGCAGGTATAGAATATGTAGAAAACGAACTTAAAAAAGCGTTACCTAAAGCGAGAATACTTCGCATGGACCATAATGTCACAAGAACTAAAGGTAGTCATGAGATATTATGGAACAAGTTCAATAATGAAGAAGCTGATATACTTTTAGGGACTCAAATGATTGCTAAAGGACTGGATTTTCCCAAAGTAACATTAGTGGGTGTACTAATGGCTGATTTACTGCTTAAAGTACCAACCTACAGAGCATCTGAAAATGCTTATATGCTACTTGCTCAAGTGACAGGTAGATCAGGAAGATTTCTTCCTGGTGAAGCAATTATTCAAGGCTATGATTTAAATCATTATGCAATCAAAAGTGTCAGTGAAGGCTATGAAAACTTTTATAGAGAAGCACTCTATAATCGAAAATTATCCAACTACCTTCCCTTTAAAAATACCTCTCAAATACTCGTTGAGGGAACGAATTTCTTAAAGACATATCAACATGCCTTTATGATCAAAAAAAGCCTTATTGGTCTATCTATTGATGTTTTAGGACCAACTCAGGCAATCATTAAGAAGATTAAAGATAATTATCGATTTACATTAACCATAAAATACGAAGATATCGATTATGAAAAGCTTTTTGAAATCATCAAAAGCTTTGACCAAGATCCATATAAGGTTAAATATTATCCGACCTTAGATATCGTTTAGGAGATGATGACATGAAAGTTGTAATGATGGGAACACCAAAATTTGCTGTTCCAGTTCTGGAAATGCTACATAAGAAGCATACTGTTTTACTGGTAGTCACACAACCAGATAAACCAACTGGTAGAAAAAAGATTTTGACTGAATCACTTGTCAAAATAAAAGCTAAAGAACTAGATATAGAAGTTTTTCAGCCTGTAAAACTCAAAAATGATTATCAAAGAATTATAGATTTAAAACCTGATTACATTATTACAGCAGCTTATGGCCAAATGCTTCCTAAGGAGCTTTTAGACCAAATACCTGCAATCAATGTCCACGGTTCAATTTTGCCTAGATATCGTGGAGGTGCTCCGATTCAATATGCATTATTTGATGGCTTAAGAGAAACTGGAGTCACTGTCATGTATATGGCATATCAGATGGACAGCGGAGATATTATCAAACAAGAAGTTGTCCAAATCTATGAAAATGACAATTATATGTCCTTAAGTGAGAGAATGAGCATTGTAGGTGCAAACTTACTCGATAGTGTCTTAAATGACATCTCACAAGGAATCAAACATAGGATTCCTCAACATATAGATAAGGTGTCATTTGCTTATACATTAAAGCGTGAGGATGAGTTTATTTCATTCCATCAATCCACAGATTCGATTATCAATCGAATCAAAGGATTATCACCAGAACCTGGTGCTCATGCGATTCTAAAAAATAATGTTATCAAATTTTACCGTGCTCAAAAAAGTGATATAATAGACAGTAAAGCAGTTCCTGGAACTGTGCTCCAATCGAAAAAGAGACTCATTATCAAAACGCTTGATGGTTCGATTGAAATATTAGAAATTCAAGCTCCAGGTAAAAAAGTCATGAATATAAAAGATTTTTTAAATGGGCAAACGATCATCAAGGATGATGATGTGTTTATAGAAGGGAGCAAGTAATCATGTCAGAAAAAAAGGCTAAAAAGCTGATTTATACAAGACAAGAAATGTTTGAACTGAACAAGAAAATACTATTAAAAAGAGGAGTTACCCTAGAAGCAATCGCTGAGATTAGTTTTAAGCAGCAAGCAAAATATACAGATAATATTTCTAGAGATATTTGTTTAGAATCTGTTGAGAAAATAATATCACTTCGCGATGTGTTTCATCATGTTCAGCTAGCTGCTGAAATTGATAGACTTGCAGAAGAAGGAATGTTTCAAGGACCGATACAAGATATCATTTATGAAGACTTAGGATTATTTGGAATTGATGAGACGATGGGATTAGAAGTTTCTGGATTATATGGAACCATTGGACAAACCAATTTTGGAGATATTGATGTCAATAAGCATGGCATCGTTAAAAGATTAAATGATGCTGGTAAAGAAGACGGAATTTGTCATACCTTCTTAGATGATATCGTTGGAGCAATTGCTGCTGCAGCATCGACAAGAGTTGCACAGGTCATGAGCGAAGAAACAGCACACGAAGAAACTGGTTTGAAGCGTTTTTCTATTTTTGATCTATAACAAGAAGAGGGATGAAATTGGGGAAATCTAGAAAATATAGCATATGGAATCTAAAAGCACTCGGTAAAGATATATTTGCTAGGTTTTTTGGTTTTGAACAAGGTGTAGATATTACAGATGATGTTGCAGTCCTTTATCGAAGAAATGTAGTTATCAAAAATATCGTCTTTGTATCCAATCTAATGTATTCAGTCATTTTATTTCTTTTATCATTATCAACACAAGGACAGGTTGCAGACTGGGTCGTTGCATTTGTTGCATTCCCACTCACCTATGTCATCAATAAATTTTTGAAGAAATTAATTAACATGGATCCTCATGATAAGACAAAACAATCTGTTGCCATGTATGTTGCTGCATTTTATATATTCTTTTCATCCATTTTAATTTATGCAAGACTTTATGAAAAGGAATACTTTGAAACCGCTGCCTATATCTTAATGTATTACGCAGTGGTCGTTATCTCTTTATATCAAGAAAGAAAGCTTCTAAGCTCAAGTTTTCAAGGCTTATTGGCATTATTAACAGTCATCCATTTCATATGGACATATAGCATTCAAGGTCTCGTTGGAGAAGAAACAATTATCGAATTCTTACCAAGATTTGTTAGAATGCCTGAGTTCTCAGACATATTACTCAGAACACTACTCTTTATTCTGTTTTATTTTGTAGTTTATGCAATTGTATCCATGGGTCAATACATGCAAGAAGAAAGAAAACTAGAATTGATCAAAAGAAGACAAGTTCAGGGTGATTTCTCTCATATTGTTGGTGACTTATTTTCAGTTGTATTTTCTAGTTCCTATACCTTAATGGATAAAAGACATGCCTATCAAGTCCAACAAATGAGCGAAAAGCTTGCTGATTATGTCGGATTACCAAGTCAGAAGAAAACGGAAATGAATCAATATGCAATGATTCATTTGCAATATCAAGAGATTAAAAACCTTTTAAATGATATGAATTCATTTGATGAAAAATCATATGATATTTTGAAGGAGAAAACTGAGTTAGGTTCTAAGATAGCTAAGCGTATGCAGCTTGCTCAAAAATGTGAGGATATTGCAAGAGCACACATTGAAGATACTGCAAATGAAAAATTCTTAAAAGAAATGCTTGTCATTCAACCAGAAATTGAAGCTCAAATCATTTTACTTGCTGACTTATACATCACGATGCGTGGACCAAAACCTTACAAGAGACCAATGGCGCATAATATCGTTTTAAAATCATTCCAAACTGAGCTTTCCAATTATTTTGATTATGACTTAAAAGAAAGATTTTTAAAATTTAACGATGAGTTTGCTGAAATGTATAATAATTTCTAGTGAACTAAAAAACAGACCGATATCGCTTGACTTATTCAAATTTATCATGTATTATAAATCGGTAATAAAAAAATAATAAGTATTACTTATTCAGAGCTATGGAGGCCAGTGACCGACGAAGTAGCAGCAACCTATTGAATTAGGTGCTTCCCACGAGGGGTAAAATAACCCATCAATAAGGAAAAATACCAATAATGGCGCTTTTCCTTGAGAAGAGCGCTTTTTATATGTCAAAACGAAAGGAATTAGAACATGAGAAAATTATTTAGCAGTGAATCCGTAACAGAAGGGCATCCAGATAAAGTCGCAGATTTTATATCTGACTCTATTTTAGATGCAGTCCTTCTTCAAGACCCCAATTCTAGAGTTGCATGCGAAACTGCAGTAACTACTGATTATGCACTACTTTTTGGTGAAATAACTACCAATGCAGTCATCAATTTTGAAGAAGTTGTAAGAAATGCGATACACTTCATCGGATACAATAAAAAAGAATATGGATATAATGCTGATGATGTCGTGGTTGATGTTAGAATTAAACCTCAATCACCTGATATTGCACTTGGAGTCGATGAAAAAGAAAATAAAGAACAAGGAGCTGGAGATCAAGGCTTGATGTTTGGTTATGCATGCAATGAAACAGTGAATTTAATGCCACTTCCAATTGATTTATCACATCGTCTAGCAAAACGCTTAAGTGAAGTCAGAAAATTAAACATTATTCCAGGTCTTCGACCAGATGGAAAAACACAGGTTACGGTTGAATATAACGAACAAAATTATCCTGTCTCAATCCATACAGTCGTTTTATCGACACAGCACGATGAAGAATGGAATCAAGATGATTTAAAAAAAGAGATTCATCAGCATGTGCTAGAACCTATTTTAAAGGGATATGATACATCAAATACAATTTATCAAATCAATCCTACAGGTCGATTTGTGATGGGTGGACCTCATGGTGATGCAGGACTTACCGGAAGAAAAATAATTGTTGATACCTATGGTGGATATGCAAGACATGGTGGTGGAGCATTTTCTGGTAAAGATGCATCTAAGGTTGATAGAAGTGCTGCTTATATGGCAAGATATATTGCAAAAAATATCGTTGGATCTGGAATAGCGGATCAATGTGAGATTCAAATCGCTTATGCAATTGGACTCGCTGAGCCAGTCAGTGTATCTATAGAAACGTTTGGAACTGAAAAGGTATCCATAGATAAAATCTATCAAGCAGTAAAAAAGAACTTTGATTTAAGACCCTCCGCGATTATTAAGACATTGGAATTAAAGCGTCCAATATTCGCGAAAACTGCTTCTTATGGACATTTTGGCAGAGAAGAAGAAACATTCACATGGGAAAAGCTCAATAAGATTGATATTTTTAGAAATCTATTATAAAATAATAACTAGGTGATTATATGGACAAACTTTTGGTTCTAGAGCAAAAAAGATTAGAAATCTTTAAAAAGTATAACAAAGAGACAAAACGAGGAATTATATTAATTGTAGTTGCAGGACTGATTGCAATTGCAGGATTTCTTCTTACTTTAGAACTCTTATTTTTTCTTGCAGGACTCATTGCTTTAATCGGATTTATTTTCTTTGGAGTTGCACAAAGACATGTTCAAACCTTTAGAACACTGATTAAGTCTGAATTGATCTTAACATTATTACAGGACCAATTCGATAATGTTTCCTATGATGCAAAGGGATTTATTCCTTCATCAACGATTGTATCTACAGGTATGGTGAAAAGACCAGATCGTTTCCATGGGGAAGATTATATTAGAGGAGATTATAAAGGTGTCAATTTCCAAGTTTCTGATGTTGACTTAAAAGAACGTGTTGAAACTAGAGATTCGAAGGGGAATGTTCATGTTTCCTATCAAACCTATTTCAAAGGTAGATGGTACATTTATCAATTTGAAAGAAGATTCAAAGATGTCTTAAAAATTTGTGAAGGTAGAGGCTATCAAGTCAATACCAAGGGCTTAGTCAAAATCGATACAGAAAGTATTGAGTTTAACAAAAAATTTGCAATTTATGCATCAACCCAAGAATATGGATTTTATCACATCACATCATCCATGATTGAAAAACTGATGGAACTTGAAAAGTTACATCGTGGATCTATATTATATTATTATTCAGGAAACGAATTACACATTGGTGTGAACGACAGAAGAGATTACATGGAATTATCTGTCAAGACTCCAATTAATGAAGAATCACTCAAAACATTTATGGGTGATATTGATCTAATACCAGCAATCATCAATGAATTGCGATTAGATAGTTCTAAATTCAAGAACCCTCTTTAGGAAGGAGAGAAAAAAATGCCAGGATTATATATTGGTTTAGGTTTAGGTTTATTATTATTAATTATTATCGGATGGGTGATTAGCACAATCAACTCATTCAGAAGAATGCTTGTCAAAATCGATGAGTCAGAATCAAGCATCGATGTTGCCTTAACAAAACGTTTTGATTTATTATCTAAAATGTTTTCAGCTGTAAAAGGTTACATGAAGCATGAACAAGAAACTTTGACTAAAGTTGTTTCAATGAGACAACCATCTCATGGTGCTCCAATGGCTGAAAAACAAGAATTTGCGAATGAAGTCACTAGAGGTCTTCAAGCAATTAATGTAGTTGTTGAACAATACCCTGATCTTAAGGCTTCTCAAAATGTTGGTAAGCTACAAGATGCTTCTGTCGAAGTCGAAGAAAACCTACAAGCAGCAAGACGTGTTTATAATTCAAACGTATCTTACTACAACCAAAAAGTTGTTGTATTCCCAAGCAATATTATTGCGAATTGGAAGAAGTTTGAAAAACGTGCATTCTTTGAAGCTGAAGCGATTAAAAGAGAAGACGTTAAATTTGATTTTTAATAAGATGCCATTGGCGTCTTATTTTTTTAAATACCCTTATAGAGCGATTTTAAAGGAGTTAAAGAATGAATGAGAAATATTTCTTATCCATTCTTTTTTTATGATTTTTTAAATTATGTTAAAATCCCATAAACAGTGATATCGCTTGTAAAAAACCTTGTATTATAGTAATATAATAAAGAACGTAAAGGATGTGTATCTATGTTAAAAAAATGGTTTGACCCAGGCAAAAGAGAAATTAAAGACGCTAAGAAAATCGCAGATGTTGTTTTTTCTCTAGAAGCAGAAATGGAAAAATTAACCGATGTTGAACTAACCGCTAAGACTCCATTATTTAAAGAAAGATATCAAAATGGTGAGTCACTAGAAAGCATTATGCCAGAAGCTTTTGCTGTTGTTAGAGAAGCATCTAGACGTGTAACTAAGCTTTTTCCATATTATGTACAGGTACTCGGAGCGGTCGCTATATTCCACGGTAATATCGCTGAAATGAGAACCGGTGAAGGTAAAACCCTTACCGCTGTTATGCCAGCTTATTTAAGTGCTTTAAATGGTGAAGGTGTCCATATTGTTACCGTCAATGAATACTTGGCTAAGCGTGAAGCAGAGGGTGATATCGGTGATTTGTTTCGCTTTTTAGGCTTAACTGTAGGTCTCAATTTAAGAGACTTAACTAGAGAGCAGAAAAAAGAAGCTTATGACTGTGATATCTTATATTCAACCAACTCTGAACTAGGCTTTGATTATTTACGTGATCACATGGTTTTATATGCAAAGGATATGGTTGCTCAACGAGGCCTAAATTACGCAATTATCGATGAAGTAGACTCCATTTTAATTGATGAAGCTAGAACTCCATTGATCATTTCTGGTGGATCTAAAAATAATCATAATTTATACCAAGCTGCTGATAGATTCTCTAAATCTCTACGCGATGAAGATTTTGAAATTGACTTAGAGTCAAAGAGTATCGCATTAACACCAACAGGGATTAAGAAAGCAGAACAAATCTTTCAATTGGAAAACTTATATGATTTGAAGCATGTCACATTGGTGCATCACATTAATAACGCACTGCGTGCAAATCATATTATGTCTAGAGATAAAGAATATGTTGTTGATAATGATGAAGTCTTAATTGTAGACCAGTTTACAGGTCGTATTTTAAGAGGACGTCAATTCTCTGAAGGCTTACATCAAGCTTTGGAAGCTAAAGAAGGTGTACAAGTCAAGAAGGAAACCGTTACGGTTGCTACCATAACCTATCAAAATTTCTTTAGAATGTATAAAAAACTTTCTGGTATGACAGGAACTGCAAAAACTGAGGAAGAAGAATTCCGCGATATTTATAATATGGATGTTGTCGAAGTTCCTACCAATGCTCCAGTCATTAGAAAAGATGAACCTGATTATATTTATGCGAGCTTAGAAGAGAAATTTAAAGCTCTTGTTGATGAAGTTGAGGCTAGATATAAAATAGGACAGCCAATGCTTATCGGTACTATAGCAGTTGAAACCTCTGAAGATTTATCAAGAATGCTGAAGGCAAGAAGAATTCCACACGAAGTATTGAATGCCAAGAACCATGAAAGAGAAGCTGAAATTGTTGCCAAAGCAGGGTTTTTAGGATCTGTAACGATTGCTACAAATATGGCTGGTCGTGGTACGGATATCAAGTTAGGACCAGGTGTTGTTGCACTCGGCGGTTTAGCCGTTATCGGTAGTGAACGTCATGAATCTAGACGTATCGATAATCAGTTACGTGGTCGTGCTGGTCGTCAAGGTGACCCTGGGTATTCAAGATTCTATCTATCCGCAGAAGATGAATTGATGATGCGTTTCGGTGGTGAATCCTTTAAAAGAAGAATCGAAATGCTTGAAAGACTTAACACTTCAGGACAACCTTTATCATCGAAGTTATTTTCGAGATTTGTGACCAGTGCACAAAAAAGAATCGAAGGTAACAACTATGATTCCCGTAAGAATGTCTTAAAATATGATGATGTACTCCGCAAGCAAAGAGAAATCATTTATAAAGAACGTCGTGATGTCTTAACGCTACCATCGATTGAAGATCAGGTTAGAAATACTGTTAAGAATAGTTTATCGAATGTTTTACAACAATTTGTTCATCCAGTTGGAAAGAATCAATTCAAAATTGATGACGACAACATCATAGCTACCTTTAACGGTAACATATTCTTACCAAATACTTTGGTTAAAGAAGAAATTGAAAAAATGGATGAAAATGAACTTAGAGATTTTATTTTAGACACAGCAGAAAAAGAAATTGACCGTAAAAAAAGTCAAGTTCCACCTGAAGTCTTTAATGAGTTCTTAAAGGTTGTTATGCTTAGAGTGATTGATACCTATTGGATGCGTCATATTGATACGATGAGTGAGCTTCGTCAAGGAGTTACCTTGCAAGCCTATGCACAACAAAGTCCACTTGTCATCTATCAAAAACAAGGGCTTGAAATGTTTAATGAAATGGTAAAAAACATTTCAAACGATATCGCTAGATATGCAATTCGTGCTCAAATTCAATATAATGTTGAACGTGAAGCAGTTGTTAAAAATACACAAACCAATGAAGGCAGATCAGATGCAAAGCCTAAGAAGCCAAAAATAAGAAAAAACAGGGACAGAAGAAATCAGCCTTGGCGTTAGGGGGTACTTTTCTTGGAAACATATGAAGTCAATAAAATATTATCTTTATTTGAAGAAAGTATCAATGATTTAAACAAAGCGCTAAATCCACAAAAACTTGAGAATGAGTATAAAAGACTTAATCTTCTTATGCAGGAACCTAGTTTTTGGTCGAATCAAAATTTAGCTAAAAAAACTTCAAAAGAAGCAACCGAAATTCGTCAAAAGCTTGACGATTTCTTTGCTTTAGATAAAAAGTATAAAAATCTAGTCGAATGGTTTTCCATTAGCGAAGAAGGAACTGAAGAGTGGACCATCTTGGAAAATGATATTGAAACCCTTCAAAAAGAATTGAAAGCATTTGAAATTGAAACACTACTCAATGGGCCATATGACAATAGCAATGCAATTATTGAACTTCACCCTGGAGCAGGTGGCACAGAGTCACAAGACTGGGCAGATATGCTATATAGAATGTATACAAGATTTGCACAAAGAAGAAAATTTAAGATTGAAGTTCTAGATTATCAATCTGGTGAAGAAGCAGGTATAAAAAGTGTTACTGTTCTCATTAAAGGACCCTATGCCTATGGCTATTTAAAGGCTGAACGTGGAGTACATCGTTTGGTTAGAATATCACCATTTGATTCCAATGCAAGAAGACATACCTCATTTGCATCATTAGATGTCATACCTGAGATTAACGATGATATTGACATTGAAATCAAAGATGAAGATATCAAAATTGATGTTTATCGCAGTGGTGGAGCAGGTGGGCAATCGGTTAATACGACAGATTCTGCAGTAAGAATAACTCATTTGCCTACAAATATTGTAGTCACATGCCAAAATGAAAGAAGTCAATTAAAGAATAAAGAATCAGCTATGACAGTCTTAAAATCAAAGCTTGTTCAAGAAGAAATCAAAAAACAAGAGGAAAATATTAGAGCAATCAAAGGGGAACAAAAAGAAATTGGATGGGGCTCACAAATTCGATCATACGTATTTCACCCCTATCAAATGGTAAAGGATCATCGTACCAATTATGAAGTCGCTCAAGTTGACCTAGTAATGGATGGAGAAATTGATGGATTTATCAATGCTTATTTAAAAGCAGGTGACAATCATGAATAAAGCTAAACGTCGTGAAATTTTAGAAATCACAGCAGGTGTTGTCTTGCTATCCTTAGGTTTCTATTTTTTCTTATTACCTTTAGGTCTAGTCATCGGTGGTGTGATGGGTGTATCTGTCTTAATCCAAGATCAAATACCAGTAAGTTTATTTATGTATATCGCAAATATCATTTTGCTAATCATAGGAGGTTTATTTCTCGGAAAAGTTTTTTTCTATAAAACAGTCTATGCAACACTGCTTTCCCCAACCTTAATTTTTATCCTAGAAAAAACAATTGACTCCAACTTCTTTATGAGACATATGGTTGAAAGTCCACTCTTAATAGGTGCAACCTTTGGAGGTTTATTTATTGGTGCAGGACTTGGTATTGTCGTTAGAAACAATGGAACGACAGGTGGTATCGATGTCGTGCAACGCATCTTAAATAAATATTTAAACATCCCATTTTCAACAGCTATGTATTTCACAGATGGAGCAGTTATCTTTGTTGCTATGCTCATCAACTTTCA